>JAFRKG010000120.1 GCA_017431845.1 Methanosphaera sp. | reverse complement strand
TTTTTTAAATAAAATAAAATAGATGAAAATTAAGTATTATCTGTTATGGTAACAATGGAACTATCATCAATACTTAACTTTCCTGAGAATCTTAGGTAACTGATTACTTCATTAATCTTGTTTGATGTTTTAGCAGATAATGATTTGAAACCAAATAGTTTTGATACTTCTTTACTTAACTGATTTATTTTTACAGATGAGTTTAGTATAAGTACTTGGTTTATTGCTTCTACTATTTCATCATCAGAAATGTAGTCTATATTTGGTTTGTTTCTTTTTCGAACTGTTACATCTTTTTTAAATATATAATAATAATTATTTTTAACGTATATTTCGTGTGATGTTTGTAATAATGTATTTATCATTGTATCGATTCTTGTTTTAAATTTTTTTGTTGCTTTTACGTTATATACTGTTTTTAGTCTATTGTATATTTCATTTCTATGTATTGGTGCTTCTGTTTGTATAATGTCTTCTATTATTTTAATTACTTGTGTTTCTGGTATTGAATAGAAGTCTTCTGTTTCTATTTCGTTTTCGTAGTATATGTATTGATTTTCTGTTGTTGCTTCTCTTTTTTCTACTTTTTTTACTTCTATTTTTGATTGTATTTTATCAGTTATACCCTCTTCTTTTTGAGTTTCCTGTTTGTCTTCTGCTAGTATGGCTTTGGTTTGTTCTTTATTCTCTTTATTTTCTGTTTTATCTTCTTTTAGTGTTTGATTTGTTGTGTTTTGAATATTTTTTGGTTTTGGTTGTTCGTTTTTGTTGTCTGTTGTGTTGTTATTTTTATTTGAAGATGGTCTTATTTCGCTAATATCTCGTATTTTTGGAGGACCTTCTACTTCATCCAATACTTCAAATATTTGTGCAAATTCATCTTTGGATTTATTAGGTTTATCTTCTAAGATATTGTTTTCTTGTTGGGATAATTCATTATCTTGTACTTGATTATTACTTTCAATATTATTTTTAATAGCATCTATATTTGATTCATTTTTTTGTTTAATAACCTTGTTTTCAATATTAGAATTAACCCCATCAATTTGATCAAGACTTTTAATTGAACTCTCATTCTTTTGTTTAATAGCCTTATTAACTGCCACTAACAATTTTTGTTTAGCACTTTCCCTGTTATGATACCAGTCAGTTGACCAAATCCTATAAAAATTCCATCCTAAACCTTCAAGAATGTTCTGACGTATCCTATCTCTTTCTCTTGCAGAAGAATAATTATTATACTCTGATCCATCACATTCTATTGCCAGAACATACTCATCATCATTGCTCGGATTATATACCGCCAAGTCTATACGATAACCCGCACAACCTACTCTTTTTTCAACATTAAATCCTTTATGTGTTAAGAAGTTATATACTGATTCTTCAAATTCAGAGTCAAATCCTTCTTCATCAACATAATCTGAAGGGAACTTACCATGCTCTGCATAATAAAGATATGTCTTAAGTACTTGAACACCCTTAGGAGTTCTAGGTGACAAATGCATATCAGCCGATTTGAAATTACAGAAAACAACACATTTTTCCTTTGCACGTGTAGTGAGAACATTAAGTCTTCGTTCCCCACCCTCATTGTTTAATGGACCAAAACTAATAGATAAGTTATGTTCATTATCAAATCCATAACCCACGCTTATAAGCATAACATCCCTTTCATCACCCTGAATATTCTCAATATTCTTTACAAAGAAAGATTTATCACCAGTAGTGTTAAAATATGGATCAAGTTCAGGATTTTCCTGTAACCTATGTTCTAACTCTTCCAGTATAGCATTCTTTTGTGCTACACTGAACGTTCCAATACCGAGACTTTTTGTAAAACCATATCTGCCAAAATGTTCTAAGGCATACTGTACCACTTCCTGAGCTTCTCCAATATTTTGTCTTGTTTTTCCTTTATCATAAACATTGTTTGGATTATATTGAAGTTTAAGTCCTAATTCCTTAGAATCTCTCATCGGTGAAGGATATATGAATAAATCATTGTTATAGAATTCAAGGTTTGAAACTGCTATTAATGATTCATGCCTACTACGGTAATGACATTTTAACATACGGTATGGTAATACACTTTTACAGAAATGCAGAATACTTTCAACATCTTGCACATGCATATCCTCAGCTTCCTGTGATTCTACATTAGTTTCAACATCAAAGAATGCTGTTGGTGGTAATTGTTTAGTATCCCCCATAATAATGTAATGTTTTCCTCTTAATAATGCACCTATGGCATCCTCAATTTTTACTTGACTAGCTTCGTCAAATATCACATAATCAAAGTAGGATTCATATGTTTTTGTATCAAGGTACTGTGCAATAGATAATGGACTCATAAGTAAGCATGGTTTTATATCTGTTACAGTATCCGGACATTCATTCAGTACTTGTCGTATAGACTTATGGTTTCGTTTCTTATTCATTTCATGAACAAGTATGCCCAGTTGTGATGTTGGTATTATGCTTCCGGCAATGTTTGGTCTCTTTGCATCCAGTATCTGTTTTACTCTGTATCTGTTAAGATTTATTGTTTCAAGATCCAATTCTTTAAATTGTTTAATGTTTTTCTCATAAATATTGGAGTTAAAGTTTTTCAGCACCTCACTTTTATCAAATACTTCTTTCAATATATTATTAGCAAAGTTATATTCAAATAATGGTACTATTGCCTCTGATTTAACTTTATCCTGCTTTATCAGATTAATTAATTCTTTAGTGTACTTATCATTAAATTGACTGCAGTACGTATTGAATTGACTCCAATTACTTAGTGAGAGTATGTTTTCGGATATTCCTTGTATTAATTCGTTAAATTCCTGTATTCTTAATGAGTTAATGTTTCTTTTACTTAATTTATCTTTGAAGTGTAGTACTGAATTAAGATATTCATAGTCTTCAATTAATTCATTACTTGCCGTTTCCAAGTTATTTATAGAGAATTGTAATTCTCGTTTTGTATCCTCATCAACATTCAGTACTGTTTGATTATCGTTTTTTGCAAACTTAGAAATATTATCATATTCACTGACTAATTGTGTGAAATCTGTGTTAACATTATCCCATGACTTAAAGTATGATTTAGCAAGGGTGTTGTTTTCATCAATATAATTTTTCAGTTCTTTTTGATTGTTTAATGAATCTATTTTACTTTTTAGTTCATCCAGTGTCTTGAAATATTCTTTATTATATAATTTTGATATTTTATGGTTTATTTCATTGACTTCATCAAATACTCCTACTAATCTTTCAAGTACGTATATGAGTTTTTCTTCACTGATATTCTGGTTTATTGCATATGGTATTACTTTGTTTCTTACACTTCTTACATCATTATCCCACTTTAGTAAATTATCAAAGTCTTTTGTTATTGTTTCATCATTCACGTCTTGCAAGTAGTAACTTTTTAGTTCATTTTTGGATCGTTTATAATCCTTATTCATGAATTTTGTGAATGAATCCTTGTTTGATCTGAATTGATAAAATTTTTGATGAATATCTGGGTCATTTAATGCTTGTTTTACTGGTGACTCGTTTTTGAGTCTGTTTGCTTCTTTTAATTGAGATAATAGTACTTGTACCTCTAAATGGAACATTATGTCATATGATATTTCTAATGAATTTACCTGAATTATTAATTCATCAAATCTTTCCTTTATTGGTCCAATATCTATCTTTGTAATGTCAATAGTGCTGTTACTGTAATTATTCTGGTATTCTTGTACTGCATTTACTATTTCTTTGAGTTTTGTTTCATCTGACTGATAGTCTTGATCAGATAGTAATAGTTTTCCTTGTTGGATGAATTTCTTTATTCCAGAGTAATTTGTTGGCTTTTTTATTCCTGTTATTTGTGAGAATTTTTCAATATCGTCAACGATATTCCTCATGTTCACATCAATTTCGGATGATTTTGAGTTGATATTATCAACTTCATCAGGTGATATGTAATTAATGTTTGTATAGTTCCATGGGTTATTTTTAATAGGGTATATTAAATTGTAAATTTCTGCTATTGCATCTATATTTGATATTACTTCTGTACGTTTTTGTGATGTGAATTCTTTTAGATTTGGTAAGTTGAACTTGTAAACTTTTTGTCCTAACTGTTCTAATTCCTGATATTTATATTCATACATTCCTATTAAATCGTATATTGATAGATTAGTGTTTCCATATTTTGTTCTGATTAATTCTCTGTAATCGTTTAATGTTTGAATGGATTGTTTTAGTTTATCATAATCCTCATATTCTTTGACTTCTATCTTATCTTGTATTAAAGAGTTGTTTAAGTCATCTAGGAATGCTCTTTTACGGGTTTTATTACTATGTAATTCAAGACAATAATCCCCTAATCCTATGGTATCCATCCTCTTTTTTACTACATCAAGTGCTGCCATTTTTTCACTTACAAATAGTATTTTCTTATTGTTTGCAAGTAATTCAGAGATAAGGTTTACGATTGTCTGTGATTTTCCTGTTCCTGGTGGTCCTTCCACTACTAAACTATGTCCTTTCTTTGCATCTTCTATAACAGCTATTTGTGAAGAATCAGCATCTACCACATTATATACTTCTAATGGATTTAGTTCTTCATCAATCTTTTTTATATTAAAAGAGTCAAAGGATTCTACTTCACTTAACCCGAATAATCTTCCTATTTCACTATTATTTATGTTTTCGGACCAGTTTTCTAATGTTAAGTCTTTGAACATTACAAATTTCTTGAAACTGAATGTGCTGACATACACTTTATCTGATACTGTCCATCCATCCTTAATTTCTATTTGACGTTTAACATCATTAATGTATTCTACTAAATCATTCTGTGATTCAATGTTTTCTCTTTCAGGCAGGTAAACTCCTTGATCTTGTAGTTTATGTTTGAGTGATAGGTTTAGTGATACGTCTTCTCCAGTCCAATGTAATTTAAATGGTGAACCTACTGAGCGTCTTGATAATTCTACAGGTACTAGTATTAATGGTGCTAAATGTGCAGAATTATCCTTTTGTTGAGTCCATTCTACAAATCCTAATGCTAAAAATAGATTATTATATCCTAAATCCTGTACACTTGTCCTGTAATATTGGAATAATGAAAATAATCTTTTCTGTAAATCTTTTTCTGAAAGTGTTGTTTGTAATTGTAACTCCTCTTGTTGATCTGTTTCAACTGGAACATACCATGTTTCGTCCTCTTGTTCTCCTGATGATTTGGGTAAAAAACTAAGTTTGTTTCTATTTGAAACTAATGAATTATATAAATCAGTTAAGTCTATATCAACAATAGGAATTGTTCTAGCAACTTCTTTAAAATTAAGCAGATTATTCCTTAAACCCATATCTAATAGGTTTTGTTGTAAAGTTGAGAATACATCATTAAAGTCTAAGTTAGAACGTTTTTCCATAAAATCCCTGTAAAAATGTGATGTTAAATATCTTTGTTAAATGAGTTAAAATTTTTTTTGTTATTAAGAAATTATTCTATTATTTCATATGTTAGTAAAGAATAATAAAATTTTAGTATTGGAAACTGTAAACATTAGAATAGTGTGGATTAATGGTGATAATTATGAAGGAAGTTATTGACAGAATTATTAAATTTAGGGATGACAGAGATTGGAAACAATTTCAGACTTTAGAAAATTTGGCTAAATCAATATCCATTGAATCTGGTGAGCTTTTAGAAAACTTTCAGTGGGATGATGAATATGATGTTGAACATGTAGAGGAAGAATTAGCTGATGTGTTAATATATTCGTATCTTATGGCTATTACAATGAATGTTGATATTAAGGAGATTATGCTTAAAAAAATAGAAAAGAATGAGATTAAATATCCTGTTACTAAATGTAGGGGAAAATCTACTAAGTACACAGAACTTATTTAAATTTTAGTTGTCCGAAGAGTCCTCTTGTAATTTGTCTTGTTGCTTCTCTTACAATAGTGTTTGTTGCTGATTGTACTATTTTATCTATTTCTGATTTGCCTGAATTGCGTGAGGATCCAGTGTTTCTTCTTTTTGTGGTTGTGTTCGGATTGAAGTCAAGGTCATTTATTGTTTGTTGTATAGTGTCTTGTAGTGAGAATCCTTTCTTTTCTTCTTGTTCTGGTTGTTGATTGACTGGTTCATGTTGTATTTCATGAACTTCTGGTTCCTGAACTACTGGTTCCTGTACAGCTGGTTCCTGTACTGTTTCTTTTTTCTGGGATAATAATTCATATGCTGATTCTCTATCTATAGCTTGCACATACTTCTCCTTATTACATGAAATATTAATTAGTTCCTGTCTGTATGAATCATCTATTGCACCATTATAACTTTGTGGTGGAATTATATCCACTTTTTCAACGATACCCGGAACTCCTTCCTCATCCAGCAAGGAAACTAATGCTTCACCAATACCTAAACTTGATATAACATCCTGCGTATTGAACTCCGGATTTGGTCTGAATGATTCTGCAGCAACTTTAACTGCTTTCTGATCTTTAGGAGTGTATGCTCTTAATGCATGTTGTATCCTGTTACCTAACTGTGAAAGTATTTCATCAGGTATGTCTGCAGGACTTTGAGATATGAAATATAATCCCACTCCTTTTGAACGAATTAATCTTACAATTTGTTCTATTTTCTTCTGGAATACTGGACTCATCCCATCAAATAATAAGTGTGCTTCATCAAAGAAGAATACAAATTTAGGTTTTTCTAGGTCACCTACTTCTGGTAAAGTTTCATATAATTGAGTGAGCATCCATAATAAAAATGTTGAATATAAATCAGGAGCTAATGATAGTTTAACTGCATCCAATACATTTATTATTCCTTTTTGTTCATCATCACATTGAATAAAGTCTTCAAGTTCTAATGATGGTTCTCCAAAGAAGTTATTTCCTCCTTGTTCTTCTAGGGTTAATAATGATCTTATTATTGTATTTGCACTTCTTGTTGATATACTACCATATTGTGATTCATACTTATCCTTATTTTCTGTTACGTGATTTATCATTATTTTTAAATCTTTGATATCAATCAGTAATAATGATTCTTCATCTGCTACTTTGAATACAATGTTTAATACTCCTTCCTGAGCTTCTGTTAGGTTTAGTATTTTGGATAGTAAATTTGGTCCCATTTGTGATATTGTGACTCTTATTGGTATTCCTTTTTCACCGAATAAGTCCCAAAATTCAACAGGGTATGATTTAAAATTGTATCCCTTATTTTTTAAATCATATTTTTCGATTCTTTCAGTGATTTTCTCATTTGCTTCTCCAATTTTTGAAAGTCCAGATATGTCTCCTTTCATGTCTGCTAGAAATACTGGCACACCCATGTCACTAAATGATTCAGCTATTGCCTTTAATGTTATTGTTTTTCCTGTTCCTGTTGCTCCAGCTATTAATCCATGCCTGTTTGCTAGCTTAGGTAATAGTGTCACGTTTTTATTTTCATTACTTCCTATTAGTATTGTATTTTCTGTGTACATACTTTTCCCCTTTATTTTTTGTAGTGTATTATGTTATCTCTTACTAAAATACTTTTTTCTACAGAGTATATATTGCTTCTTTAAGTCCATTTAATGCTTCTTTAAGCATTTCTCTCGGACATGCAACATTTAATCTGAGGAATTTATCTCCATTGTCTCCAAATTGTTTTCCTGGTGATGTGTAGACACCATATTCTTTGTTCAAATAGTTGTTGAATTCTTCTGATTTAATATTTAATTTTGTGCAGTCTAACCATAATAGGTATGTAGCTTCTGATGGTACTAATTTTATTTGAGGTATGTTTTTTTTAAGATATTCATCCACATACAATTTGTTTTGATAAATATATTCATTTAATTGTTTTAACCATTCTTCACATTCATTAAAAGCGGTTATTGTTGCAACTGTAGAAAAAAGATTTAAATGTGATATGCTTTCCAACATGAATCTTTCATTTAACCTGTCATACAATTTTTTGTTAGGTATATGAACTATTGAGCTTTGTATTCCTGCTATGTTAAATGTTTTTGTTGGGGCCATACAAGTTATTATATTATCATTGTTTGTTGTGATAGTTTCAAATGGTATGTATTGTTTTCCAGGATTTACTAGATCACAGTGAATTTCATCCGAGATTAGGATTACTTCATGTTTTTTACATAATTTGTCGATTTTTTGTAGTTCATATGTATTCCATATTTTTCCTATGGGGTTATGTGGATTACATAGTATCATCATTTTTGTTTCTTTTCTTGATAATTTTTCTTCTAAATCTTCGAAGTTTATTGAGTAATTGTTTCCATCATATTCTAGTTGATTTTCTAATACTTTTCGGTTATTGTCCTGAATTACATAGAAGAATACATGATATACTGGTGTTTGTATTAATATAGTATCATTTTTTTCTGTTAATTCCCTGATTATACTTGATATTGATGGCATTACTCCTATTGAAGTGATTATTTCTTCCTGATTCATGGTGAGGTTATGTTTTCTTTTCCACCAGTTTATGTATGATTCATAGTATTCATCTGGTATTAATGTATATCCATATACTCCATGATTTACTCGTTGATTTAATGCATTTTGTATTTCTGGTGCTACTTTAAAATCCATGTCTGCTACCCACATGGGTATTTGTGTGTCTATGTAGTCCCATTTTACACTGTTTGTATTTCTTCTATCGGTTATTGTGTCAAAATCATATTTCATATTTTAACCTCTATTGTATTTGGAGTTGTGTTGATTATTTTTTTGATTTTTTCTCTAAGTATTTGTTTAAAAGATTTTTTGAGTATTCGTCTGTTTCTACTTTTTCTAAGTATTCGTCGAGGTTTTCTTCTGTTAAATGACTCTTGGATATTTTATTATTTTCTTCAGAATCTTTATTTGATTGTTCTATTTCTAGATCTTTTATTTTGTTAACTAATTTATTTGTTTGGTTCATGTATTATATTATGGAATTAGATAATTAAAAAAATTTTGTAAAAGAAGGAGTGATTGTTGGTGGGGATTTTGTTTTTAGGATTTTATCATTGATAGTATCATTTTAAATCTTTCTTTGGCGTGTAATGCGTGTGGTATATTTGCTGGCATTATTATTATTTCGCCTTGTTTTAGTGTGTACTTTTTTGAGTCTATTGTTAGTTCTAGTGTTCCTTCAAGTACTTGTACTAGTGCATCGAATGGTGCTGTGTGTTCTGATAGTCCTTCTTCTTTATCAAATGCAAATATTGTGATTGTTCCTGTTTCTTTTTTGATTATTTCTTTACTTACTACTGCTTTTTCTTGGTATTCTACCAAGTTTGCTAGTTCGAATATGTTTGCTGTTTCTAATGACATTTATTTCACCTTTTTTAGTTGTTTGTATATGTAGACATATATTTAAGTTTTGTTACTTTGGTGGTTAATATTTTTTCATATTATTAGTTCTAATTCATTTTTGTTTATGTGGGCTATTATTCCTTTTGTTTCTAGTTGTTTTATTTCGTGTGTTATTTTTTCATTATTTATTCCATATTTGTTTTTTAGTTGTGTTATTAACCATTTGTATGGTATTTTTGTATCTGCAAATTTGCTTGTTTTGATTTCTTGGAGTATTGTGGATTTGATGTTATTATTTTGTAATGGTTGTATGTTTTTGGAGTTTGTGGGTAATGATATTGTTTCTTTGTATCCGTTTGAGTAGTTTATTTCCATGTTTGTTATATTGTATTGGTTTTTTAAGAGAAATTGTGTCCAGGTTATTGAATTTACTTCATTGTATTGTTTATGATAGTTGTTGTGGCATTTTTTGCATAATGTTATTCCGTTGTTTAGTTCTGTTGTTAAATAGGGGTATTGGCTTATTCCGAATATGTGATGTGCTTCTAGTTCTTTTTTTGATCCACAGAGTATGCATCGTTTTGAGTCTCTTTTTTTAATATCTGATGCCCACATTTTGGATATGAAGTATTTGTTGTTTGTCATTTCTTCCTCCATATTATATATTTTTTATTATTTTTAATTTTATAACATATATTTTATAGGTTATTTCGATATTTATTAAAAATTATATAATAATATATAAAAAATAGTATTAATATTTTACTAAAAAAGTAATAAAAATGTGGGTTAATCAGCATCTTCATCCAATGCCTCAATATAAAAACTAACAGGCCTAAAACCATCATTACAAGAAATCATAGCAGACCTACTATCCTTCATCCAACCATCATAAATATCCTCCCCACCATAAGCAAGAGTCATAACAAATGAAGAAATACTTTCCCATGCACTATCACAAAAATCATCAGGCTTTTTCCAACCATTAGCAATAAAAACCATACCCTCCCTCATATCACAGGGATTCTCTAAAGGATTCTCATATTTTTCAATCAAATCATCATAACAAGCTTTTCTAACAACAGTAATCTTAACTTTCTTCATAACCAACACCCCAAAAAAAATAGAGAATAATAAAAAAATAATAATAATTAATTAAGCCATTCCACTATTTCATCATCAGAAACACTTCTAGTTAATCTTTTAGCATCCACCCAATTATTTTCCGGATAAGCAGATTTAAGATCATTAAAAGAACCTGTTTCACCAGTAGACCCTGAAGTTACAAACACATAAATATTTTTATCACAAATATTATTCTCTTCAATAAATGTGTTAATTATAGTCGGAGCCGTATACCACCATACTGGAAAACCAAGAATAATAGTATCATAATCTGCTACATCAATTTTAGATTCAATTTCAGGTCTTGAAGATTTATCATTCATTTCAATACTTGACCTACTGTTTTTATCATTCCAATTTAAATCAGCACTAGTGTATAACTGTTTAGGAACAATTTCAAAAATATCTGACTCAACAACTTTATTTATCTTTTCAGCGATGCTTTTTGTTACACCACTAGCTGAGAAATATGCGATTAAATTTTTTGTCATAAATATCACTTCTATAATATACAATATATTATTTTATAATAATGATTTAAAAATGTTAATAAAAAATAGTTCAAAAAAAAGATGTTACAAGAAAAGATATTTCTTGTTTATAAGAAAAAAAGTATTCTATTTAATCATAGAACTTTCCAAGGAATTCCTTCATCCTAGCATTATCTGAAGAAAATACTTCTTCAGGAGTTCCATTTTCTATGATATATCCATCATCCATAAATACTATCGTATCTGCAACATTACGTGCAAAAGTCATTTCGTGTGTAACTATAACCATGGTCATTTTTTCAGCAGCCAAATCCTTAATTACTTTAAGAATTTCACCAGTTAATTCTGGATCTAATGCTGAAGTTGGTTCATCAAAGAATAATATATCAGGATTCATTGCTAATGCTCTTGCAATGGATACCCTTTGTTGTTGTCCACCAGATAATTCACATGGATAAGCATCTTCCTTATCAGATAAATCCATCTTTTTAAGTAAACTTCTAGCTTCCTCGTATACTTCTGTTTTATTTCTTTTCTGAACTTTTAGTGGAGCATTAGTAATATTTTTCATTACTGAATGATGTGGGAATAGGTTAAAGTTTTGAAATACTAGACCAAATGTTCCATCAAAATTTATTTTTCCACTATCATATGTTTCTAAGTTAGTTACACATCTAAGAAGGGTGGATTTTCCTGAACCTGATGGTCCAATAATACATAAAACCTCACCTTTATTGACATCAAGAGAAATATCTTTTAGAACAACGTTCTCATCAAAACTTTTCTTAAGATTTTTTATTTCTAATAAACTCATGATATCCCCCCCTTAATCATAATAACTTAGTCTGTTTTCGAAACGTTCCATCACAAATGCTACTATTACATTAAATACGTAATAGAACACACCTGCTACTAGTAATGCACTGATTGATGCATCTGCTGCAGCAATTTGTTTTGCTACTGTGAACATTTCAGGAAGTGCAATTACGACTGATAATGATGTATCTTTTACGAGTGTTATGACCTCATTTGTTATTGAAGGTAATACTATCTTGATTACTTGAGGCAATATTATTATAAAGAATGTTTCAATTCTATTATATCCTAGTACCTGTGCTGCTTCATACTGTCCTTTAGGAATTGATTCAATTCCACCCCTAAATATTTCTGCAAAGTAAGCTGCATAGTTAATTGAAAAAGCAATGATAACTGCTATCATCCTATACTCAGGTGATAAAGTCATTCCAAAAATATAGTAAGGTCCAAAAAATACTACTATTAACTGTAGCATCAATGGTGTACCTCTCATTATAGAGATGTAAATTTTCATTAACCATTGTAGGGGTTTAAAACTACTCATTCTTCCTCCAGCGATAAGTAATCCCAGAGGAATAGAGAATAATAAGGTAAGTAAGAATATCTCTATTGAAGTAATCATTCCTTCAGATAATTCAGAGATAACTGTACTTAATAACATATTATTATTCGCCTATAAAATTTTAAATATTTATTGTGAATCAGATATTAATGATTCAGGAACTCCATAATCAGCATATTTTTCTGCTATTTTTGCGATGGTTCCATCTTTTTGCATTTCATCTAAAGTAGATTGTACTTTATCTTTTAAATCATTATTACCTAATTTGAATCCAATACCATAATCTTCTGATGTGATATTTTCTCCTAATATTTTGTAAGTGCTTTCACCATGTTGTTTTACCTGGTATTTTGCGGTGTTATAATCCATTGCTACTGCATCACATGCTCCAGAAGCTAAGTCATTAAATGCTGTGTTATAATCTGCAATTTGTACTAAGCCTTTGAATGTGTCTGCAATTGTTTTATTGTCACCTTCAAGTGCACTTAATGCTGATGAATCTTTTTGTGTTTCCACTTGTTTATCTTTTAAGTCAGCTAAACTGTTAATTCCTGAATCTGATTTTACAACTACAACTTGTTTGTTGTCTATGTATGGTTTTGACCATGTGTATTTGTCTTTTCTGTCATCAGTTATACTGAATCCATTCCAGATACAGTCGATTGTTCCAGAACTTAGTTCACTGTCTTTTGCATCCCAGTCTATTGGTTGTGCTTTGAAAGTCCATCCATTTCTTTTACATACTTCTTGTGCTAATTCTAAGTCAAATCCTGTGTAGGATCCATCTTCTGCTTTATATCCATAAGGAGGGAATTCTGCATCGAAACCTACGATAAATGTTTTATCATCGTTTGCAGCAGATCCTTCAGCACTTACTCCTGCTACTAATGCGAGGATAAGTACTAAAACTCCTACTAATATTCCTATTTTTTTCATTTAAAAAACACCATATATAATTTATAATATGATTAATAGAAAAGAAATCTAATCTATTGATAATAGTTATGTTTCTTTCAATATTTATTTATTAGCATAAATACTCAGTAAAAAATTTTCATTACTTCTCTAATTTTTTAAAAAACATTTAAAGTAATATTAATATACTAAAAAGTAATCATAAAAATAAAAGATAAAAGAATTAAAAAACAAAGTATAACCATAGTTTTATAGAGGAATAAATATATGTCAATAAAATTAGTATCATGGAATGTAAATGGAATACGAGCAGTAAGTAAAAAAGAAGAATTCTGGACATGGTTTGAAAATACTGATGCAGACATCATAAATTTTCAGGAAGTACGTGCAGAAGAAGAGAAAATACCTAAAAAGCTATTAAACACTGAAGGTTTCTCCCATCATTTTAACGAAGCAGAAAAAAAAAGGTTATAGTGGTGTTGGAACATATACTAAAATTGAACCAGTCACTATCGAGAAAGGACTGGGAATAGAAGAATTAGATAATGAAGGCAGAGTTCTTAAAATAGAATATCCTGACTTTATCCTATTTAACATTTATTTCCCAAATAGTGGTACTGGTGCTAAAAGACTTGACTACAAGGTAGAATTCTGTGATGCATTACTTGATATTGTTTTAGAGTTGAAAAATAGTGGAAAAAATGTTGTGATAACTGGTGATTATAATATAGCACATCACCCAATTGATGTGTATAATCCGGCAAATTGTGAAGGAAAATCAGGTTACTTACCGGAAGAAAGAGCATGGCTTGATAAACTGGAAGAAGCAGGATTTGTTGATACATTCAGAATGTTTGATGAAGGAGAAAACAATTTTACTTGGTGGAGTTATCGTACACGAGCAAGAGATAGAAATGCTGGGTGGAGACTAGATTATTTCTATGTTAACGAAGAAATTAAGGATAATGTTAAAAAGGCAGAAATATTAGACCAGGTATTTGGTTCTGATCACTGCCCTGTAACATTAGAACTAGAATTTTAGAAATAATTAATTAATTGTATCAGAATTCTGATTATATGCTTTTGCCACACATTTCCATTCGCCATCCATTTTCAGAAGTAATAAAACATCAGTAAAATCTATTCTACTTCCCCATCCTTCTTCTAAAACACGGACAACTGCTAATGTTTCTTCAAGTAATAACACGTCAATTCTTGCATTGAAGTTATCACCTGCAGATACTGTATCTACATTATTATAGAATTGTTCAATAGAACCATGTTCTAATTCTCCATCAAGATATCCGAACAATACTGCTTCGTCGATAAATAATTCTTTAGCGTAAGTACTGTCTCCTTCTGCTACACTTTTAACAAATTTCATTGCAGCTTTTTCAACTGCTTCATATTCTTCAATTTTTGATCTCATAATTTTTTTTCCTCTTACACTGAGTTTATTAGATAAACTATAATTATATTTTGTAATTCCAGAATTACCAAATATATTTTTAAATGATAGAATAGAATAATAGAATATAGGTGTAATTATGAAGAATGAGGATATTTGTCCAGTAGTTGATACATTAGAATTTTTTAATAGAAAATGGATATTATGTATACTTATGGACATGTTCAGGGGAAATAAACATTTTTCAGAGTTTCAGGAATCAAATCCGTCCTTAAATAATTTTACTCTTGCTCAAACATTGAAATATATGGAACAGAATGATTTAATCATTAAAATTCAGGATGAAAATAATAGATTGAATACTGAGTATTCTTTAACATCAAAGGGTAAAAAAGTGAATAGAATCTTATATGAAATGACATTATTTTCTCTGGAAGAATTAGAGTGTAGTGAATTAAGTTCTGATAAAAAAGAAGAAATATTTAAAGAGTATAAGAAATCACTCGGCATTAATTAAAGTTTCCAATCTATTTCTTCTATATTGTTTTCTTTTAAGAAATTATTTGCTAGTTTAAAATGATTACATCCCATAAATCCTCTTCTTGCAGAAAAAGGACTTGGATGAGATGTTATTAATACTAAATGATTTGGATTTGTAAGCAATTCTTTCTTTTTCTCTGCTTGTTTTCCCCATAACATGAATACGATGGGTTGTTCTTGTTTATTTATTTCTTTAATCACATTATCTGTGAATGTTTGCCATCCACATTTGCTATGTGAATTTGCATTAGATTTTTCTACTGTTAACACAGTATTTAATAGGAATACTCCTTGTTTTGCCCATTTTTCTAGACAACCATTATCTGGTATTTCATACCCATATTCATCCATTATTTCTTTGAAAATGTTTGATAATGATCTTGGTATTGGTTTTCCTACAGGAGTTGAAAATGATAAACCATGTGCTTGTCCTGGTTCATGATATGGATCTTGACCTAATATCACTACTTTTATTTTGGACAATGGTGTATACTTAAATGCATTGAATATATCATCGTATGGTGGGTAAATTGTTTTTGTTTCGTATTCTTTTTTAACAAATGCTTCTATTTTCTGGAAATATAAGTGTTCATACTGTTTTTCTAGAAATTCGTCCCAGTCATTATCTAGTTTTTTATTTAACATTTTTCATCACTTTTCTGTTACAATTTTTCCAGTCATATGGTCTATTTCTAATTCTAGTACTAATGCCTGGTCAAATGCTGCGTCCATTTCCATCTTAGTATATTCCTTGGATGGGAAATATTTATCTCCCAAGATGGTTAATTTTTCATATTTCTCTTTTTCATCTTGGATTATGCGTATTTTACCAAATACTATTACACTCTTGAATATATAGTACCAGTCATTTTCTACTTTTTCGCCTTCATTTATTACACTGAATGATACTTTTTCATGTTTTTTTATGGAATCTATCTTATGTCCTTCCCTTGCAGAGTGAAATATTATTTTTTTATCATAGTATACATAGTTCATGGGTAGGGTGTATGGATATTCATTTTCTCCACTCACTGCCAGAAAACCTCTTTGTTGATTTTCTAGGATTTGTATGCATTCTTTGTTGGATAGTTCCTGTTTGTTTCTTCTCATCTTTCTGAACATGGTACCAATACCTTTGATTTATATTTCTAGTAGTTGATTGATGTTATCTATTATTTTTATTGGATATTCATCATTATATGTTTCTTTGTTTCCTTGTCCCCACGTTACTATTACTGCATCTATATCAACATTCTTGGCTGTTTGTATGTCTTCTTGTTTGTCCCCTATGTATAGTATTTCTTCTTTGTTGTATGAAACATCATTTAATATTCTGTTTATTACCACTGGTTGTGGTTTAAATCCTCCATCTGGAGTGTATCCTATTACGTGTGTGAATGGTATTTCATTAAAAAACTTTTCAACAGATTCATTTAATTGTTTTTCTGACCTATTTGAGCATATTGCAACTTCATTACCTTCACTGGTTAATTGTTTTAATACTTTTTTTACTCCAGGATATGGTTTCGTGTATTTCTTTTCATCATTTTCTAGATTTTCACCATAAGTTACTAGTACATCCATATCTTCTGTCATATTTGTCGTGAAATCTGTATAATCTATATCACTTAATGATTCATATTCATATTCGGGTAGATTATGTTGTCTGAGTGCTTTGTTATATGCAATTACTGAATCATAGAATGTGTTTACTAGTGTTCCATCAAAATCAAAGATATAATATTTTTTCATAAGAAAACCTTTACTTTTTTTTTATTCAGTTTCTATTTTTTTAATAAATTTAGCCGGTACTCCTGCAACTACTGTGTTTTCAGGAACATCCCTTGTTACAACTGCTCCTGCAGCTACTACTGCTCCGTCACCAATTGTTACTCCCTGAAGTATTGTTACATTAGAACCTATCCATACTTTGTTTCCTAACCTGATTGGTTTTGGATGTAAATTTCCTCTATGTTCAGGATTCATTTCATGATTTAATGTTGCAAAAACAGCATTATGTCCTATGAGACAATCATCACCTATGTATATTCCTCCCTGGTCCTGCATTTTACATCCTGCATTTATGAATACATTTTCACCAATATGAATATTTTTTCCACAATCAGTATTAAATGGAGGTATTAAACGTAATGTATCATTTACTGGTTGATTTGTTAGTTCTGAGAACATTTCCCTTATTTCTTCGAGTGTATGGTATTCATTGTTTATTTTCATCGTAATTTTTAATGCTTCCTGTAGCATTTCATCAAAAAACACATGATCTTCTGAAGTTGAGTCTATTTCTTTCTGGTTTTTCATATCTTCATAGAATTGTTCTAAATCCATATAATTAATCCCCTATTTTCGTTATTTATATGTTTATTTAACCATATATATAATTAATAAGAAAAAAATATTGGTATGATATTATGGATTGTGAAGAAGTACGTGTAGATATGAGAGAAATGTCTGGTGAAGAATTACAACAAGCAGTTAAAATGAACGAAATTGTATTTAAGCTAAATAACACAATGCCAGGCAGTGAAGAATATAATAAATTGTTAAAAGAGCTTCTTGGTGATAATATTGGAGAAAATAGTAACATTGTTGCTCCAATATCTGGAGCTGCCTATGACCATATTAAGATAGGCAATAATGTATTTATTAACAGTAATTCATTATTAATGGCCAGAGGTGGAATAACTATTGAAGACAACGTGATGCTTGCAGCTAACGTTCAGGTTATTTCTAACAATCATGATGAATATGACCGGCAGGTACTTACATGTAAACCAGTACTAATTAAGGAAGGTGCTTGGATTGGAGCAGGTGCTACAATATTACCCGGAGTAAGTGTTGGTAAATATGCTATTGTGGGAGCTTGTGCTGTGGTTACTAAGGATGTGCCGGATTATGCTGTTGTAGTGGGCACTCCTGCAAGAGTTGTGAAAACATTAGATAAAGAAAAGTTTGAAAAATAAGTTTAGAAGAATTTATCTAAAGTTATAACATTATTATTATTCTTTCTTTTTTTACTATCTTTTATTATGTTATATGCTCTTTTATAGTATTTTCTTTGTATTCTTCCATTTATTCCTGTTAAACTATAATGTTTAAATATGTCATTAAATACTTCAATCACATCATATTTTTGTACTTTTAATAAGTCATTGTCTAGGAATTCGTAAGCATTATTTATTGCATCAATTACTTGTTCATTAGTAAAATGTCCTTGAAAATCATTTAATACATCCCAGGACAATTTTTCTACCGGTTTATAGTATGGAATATAATGTGAATCAATAAAATACATGTTTAGATTTATTATTACGATTTTAACTTCATTTTCCAAGAACTTTGTAAAATCATTAGTGTAAGTGTATGTTTGTGATTGAGCTATTAAAGATTCAACTAATTGATCATGATTTTTGCTTTTTATAGCCATTTCTATGTGTTTTTGGAAAAAATTTATTACATTATCAAAGATATCATCATTTTTACTTTTTTGTATATAATCCTCATATTCTTCATATATGAACTTTTGAAGTATATTGTTAAGTATATCCATGTGCCTGTTTTCTTTAAAATAATTTTGACCCTTCTGTGTTAATTCGAGTATGTCTGATTGGATATTTTCTAATGGTACTTCCTTTTTGATTCTTTGTATTAATTCATACTTTGTTCCTGATATTTTACAGTTATGTTTTTTAAGAATAGCTTTTAGTTCTTTATTTAAGTAATTTGTTGCCTCGTTTTCCAATTTTTTTGGATTCATATTGAATGTTACATATTCTTCGTTTATCATATAATTTTGAAGATCTTTATAATTTAAGTTATGTTCTCTTGCAATGGTATGAAATATTTCATCACCATAATTATGGAACATTAATTTTTTTATTACTTCAAATGTTGCTAATTTAGTTAAATATTCTGCATTATGATAGCCTATCTTCTCTTTTTTACCTGTTAAGGAATGTTTATAAGATTGTTTTTCTTTTAACATATATTCATATACATATTTTTCTTCTGTTATTTCATCCAAGTCAAATAATTTGTATCCACAGGTTGTACAATAGTTTTCAAGGAAAGGCTTGTTTTCAAAGCAGTATGGGCAGTACTCTCCAATAATAGTTTTCTTAGTTATTCCTGTGTTTTTGTTATTTATTAAGTATTCCAGTCTTAGTTTTATGGAGTCTTGGTCTACCTTATTTGTTCTAAGTTCTAATTGGATTTGGTTTTGTATATTTCTTGCTTCTTTTGAGGTTATTATGTTTTCTTCAATGTTTTCTTTTAATATTTGTGATGGTGAATCAACTGTTCCTATTATTTCTTCTATGCTGTTTTGTTTCCTTGGAAGGTTGTGTCTTAGTAGGAATAACCATCGTTGTATTTCCATGTCTTGATCTATAATAGTGGAAACTATGTCCTCAAAATAGTTTTCTTCCATATTTTTTCGTGCAATTTCACATTTATTCTTATCTTCGTCACGTATATTAGTATAATATACTGTGAAATTTGTTTTATTGAAAATTTTGAAAGATAATGTTGCACATATGTTTGGATCATAGATATTAGTTTGTTTGAGTTTGTCCTGTATTTCTTCTGTTTTGTTTGATTGTGCTGTTGATAGTTGTATGTAGAAATTTATTGCACTGACTAGTAGTCTATCAGTTAATTGTTTTGCATATCCTAATTTTATTAATACATCAACTAATAGTTTGTTTGGTTCATATATGCTTATTCTATGAGCATTTTCATATTCTTGTTTAATTTCTTTTGAGAATAATCTATATCTTCTGTATCCTTCTAGTATATAGATATTTGTTAGTAGTTTATGTGATTTGTTAAGTTCATCGTATGTTACAAAGCCCACTACTTTTTCATTAAAGATTAATTCCTTAAACTGATCGCATTCGTTTAATCTTATTTTAAAACTACTATTATTTATGGACTCATAGATGTATGAATAATCCTTTTTTAGTAGTTCTATGATGTTAATTTTTGTAGTATTTTTTTCTATGGTTTTTCCACCATTTTCTCTGTATTTGAAATCAATATTTGTCATAGGATATAACCAACCTTTTATGTATTTAGTTATGTAAGAAATAGAATTAATAATGTATAGATTACTAAAAATATGAAAAAAAAGTTAAATTAACGGTACAATAGAGTACACGGCAATTAATATGATTACTGTTAATATTACTATAGCTCCTAATGGTACTTTCTTCCAGGCCATTCCTGCTGCTACTATTGCACCTATTAGTCCAATATACCATAACTGATTATCTACTGTTAGAACTCCTGGAATAATCAGAGCACTTAGTGCTGTGTATGGTATTAAACCTAGAAATTTTTCCTGTTTTCGGGTGAAATTTATTCGTCCAACAAATATTGCTGGTATTAATCTGGGAATAAATGTTACAATGGCACATCCAAGTATTATTAGGTTTACTGTGTTCATTTTAATCACTTACTCCCTCAAATTCATTTAGTATATACTCATCATCCACTATGTACACTCCAATTAATGCACCAAGTAATGTTGCTACGATTAATGACCAGTTTCCTATGATAAATTGTAAAACAATGTTAATCAATGCGGTTACCAGTACCAGTAACCCAATTTGCTTATTTTCCTTAATTGAAGGTACTAATATTGCAACAAATAATGCATATAATGATATGTTGAAACTGTTTGCTACTATTACTGGCAGTAAGTCTAATATAATGACTCCTATTATTGCACCAAGTATCCATGATAACCATGATGTTAATGAGATTCCTATATATGTCCATATGGATGAATCTTTCATTAATGAAAAAAGGGCGAATGATTCATCAGTTACTAAGTGGGCAGATAGTGCATTTAATAGTGGTGATGATTTTTCGGCCTTGTTATATACGCAAACGTTCATTACAAAGTATCTTAGGTTAACTACAAAATTAGTAAGTATTATTGCTATTGCACTTGCTCCATTTGCTAGCATGGATGCTGCTATTATTTCGCCTGCACCCGCATATACAAATATTGAGAAGGAGACTGTTTGTAATGGATTGAATCCTGCTTTTATTGCTAGAGCAGCATAGCCTATACCCATTGGTATGTATCCCATTGTTATTGGGATTGCTTTCTTAAATCCATATATAAATTCACTTTTTCTTGATGTTATAATAATAACTCCTTAATATAAAAATAGATATATGTTTAAAATAGTATAAATATTTTATTTTTAATTTAATTTATTCCGTAACATCAAGGTTTGATACTTAATATTTCTTTGTATTCTGTTTCTATTTGTTTTTTTAGTTTATCACTGCGTAAATCGTCTTCTAGAACATATAATCCATACATTACCATTTCATATAATACTTTATTGAATTTTTCTCCTTTGGGTGTGAGATGGTATTCTGATTTCTTATGTGAATTTGTATTTGTTATTTTATAGATTAGTTCTTCTTTTTACAGAAAATTTAAGGTATCTGTTAAAACCACATTACTTAATTCTGGTTTATCCTCTTTAAATTCACTGAAATGTGTTTTTCCCATGAATATATCCTTCAATATTCCAAACACCCATTTTCTACTTAGTAAATTTATTACTCCATTAACTGGACATGCTTTTTCTCCAGGTTTTCCTACCAACATATATATCTCCCTATTAATATATTGTTTTAAATGATATATCAAAAGATAGTTAGTTTAAACTAACAATTTATTCATATTACTCTTTTCATAAAGATAAGGCTATAGGTGATTACTATGACATATTATATAGTTAATGGAAGTCCAAGAAATAATTTTAATACAAAACAATTACTTGAAAAAAGCATAGAAGGAATAAAAAGCATAAAAAAAGATGCTGAAATTGAAGAAATCGATTTATACCAATTAAACTATACGGGATGCAGAGGATGTTTTAGTTGTAAAGTAAAAAATGGCCCATTTTATAGTAAATGTCCAATCAATGATGATTTAAAAGAATTATTAGAAAAAATGTGGGATTCCGAAGGAATAATTCTAGGTTCTCCAGTATATTTCGGTAATTTATCAGGACAAATGAGATCATTCATTGAACGATTACTGTTTCCAAAATTCCGTTATGGTGAAGGAAAAATCATGACAAAAGACCTTCCAATAGGTTTAATCGTTTCAATGAACCTTAACCCTGAAAATGGTGGACTACTTTATGATGAAACAATATTTAATCCAATAAATGATTTTATTGAAAAATGCTTCAGTAAACCTGAAATATTAAAAGTATATGACACATACCAATTTGTTAACTATGATTTATACGAGAATGAAATTTTCACTGAGGAACATAAACGAAAAGTTAAGGAAGAACAATTCCCAAAAGACCTAGATGATGCATTCAATTTAGGTGTGACAATAGCAGGTAGGTGAAAAATATTGCATTATACAGGTCCTGTTTATAGACATCCATTAGAAATTAATACTCCACTCCTAGAAATTACTTATGGCTGTTCATGGAACAAATGTTCATTCTGTAATATGTACAAGTCTGTTAGATTTAATGCATCACCCCTATCTGATATTGAAGAAGATTTACAGGAAATGAGTGCAATTTATCCAAAATCTTTAAAGAATATTGTGTTAGTAAATGGTGATCCATTTGTTCTGCCAAGTAATAAATTGTTGGAAATAAGTGATTTAATCAGAGAATATTTTCCAGAGGTTCGTAGATTATCTTGTCAAGCTTCTGTTCGTAACATTAAAAGTAAATCATTAGATGAACTGAAACAGTTATCAGAAGCAAAGTTTAATGATATTTATATTGGCTTAGAAACTGCTTATCCTCCTGCTCTTAAACAGATGAATAAGGGATACACCCGTGAAGATGAATATGAACAATTAAGAAAGATTAATGAAGCAGGTATTAATTATATTGCTCTTTTAATGTTGGGCGTTGCCGGACAGGGAAATTCTGAAGCAAGTGTCACTGAAACAGCAAAATTACTAAACACTTATAAGCCGAGAATGGTTTCTGTCATTACTACTGCCATTGCACCTGGTACTCCATTAATGAAAATGGTTGAAGATGGTGAGTTTGTACAGTTAACAGAGAAGGAAATTGTTGAGGAAGAGTTATTGTTGCTTGAAAAATTAGATATGGATGATAACTGTTATTTCTTTGGTAGTCATTTGAATAATCTTATTGGTGTTAGTGATCATTTTAAGTATAAAGATAGGATTATTAATAAAATAAATGATAAACTGGCAGATTTTGAAGAAAACAGGCATGATGTTTTATATTCTAAAATGTCTAGGGATTCCGTATAATTATTTTATTTTTTGAAAAAGAGTTTAATAAAAGGAAACATGCTGGAAGATTATATTCTTCCAAACTTATTGTTTCACTACTTTTCTGTAGTTTGAGCATCTGATGTTATTATTTTTTCCATGTGGATTGTTCCTCTTTTGTTATGAACATCTTCTGTTATTATATAATTGTTCTTTAACCAGAAGGGTAAAGCGCCACAACTATGTTTTTGAGTGTGTAAGTAAATTTCTGAATATTTTTTTTCTCTGCAGAATGTTTCAATGCTATATAATAAGTTTGAAGCAATTTTGCATCTTCTATATTTTTCGTCTACAAACATTCTGTATATACTTGCGGTTTTGTCAATTGTATAATTTTTATTTTTTATGTGGTAATCCTTGTCATATCCTCTTATAGCAGAAGTACCAACTAGTTTTCCTTTATCTTTATCGACTGCTATATAGAAATTACTTCGTTCAGGGGTTAAGTAATATTGTTCTATGTTCATTACATCATAATGGTATTCGGGAACGTAATCTAATCCATAACAAGTTTTTATCATTGAAAACAAAAAGTCTATTACATTATATTTTTTTATTAGTTCTGGTTGTAATTGCATTACTTGGATATTCATATTACCACATTATTATTGTTTTAATAAGAATAGTATTACTTTAATTATTATTCTTATTAATTATTATTTTGTAAAAAGTAATATATAAACCTAACAAAAGTATTACAAAACCATATGAAAACAAGAAAAAATTAATAAAAAAAGAAATTATAAAGATTCATCAATCAATGAAAAAATATCAAAAGTCCTCTCAGAATCAACCCGATTAAGCGTATGATAACAAGAAGGACAATAAGTAATGACCTTACCATGACTTAAAGCTTTCTTAGAAGCCTCCAACGCCAAACTCTTATCCCCCGTCTTCAAACCAACACCAAAACCACAACAAGAATTAGCACGCCCAACAGGAACATTCCTCACAATAGACCTAACCTGACCACTCCTCTCAAGAGCATGACAAGGATCATGAACAGTAAAACCAGTACCATCCACACCAAAATCATTAAACAAATCCAATGCAAAAATCACTTCAACATCAAAATCAGGATTCCTCGAATAATACTTAGTAAATGAC
Source organism: Methanosphaera sp. (assembly GCA_017431845.1). Lineage (GTDB taxonomy): Archaea > Methanobacteriota > Methanobacteria > Methanobacteriales > Methanobacteriaceae > Methanosphaera. Next base: position 52,158 of record JAFRKG010000120.1, on the reverse strand, counting down.
TCATAACAACCCGGACAAATAGTAATTATCTTCTTAACACCATGCCCCTTAAACTTCTCAATATTTTTCTTCACAATAATATTTCCTGATTCTTCATCACCTAAATCATACAACATCAAACCACAACAAGTCTCATCAGACAAAACAGAAAAATCAACACCCAGCTTTTCCAAACAACTAGACACAGAATCAATTAACTCATTCTCACGAAACCTGCTAGTACAACCCCTATGTAAAACCACTTCATGACATTCCCCATCATCAACTATTTCCACATCAGCTCCATAAGAGTTTCCCTTACTAAAAACATTATTTCTTATCTTTTCTAACCTACTCATAATTAATATATCTTTCAGAAAACATTAATAAACTTTTAATAGAAAATGAAAACTAAAATTTTTTAGTTATGAAAAATATAAAATAATAATAGTGAAAAATTATGACAAAACAGAACCTGAAACCAAGAACACTAATGTATCCTGCCCCGGCAGTCATAGTATCAGCATATGATGAAAACAACAAAGCAGATGCATGTACACTCGCATTTGCAACCATGTGCAGCCACCACCCACCATGCGTAATGATAGCTATAAACACAACAGCTAAAAGAAAAACACTAAAAGACATACTTGAACGAAAAGAATTTGTACTGGGCTTTCCCGACACGAAACAGATACCAGAAACAGACTACCTTGGAATGATATCAGGATATGATGAAGACAAACTAGAAAAAATATCATGGACCACAACAAAAGCAGAACATGTAGATGCACCAGTAATTAACGAACTAAATGTATCAGTAGAATGTAAAGTTGTAAACATCGTAGATGACGTGGGTAGCCATACACAAATAACAGGTGAAATAGTAAACATCATAGCAGATGAAGAAATATTAACAAGTGAAGGAAAAATCTCCTTAGAACTATTGGATCCTATAGTTTATGATGATGTACTCTATGATTACTTTGAAGTAGGCGAAAAGAAAAGTGATGCATTCAAGCCAGGATTAAAACTAAGATAAAATGGGATTTCTTATGAAGAAATATATTGAAAAATTAATAAAACTAATCAACTATGAAAGGGAAGCAGAAATTTCCCTGATGATTAATGAAATTAAGAAAATGACTGCCTATGAAAGAGAGCATGTTGGTAGAGCAGTTAATGGATTGAAAGGTAAGAAGTTAGGTAAAGAACTTGGATCCACAATAGTTCAATATGGAAGATCAAAAAGTATTGACACAGAGATTAGTGTGAATGATGTGGTACTTATCAGTTCAGATAATCCACTTAAAAGCCAGTTAACAGGAACTGTTACAGAGAAAGGATTACGATACATTAAAGTGGCCTTTGATAAAAAAATTCCAAAGTGGGCATTGAAGAAAAAGGTTAGAATGGATTTATATGTGAATGACATTACTTTCAGAAGAATGGAGGATAACCTTAGAAGCTTATCGATTAAAGGACGAAATGCGTTGGAATATCATTTAAATCAGAAAAATCCTAAAAACAGTACATATGAACATTACATTGAATATATTGATGAAACACTTAATGATTCACAGAAAACTGCCGTACAACATGCATTGTCTACTCCAGACTTTTACCTGATTCATGGACCATTCGGTACGGGTAAAACAAGAACACTTGTAGAATTAATATATCAGGAAGTAAGACAAGACCGTAAAGTATTAGCTACAGCTGAAAGTAATACTGCCGTAGATAACCTTTTAGAAAGGGTGGCAGAAAATGATAAGATTAAAGTTACCCGACTTGGTCATCCACAGAGGGTATCTCATGAAAACAAGCAATACACATTAGCTTATAAGGTTGAAAAACATCCACTTAGTAGTAATATTGAAAGTTATTATAATGTTATTGATGAGTATGTTGAAGAGAGGAAATATTATACTAAGCCTACTCAGCAGTATCGTAGGGGGATGAGTGATAATCAGATAGTGCAATATGCAAATCGTGGAAAAAGTAGTCGTGGAGTAAAATCTGATATTATTAAGTCCATGGCCCGGTGGATTGATTATAACAATAAAATTAATGAATTTTATGAGAAAATTGATAAACTAGAAAGAAAGATAATTTCTGAGATTATTGAGGATAGTGATGTTATTGTTTCCACTAATTCATCTGCAGCTCTTGAAAGTATTCATGATACTAAGTTTGATGTTGCTGTGATTGATGAGGCTAGTCAAACTACTATTCCTAGCGTGTTAATTCCTATTGCGAAGGCTCATCGTTTTATTTTAGCTGGTGATCATAAACAGTTGCCTCCAACAATTCTTAGTGATGATGCATATCAGTTACAGGATACATTGTTTGAATCGTTGATTGAAAAGTATGCTCATAAATCTTTATTGTTAAATGTTCAGTATCGTATGAATAGTGTGTTGATGAAGTTTCCTAACCAGGAATTTTATGGTAATCAGTTAGTTAGTGATGAATCTAATGAGAATATTACTTTAAGTGATATAATTGTTGATGATGATAATGTTTTAACATTTGTTGATACTTCTCATATGGAGAATAATGAGGAGAAACGATTGAATGATTCGAAATCAAGAATTAACCCATTAGAAGCTGATATTTGTTTGAATTTGGTTGATGAATATTTAGGGCGAGGCATTGATGAAAAGGATATTGGTATTATTAGTCCTTATGCTGATCAGGTTAAAATTATTTCGGAAAAAACGGGTGTTGAAGTTAAGACTGTTGATGGTTTTCAAGGACGAGAGAAGGAGATAATTATTATTTCTACTGTTAGAAGTAATGATGATGGTGAGCTTGGTTTTTTAAATGATCTTCGTAGATTGAATGTTGCTATTACCCGTGCTAAAAGAAAGCTTATAATTGTTGGAAATAGTGATACTTTAAATAGTAATAAAACTTATTATAAACTAGTTAAGAATGCTATGTACTGAGCATTACTAGTTTCTTTTATTATTTTTTTGATACTTTATGATATAAACTGTTTTATTGTCTGGGATGTTATTCAATAGGAGAATCTCCAATAAAATTATATAACAGTGTTAATAAATTTTATTATATACATAAAAGAGCATCCACATAAACACCCAAACAAGAAAAGGAATATCTTAAATGAAAATAGAAGAAAAAATAGGTAAACTAGAAGAATACCTAAGAAACAAAAAGTCAATACTCGGATTTAGTGCAGGCTCAGACAGTACACTACTAGCATACATACTATCAAAAGTAAGTACAGAATCTATACTAGTAACAATAAACAATAACATGATGCCAAAAGAATTTATCGAATACACAAAAACACAAGCAAAAAAATTTAACCTAAAACACAAAGTAATAAATCTAGACTTCTTAACACATGAAACATTCAAAAACAATACAAAAGAAAGATGCTATGAATGCCGTAACCTAATGTACTATAATATCCAACAATTACCCGAATTCAACGATTATGACTACTTCATAGAAGGAACAAACCTCACAGATCTACTTGAAGACAGACCAGGAATACTAGTTCTAGACAAATATAATATGATAAGCCCACTAGTAGAATGCAATATTACAAAAGAAGAAGTATTCCAAATGATCAAATACTTCGATTTAGAATATTCCTATGATACAACATGCCTAGCAACACGTGTAAAAACTAACCAACAAGTAAACAGAGAAAAACTAACCAAGATATACAAAGCAGAACAATTTGTTAGAAAAAATGTAAAACAAGAAAATATAAGAGTAAGAACAGACAAAAATAATGCAACAATAAGTGTAGATGAACCATTAAAAATATTAGATGAAAAATTAATTAAGAAATTACGTGACAAACTACAAGAATTAGGATATTCCAAAGTATTCCTTGACATAACAGGTTATGAAAAAACAGAACTAATATACAAAATAGATGAAACTGGAAAATATTACCATCAATTACCTAACCCTATAGATAGAGAAAAAACATATGAAAATCTAAAAAACAAATATGACGCGAATAAACTATTAAAAATAGATGATAAAATATCATATGAAGATATAATAATCCAAGAAAATGGTAAAATAACTATAAATCCCACAGAAAAATTTATAGACAAATTCAACAAAATATTAAGTTGTGTTAAAAGAAAATATTATGAAAAATAGGTTATTAAATCTTAAATATTTAAAATTTCTAAAAATAAAGAAGTGTTATTATTTTGGATTAAATAATACATTTATTCTTTCTTTATCTTCTACTTCTTTTTGATTTTTAGGCTCTGTGGAAATCCTATGAAAAAACTGTGAAAAGTAATACTTTCATCAAAATAGTTAGATACTTCGTTAAATAAATTATTAAATATACCCTGAGTAATATTTTATTATTTATATTTATTATTTTATTATTCTTGGTGTGTTTTTTTGATAGTTGTTATGTATAAGAGTTTTATTGTTCGTATTTATCCTGATGAGGTTCAGGAGAATTTTTTTACCAATCATTTTGGGTGTTGTCGTGGAATTTGTGTCCATAATCTTTTGGTTGTCGTATTTTTGTTTATTTAGGTCTAATAGTTTGAGTAATTCTTTTTTACTAGTCTTACTGCTATGTTGAAGTTTGCTGAGTATTCTTTGTAATGGTGTTTGTTGTTTTTTCGTTGTTGTCGTGTTATTTGTTGGTTTGTGTCGTGTTTTATTACTATTGCTATATGGAATATATTCTAACCGACTTAAAAGTATTACATATATTTTATATAGTAATACAAATAAATATATTAGTAATCAAAAATAAATTAATATTACAAAAGTGATTAAAATGGCAAGACCAATAGAATCCACACCTGAAATTAATACTCAAGAAGATTTAGATAGATTTTTAGAAAATATGAAAAAACCAGCTAGTGATAAAAAAATTAAATTAATAAACGAAGCTAAAGAAATGTATAAAAAATTAGTATTTATTGATGAATTACCTTAACATATTTATATCCAAATACATAGGGATATTCCTTCTATTTTTTATTTTAAGTAAGGTTTCAAATTCAAATTTAGAATAAAAATGAATTACTTTATTATCATTATAAGCATCTATCGATAAAAAACGTATCCCCCTATCATTTCTAGTTCTTAATATTATAGAAATAGCAGATTTTATAATGAAAGAACCTATTCCTTGATTTTGATATTTTTTATTAACTGCTAGTCGACCAATTTTTACTGCTGGATAAAATCCATGTTTGATTTCTAAGGTTTTATTAATTTTTATTGCATCTGAAGATAATGAAAAATATCCTACCAATTCTTCTTGGAAAAAGATTAAATAAATTATCGACTAATTATTTTGTATATATTTAAAAGAATCAATGAATAGAAAATTATTAAGATCTTCATCACCACAATCAAAATCAAATTTTTCAAGAGAATCTTCCAGATTTAATTTATGAATTTTTAAATTATTACTATTAAACTTCATAATTATTACTTTATTTTTTAATATATTTAAGTATTACTTTTTTTAAAATAGTTAATAATTAATGTTAATATAAAAACATTTCATAACTATCATTTTTTTGTTCTTATTATTAACACTTTTTGTTCACAATTAGTGTATTTTACTATATGATTTACTTCGTTATACGGTAGTATTACGAAGTAAAATTATCCACAATTCAATATCAAAAAAAGTAGCCTAAAACAATATGTGAAAAATACCAAAAATCAACCACGACATATAGATGAAACATACTCAAAAATGAAAAGTAGTCAAAAATGGAAAAATCACTAAAAATGAGATCATCATAAAAAAATTATAATAAAAAATTTAATCAAAAAAATAATATTTCAATAAAGTTATAAAAAAAATATCATGAATATTATCTATCAATATACTCGATTAATTCCTTTAATTTTGTCAAATCCACCATCAAAACTTACTATTTTATTTATTTTTTTGTCTTGCATAGTTTTTAGAATTATAAAATCTGAATAATTTATGGCATTATTATAATGTATACTTAAACTAATAGCTTCAAGATAATCTTTTTGTTTTAAATAAATTATATCTGCCGTTTCACACAGTATATCATATATTTCTTCTAAACTTTTTCTTTTTTCACATCTATGTATTCCGTTTAATGTTTCAGATAAAACTAAACTATTGATAACTTTATGTTCATTGTCAACATAATTTAACAATTCTAAAGCATCAACATGTTTACTTGATTTATCAGATATCAAGGATATTAAAAAACAACTATCTAAGAAAATCATTAAATATCACCACGTTGGCTACGTTTTTTTAATTTAACTGGATCAAATTCTTTTTTTGCAGTAGCCAAACCAACTAAATCTCTTAAACTTCTTTGTTTTTTGACATTTAAAATTATATCTTCCCCTTCACTTCTCCAAGAGATTTGATCATCTTCTGTTATATTATGTTTTTCTCTAATTTCTTTAGGAATATGTAATTGGAATCCTTTATATATATTTGTTGTAGTCATAATAATCATCTTTATATATAATATATTACTTTATAAATATAAATTTTTATAATTTTAAAATTCTATATTTAAATAATTAATAAAATAATTTTTATACCAATGAAGAAAATTATATATAAATAATAATCTATGTCTAAGTTAGTTTTAGTTCAAATTTTAATTTGTGGTTATTGGCAGAAGATAATAGTTAATGTTTAATTTCAACCTATGAAAGTAGATATTGATAAAATTTACAAAATTCCAATAATGAACATGACATATATATGAAATATATTAAAAATTAGATAATTGTGAATTTTTATTAAGAAAAAAATTTTGACTAATAAGAAATATAATAAAAAAATTAGTACATAATAAAAAAACATAATACAATTCAAACATACTAAAAAAAGTAGTATGTACTAAAATATATAATACATCAAATATTAAAAATAGGAAATAAAGAAAAAAAATACTGAAAAATGGCTAGAAATTAAATAGGATAAATAAGGAGTTTATTCCTACAGCCAGATATAATTTTTTATAGTATACTTTAACTAATACTAAAAATTTAGAATTTTAAAAAAAATAGAGTGATGGATTGATAAAAGATTAATTCTAAAAGTTTAATAATTAAGTATTTAAAATACATTTACTTTCATCTTTTTTCATGTCATGATATAATTCAAGAGTATCTTCCTTAAAGTCTATTACGTGTATCATGTCATATATTTCATCATCCAGATTAGGATTGATATGTTGTAGTTGGTTAGGATAATTATATATTATTTGTTTATTGAATTCTAACCTTTTTTCATTTTCAAACAATGCTCCATAGTATATGTTAGCTTCTACAAGATCTTGGAACATGTGACTTCCAAAGGAAAGTTCTGGAACATATCCGACTTCACTAAATGATTCTTCAAGAATTGCAATAAATTTGCTGATTTCAGCAAATACGACTGGAATTCCTAGTTCTGGGGATGATGTGCCTATACGTCCTGGTACGATAAGCATGGCTTTTTTATCATCTTTTTTACAGTAATCATTTATTTGACCAATTATTCTTGCAATGGAGCTTTTTTTAGCGTATGGATACTCATAATAGATACGAGGATTTACGTATACAAGAGTATTAATATTATCTTTTCTACTTCTTCCCATTGAAGCATTCTTAATATGGAAGTATGTTTTACCTTTTTCTTGGGGTATTTCAATTTGTTCTTTTGTAGTGGAAATTTGTAGTGGTCTGCATTGTAAGAGATTTACTAAAAAGGATTTATCACTTCCAACATTTACAGTATATTCAATATCAACGGGGTAATCATATGCTTTTTCTATTGTTTTAAGTAATTCTTTCATTAATGTAGTGAATTCATTGTTATTGACTATACCATTACAGTTTACAAATACTATTTCACGATATTGTCCTCTTTCTTGTAATCTTTTTTCTGCATCGTAATCGTGTTCTATTACAGGATTTTTAGCATATCTTGGAATAATTTTAAGTCCCTCTTCAACGGGAATTTCATGTATTGTCACTTCATCTAAGTCAAGAATATCTAATGAATGTTGTGAATATCTGTGTCTTTGAGCTACGTTTGCATATTCCATTGCTCTTGGACGGTCTAAATTAATTATACGTGGATAATCTTTTTTTGTTCTGTCAACAGCTTTTGTTCCAAGTCCCATTACTAGCCTTAACATTCCATTATTATGTCCCATATCCGGAGTTGGTGAATAGGGACTGTATGAAAATCCTACTCCTGCAAGTGTTGGGAAGAAATACTTATCAAATACTGATCCTGATACTCTTTGAACAAGCAATCCCATTTGTTCATCTTTATCATCCAAGTTGTTTAGAACACGATATTCAAGAGCTGAAATGTTCATTGTACTAGCATACACTGTTTTCACAGCTTCTTCAAATGCTTCTAATCTTTCTTCGAGAGTGCCTTGATTGACACAGAATACTGATTCATATTTTCCGGCAAATGCATTGCCAAAACCATCTTCCAGTAAACTACTGCTTCTTACTATAATAGGACTTTGTCCATAGTAATCTAGGATTCGTATGAACTTGTTTTTAAGTTCATCAGAGAAAGTACCTTTTTTAATACCTTTTTCTAGTTCTAATCCTGCTTCATAATATCCTTCTTTTGTTCTATGTTTAACTCTTATGTTCCACAGGTCATTTGATACTATGTAAGTATAAAAAAGATCTGAACCAATGTAAAATGAGTCATCAGCTTCAAATTTTTCATAAATATCTGGCCTATCCTTTTCTATGATTTTCCGGGCAAGTAACATTCCACATGCTTTTCCACCAATCATACCACTACCAACTAATCTATGATAAATATTAATATAATCTTTATAGTCAAAATATTCCCTAATTTTATCCACTACTCTTTTATCTTTTGATAACATCATATTGCACATTTGATTACAACGGTCTTGTACATCTACCCCATTATCATGCAATAATTTTGTTGAAGCAAAAAACCTTTCCCAACTGTCTGTACTTTGTTGTTCTTCATCTTGTTGAGATTCATTTAGCAACTTATAAAACTTACTTACTTCTAATCCATCAGTTAATGCTTGCATATCTCCAGTGTTTGGATTATATTTGTGATTAAGAAACATACTTTGAGAGTATCTTTTCCATACTTTTAATGGATGAACATATATTTCTTCATCATTATCCGAGTATACATCTAAAAATAGTTGAGTAGTTTCTCTTATTTTTGCTATTGCATCAAAGGAATGTTTTCCTCTTATTATTGGAAAATATGCTATTGTATCAAGTATAAATAAGTATGGGCATGTAACTCTGAAGAAGTTTCCCATCATAAGGTCTGTAGACCATATTGCCTGTAGGTCAGATAAACAATCAAAAACATAGAATGCATCAAAACCTTCCTTTGAAATAATATTATGTACTTCAAGGGTGAATGATTCAAACTGTTTCATTGGATCTACTTTGTAAATTTTTATACCATTTCTTTTTATCATTGCAAATTTCGTGTCTAGATTTTGTCTTTCTTTCTCTAATTGATCAAAATCCTCATCTGTCATAGGTATTAATGGTTCATGTTGCCCAAAATTTATGTAAATTAGGTTTCTATTGTCTTTTAATGCTTGTTGAATAAATGGATTGACAAAATACATGAATTCTTTAAGGTTTGTTACTTGCCATACAACATTATCACCCAAGCGTATGTTATCAAGCGTTTCGTCTAATTTTTCAATTCCACTTTTTGCTCGATCAAAAGCTGCCATGTAAATTACTCCTTTATCCAAATTTGTTTGATAATACTTCTTTATCCATTCTGTTTAATTCATACAAATTATAAAAAAAATAATAGAAAAATGGATTTTTTTATCTGAATCCTTTTCTTACCAGTGGTACTCCTGTAATGTGAGATGCTTCCATAGTTAATGCAACTAAATCTTCTTTTTCTAGTTTTTGAATATCAGTATTTCCTGCTTGTTGGGTTAACATTTTTGCTTCTTCAGTCATTACTTTAATATAATTTGCAACATATTCTCCACCTCTTACTGGATCCAGACGTCTTCTGAACAATCTATTTTGTGTTGCAATTCCTTTTGGACATGTTCCTTTACTGCATCCCTGACAGACTTTACATCCTAATGATATTAATGCTGCTGTTCCAATATATGCTGCATCTGCACCTAATGCTATTGCTTTTGCTACATCTGCTCCTGAACGTATTCCACCTGCTGCTACGAGACTAACTTCTTCTCTTAAGTTAATTTCCCTAAGAGTTTGATCTGCTTCAAGTATTGCTTGTATTGTAGGAATTCCTGAATGTTCCGTTACAACTTCTGGTCCTGCACCAGTTCCACCTTGCATACCATCTACAACAATTATGTCTGCTCCAGCTTTTGCAGCTATTTTTACATCTTGTTCTACTCTACCCGAAGTGAATTTTACCATAATAGGTATTTTCCAATCTGTTATATCACGTAATTGATTGATTTTTAATCTTAAATCTTCTGGACCTACTATATCCATATGTCTTGCAGGACTTAAAGCATCGGTCCCCTCTGGTATATTCCTAATTTTTGCTACTTCTGCTGTTACTTTTTCTGCTAGTAAGTGTCCACCCATTCCTGCTTTTGAACCTTGTCCTATTTTGATTTCAATTGCATCTGCATTATTCAGGTAATTTGCTGATACTCCAAATCTTCCTGACGCATATTGAGCAATTAATTTGTCAGCATAATGCCTTTCTTCTGGGAGCATTCCTCCTTCACCAGTATTTGTAATGGTTCCTGCAAGTTTTGATCCTCTTGCTAATGCCATTTTTGCTTCTTTACTAATTGCTCCAAATGACATTGCTCCAATCATTATAGGTGTTGATATTTTTATTGGATTTTCTGCAAATCTATCACCCAATACTACTTCTGAGTTACATGGTTCCCTGTATTTGTCTATTGGTGGTCTTGATACTTGTGCTGGTAGTATTGTTAAGTCGTCAAATGATGGTACATGACGTGTTGCTCCACATCCTCTTACTTTGTATGTTCCTTCTCTGGATTTTCGTTTTATTTCTAGCATTGTATAGTTTGACCATATTCCTCTGTTTTCATCTGGTAGTGGTGTTACATATATTGCATTGTTTGGACACATTTCTTCACAGATTTTACATCCTACACAATTTTCTTGGTGTACTGGTTGTGGTTCATCGTTGATTATTTCATATACTCCATGTGGACAGTTGCTATAACAGCTGTAACAATGTTTACATAATGATTCTTTAGGATTGTCACATAAATACCAACAACATCCTGGTCGATTATTGTTTCTTTTACATATTTCTGATCTTCTATTGACGTCAAATGGCATTTAATTCACATCCCTTTTTAATTGTTTTAGTGGTTTAAATACTGGGCAGACAGAATATTTTGTTCCTGAAGCTTTAACTATTTCATCCACGTCTTTTGTGAGTTTTGCATAAGGTTTCCAGGCTAAGTTTTCTTTTTTATCTACTACTAATGTTTGTGTTACTATATTATTAGATAATAAGTAGTCAAGTATTGTAGTTACTACCACACCGTCTTGACCTTCATTATGTTTTAATGATTTTACTGTTAAGATTTTTTTGTAGTCTCCGATTGTTTTTGTTAAATTGTTTCTTAGGTCTGTTGGTATGAATGTTCTTGGACAGACTGTGAAACACATGTGACAGTCTTCGGGACATTTTTTTCGTTTTTTTCTTGGTTTTGTGTTCTTTATTAGTATTAGATCATCCGGACATACGTATTCACATGCTCCGCATAGTACGCATGCTCCTACGTTTATTACGTTTGCTCTTAGGTCATCAAAGTTTGATTCTAGTATTTCTTCCATGATGCTTTCGTCTGTTTTGTCTCTTAAGTATAGTACTGGTCTTGCTCTTGATTCTCTGGATTCTATGTTTTCATAATTTGTTTTTGTTTTATTTGATGATATTCGTTCTAATAATTTTAGTTGGGATGGTGTTAATTCTTTGGCTTTTAGGTATTTTTGTTTGATTGCATCTTCTATTATTTTTTCTCCTTTTTCTGTTCTTATTATTATTGTTGACCATCCGTTTTCTGAGCCTATTGATCCTACTGATATGTCTGAGGTTTCTGATGTTAATTCTGCACAGATATTGCAGTTTTTTCTTACTACTGTTTTTGCTTTTGATAATGATATTTTTACTTGTTTTCCGTTTTTTAGGTTTAGGAATGCGTATCCTTTTTCTATTCTGAATTTTTCTATTTCTTCCATTGTTAAATCCATTGTTTTTAGTAGTTTTACAAAGTAGGAGTATGAAAAGTTTTCCATGCAGAATAGTCCTATTTTGAAGTCGATTGGTGTTTGAGTGTAGTGTTGTATTTTTGATGCTGCCATTATTTCACAAGGAGTTCCTACTATTGCTATTTTGTCTTCTGACATGTTTTGATCACTCCGTTAATGGTTTTTCGGATTTGTTTGTTATTTTTTTGAAATTTGTATAATCTATATCTGTTATTTCAAATCCGTATTTTGTTAATAGTGTTTTTAGTTCTTTTTGGTCTTCTAATGTTGTTTGTTCCATTTTAGCATTTTTTCCAAGACTTTTTACTTCTCCTAGAACGTATATTGTTCCTCTCATGATTGATTCTCCAGCATCATTGGTTACGTCTCCGAGTACTATTAGTTGTCCTCCCATCATTAGTAGTCCTGTCATGAAACCACTGTTTCCTCCTATGATGACTGTTCCTCCTTTCATGATTTCTCCTGTACGTGAACCTGCATCGCCTCTTACTACTACTGTTCCCCCGTATATTCCTTGTCCTACTCCGTCACCTGCACTTCCATCGATTATTAGTTCGCCCTTGGTCATGTTGTCTCCTGCGAACCATCCTGCATTATTTTTCACATGTATTTTTGGGCCATCTATCATTGTTCCTATGAAATATCCTGCTGAACCATCTATTTCTATTTTTACTTCTTCTGTTACTCCTGCAGCAATATTGTGTCTGGATTGAGGATTTTTGATGATTAGTTTATCATAATTTAATGCGTGTTCTTTTATTGAACGGGTTAAATCTTTTTCTTCCATGTTTTTTGCATCTATAGTATACTCACTCATATTATAACTTCCCATATTTTTTTTTATATTGTGTATGATCTTGTTTCTCCAGGTGCAATTTGTTCTACATGTTCGGTGTTCACTACATTTTGTAATGACATTTCTTCGGATGCTATTGCGAATATATCATCATTTTCTGCCATTACTCCTGGTCTTAGTCCTAGTTTGTCTTTTGCTATTCCAATTCCGTTTGGTGTTCCTACTAGTATGGAAAATGGACCGTCTAAGTCTTTTACTGCTGCTTCTAATGTTTCTTCTAGTTTGTATCCTTGTGATAGTTTTTCTGCTATGTAGTGTACGATGCATTCTGTGTCGTTTAATGTTTTGAAGACGTGTCCTTTTCTTTCTAATGGGTCTCTGATTTTCCAGTAATTTGTTATTTGTCCATTATGTACTACGGTGATATCTGGTGTGATATAGCTTTGATATGGGTGTGCATGGTATCTGTCTATTCCACTTTCTGTTGCGAATCTTGTATGTCCTATTCCGTGTGTTCCTTTTCTTTTTGATACGTTGTATCGTTTGGATATGTCTTTTACTTTTCCTATGTCTTTTATCATTTCAAATGATTGTGAGCCGTTTATTACTTGTATGTCTTCTATTTCGTCTAATGTGGTGATTAATTGTTTTAGCATTGAGTAGTTTTCTAGTTTTATTTCGCATCGGTAGATGTTATATTTTTCGTCAGATTTTATTATTTCTTCGTTAAAAATTTTGCTTGATTGTGTTAAAGTGGTTTTAACTTGATTTAATAGTTTGTTTTTATTTTTTATTTCTATATTTAGTTGATAATGATTTTTTGGAAGATTTAAACCACCATATATTGCAAATCCTGCTGAGTCTGGTCCTCTATGCTGTAAAGATCCTAGCATTGAAGTTAATGATTTTCCCACACTGTGTGTTTTTTTATCTTTATATATTAGTCCTGCAATTCCACACATGTTATTACCTCTTTGTTTATTTTAATAGAATATACTTTCAATTATAGTTTATAACTTCCAAGTACCCTTTTTTGTTAAAAGAAAAGTTATATTATGAACATTTTTTTTCATATTTTTATTAAATTGAAAATTTTTGTTATTTTAAGAAATTTAGTGAAAAAATAGATACATAAAATGAAAAATAATAATGATTTGAATTTTGTGATGTTTTGTATAGAATTTTAAAAGGGGTGATGAGGAGATTTTAATTTTATTAATTTTAGTATAATGTCAATTACAATACATCACCCCAGATGTTCTAGTTTTGTGTTCTTTTTGATTTTTAATAAAATGTGTTTTTATTTTATTAGTTTTTATGTTATATTGCTTATTTTTTTTTGAATGATATGTATTTATTTTTTATTAATTTTTATGTGTCTTATGATTTCGTTTTTTTGATTATGCTTTTATTTTTTGCCTCTTTTAATTCTTTTTTTAAAGTTTGTGTTTGTTTTAATATTTTTCTTATTATAGGAAATAGGAAATATACTTCCGATATAACATATGTCATAAGTTATATATAAATATATAAGTGACAAGTATAATACCAATTTAAAAAACAATGTTCAAGAAAAATTAATTATATGTTTAAGTATTTTTCACGTTCATAATCAAATACTTGTATTCTATAATCATCCCATTCTTGACGTTTAATGTTATAAAACTGATTATACACATAGTCCCCTAATGCATTTTTAACTACATCATCTTTTTCTAATGAATGATATGCTTCCCATAAACTTGTTGGTAAAGTTTTAATACCTTTTTCTTCTAGCTCTTCAGGAGTATATGCGAAAGCATTGAATTCTGTTGGTTCTCCAGGATCAATTTTATTATCCATTCCATCTAATCCTGCTTCTAACAATACTGCAAATGCCAAATAAGGGTTACATGATGGATCTGCAGAACGACATTCAATTCTTGTTCCAATACCTCTTGATGCAGGAATTCTTAGTAAAGTAGACCTATTTTTTAGTCCGTATGCAATATAACATGGTGCTTCGTATCCAGGTACTAAACGTTTATAAGAGTTTACGGTTGGAGATAGAATACATGATAATGCTGGAGCATGTTTTAACAGTCCACCTATAAAGTATAATGCTTCTTGTGATAATTGACTTTCAGTATCTGGATCATAGAAAATGTTTTTTCCATCTTTAAATAAACTTTGGTTACAATGCATTCCACTACCGTTTACTCCAAAGAATGGTTTAGGCATAAATGTTACATCGTATCCTAAATTATGAACTAATGCTTTAATAGCTTGTTTAAATGTTATTACTGCATCTGCTGTTTTTAATGCATCAGCAAATCTGAAGTCAATTTCATGTTGTCCTGGTGCTACTTCGTGATGGCTTACTTCTATGTTGAAATCCAGTTTTTCTAATCCCAGTACTATTTCTCTTCTTATATCTGTTCCTTTGTCGAGTGGTTCAACATCAAAGTAATCTGCTTGGTCTGCAGGCATGTAGTTTCCATGTTCATCTTGTTCGATTATGAAAAATTCTGGTTCTGGACCCATATTAAATTGATATCCTCTTTCTTCTGCTTTTTTTAAGGATTTTTTTAGTACTCCTCTTGGATCTCCTTCAAATGGGCTTCCATCAGTATTATAAATGTCACATATAAATCTGCAAGCACCTTTTTCTTCTGGTCTCCATGGTAATGTGGAGAATGTATTGATGTCTGGTTTTAATAATAAATCACTATCGTTTATACCTACAAAACCTGGTACTGATGATCCATCAAACAATAATCCCTCTTCGATTATATCTTCTATGTCATCTGGTTTTTTTAATGATACTGCCATACTTTTTGGGATACCATGAATATCTGAAAATTGTAATCTTAAGAATTTATAGTCGAATTCATCTATTTGTTTAATTATGCTGTCTATTTTTTCATCTTTTGTTGACATTAACTCACCTATTTTGTTTATTATACATATTTTTTTGAATGATTATGTGATTATTGATAAAAATAATCATATCGGAAATATGCTTCCTACTTCATACTTTGAATATTATAGTATATAAACTTATAGAAAAAAAGAAAAAAACAATAATCAAAACAATAAACATTTAACCATACAAAAACACTCAAAACAACACATAACACCCCATAAAACCATATTTAATTTTTTAAAATAAAAAATAATGAAAACATTCTAAAAAAACAGTACAAAAATTAAAAAAGTAACAAAATTTAAAATAATATATAAAAAAATAGAAAAAACATAAAAAACACAATAATAATATAAATAAAAATAAAATTATTTTAAGAACATAACTAAAAATGATGTGATACCATTGAATAAAAGCGATATAACAAGAAATCATTATATGTTACATGGACCATTAGCAAAAAAAGGATATGACTGGTGGTGGCATTCCTTAACCGCATATAACAAAGAAACTAAAGAACCAAAAGCATTTTTCATAGAATACTTCGTATGCAACCCCGCCCTCGCAGAAGACAAACCAACATTAGGTCAAGACCCACAAAATAAAAAATCAGGAAAAAAACCATCATATTGCATGATAAAAGTCGGAAGCTGGGGAGAAAATCCAAAACAAATCCATAACTTTTATTCCATGAAAGATTTCTATTGTCCAGACAATAAACTAGACGTTAAAGTCGGAAATTGTACCCTAACTGAAACACATATGGAAGGATCATGCGAAGTAACCGAAAAAGAAGCAATAGACCATCCAGAGTACATGTGTGATGCAGGCAGTATGTCCTGGAACCTAGATATCAACAAACAGATAACATTTAATGTAGGATACGGTGCCAGCAAATTATTCAGAAAACTCAATTCATTCGAAATGTTCTGGCATGCAGAAGGAATTAAAACAGAATACAGTGGAACAATTACATTAGACGGCATCGAATATGAAGTCATACCCGAAAAATCATACGGATATGCCGATAAAAATTGGGGTGGAGACTTTACAAGTCCTTGGCTTTGGATATCATCATGTAATATTACCAGTTTAATTACCGGCAAAAAATTAGAAAACTCAGCTTTTGAAGCCGGTGGTGGCAGACCCAAAGCATTTGGAATTGAAATTCCAAGAAAATTGCTCATTGGATTTTATTACGAAGGAAAAATGTATGAATACAACTTCGCTAGATTCTGGAATCTAGTAAAAATAGATTTCGACTTTGTTGAAGGAGACGACGTTCATACCTGGACCATCCACGCATCAAATAAAGACTCATATATAGACATGGTATTATACTGTAAACGTGACGAAATGATGTTATTTAATTATGAGGCACCAAATGGACTTAAATTACATAACCGTTTATGGAATGGTGGAACAGGATATGGAGAAATAAAATTATATAAAAAAGATGGTACACTCATAGACCATGTTAAAATGGAAAACGCTGGTTGTGAGTATGGAGAATATGACAAACAATCCTAAAAATTAAAGGTTAAATGTATGAATTATTTTAAATTAATATTAAAGAATCCCTTTAGAAATAAAACCCGTAGCTTTCTAGCTATTGTTGGTATTGCAATAGGTATTGCTACCATTGTTGCCTTAGGCATGATTACAGTTTCTTTAGAGGATTCTACTGAAACAACATTAAAAGATGGCTCAGCAGAGATAACTGCCACAAAGATTGGTAGTTCTATGAGTACATCCTCTGGAAATCTTAATGAAAGTTATGTCGAAGAATTATCAAAGATAGAAGGTGTTGAAAAGACTGCTGGAATGCTTGAAAGTAGAGTTATTGATACATCAAACACTAATGAATCAAATCGTTTTGGTAATACATTATATGGAGCCAAAAAGGATGATTTAAGTATTGTTGGTATAAATAATGTTAACGGCAGCATATTTGATGAAAGTAAAGATGAATTAATTGTTGGAAAAAGTCTTGCTGATGAAGAGAATTATACCATCGGTGATACCATAGACGTTTATGGTAATGAGTTTAAGATTACAGGTATATACGAAACAGGATCCATATTTTATGATAGTGCAATGTATACTAATCTTGAAAGATTACAGAACATTACCGACAATGAAGGAGAAATATCCAGTATATCCATAAAGATAAAAAAGGATGCTAATTTAACCACAGTTAATGATAAAATTAAAAGTGAATATAATAACACTTTAAGTACTATTACAACAGAAGAAATGTCACAAACTATTGATGATACTTTAGGTATGATTAATTCAGCAACCACTGCTATTGAGGCATTAGCTATAATTATTGGTGGTCTTGGTGTTATTAATACTATGATGATGACAGTATTTGAAAGAACTCGTGAAATTGGCGTATTAAAATCTGTTGGTTGGACTAAAAAAAGAATATTGGCCATGATTATGGGTGAATCTATTGTTTTAACCATTCTCTCTGGTATTATTGGATCTGTTTTAGGAGTACTGGCAGTTATAATTTTGTTCAAATTTACTGGTGATGATATGACCCTCATATTTAATACAGTTGTATTTATCAAGGCTTTCGCTGTTGCGTTAAGTGTTGGAATTATTGGTGGATTATATCCTGCTATTAAAGCTTCACGATTATCACCTACAGAAGCATTACGTTATGAATAGTTTGGAGGAGAATTATAAGTATGTCAAATATTGTTAGTATTAGGGATTTGAAGAAATTCTATGATAATGGTGAAACTAAGGCTTTGAATGGAATAAACCTTGATATACGAGATGGAGAATTTGTATCAATTATTGGACCTTCAGGAAGTGGTAAATCCACCCTTCTTAACATGATTGGAGCTTTAGATATACCAGATAGTGGCAGAATAATTGTAGATGGTATTGACCTCAACAATTCCAAAGAGAATTTATCCAAGTTTCGTTCAGAAAAGATTGGATTTATCTTTCAGTTACATAATTTAATTCCAAATCTAAGTGTTATCGAAAATGTTCAGATTCCATTAATTGGAAAACATCTCCGTGTAAATCGAAAGCAAAAACAAAGAGCTGAGGAATTATTAAAAAGTGTGGGTTTAGAGGATAAAATTCATCAAAATCCTACAAAAATGTCTGGTGGACAAAGACAACGTGTGGCCATTGCAAGAGCTTTAATTAATGAACCGTCCATCATTATTGCTGATGAACCTACCGGAGCTCTGGATACTAAAACTAGTCAGGTTATTATGGATTTGTTGAAAAAATTACATGAGGAACGTAACGTTACACTTATTGTAGTTACCCATGATCCTGCCGTCGCTAATCAAGCTGATAAGATAATTACTGTTCGTGATGGTAAAGTTATTGATGCTCATGAAGCAAATGCATCTGAAAATGAATATGATAATAATGAAATAGAAGACAATACCGTGGACTTTGTTGATTATGTTAACGAGGAAGAAATTGTTGGTACTGATATTCCCAAACATATTCTGATAAAAATGGATAATAAAAAGATGCGTGTGAAAATTAGGGCACTTACAAGTAATCAGATTAGAAGTGCTCGACTTGAAGAAGAGAAAGGTAATGGAACTTTTCAGGAAAATATTGTGCATATGGGTGCATATAGTTTGAATGACAATAATTTACCTATGAATATTATTCAAACAAGAATACCTGCAGGTGTTATTGATAAACTATCTGATAGAATTATTAAGTATAGTTTATATGGTCAATAATTATTGGATAATATTTTTCATATGATTAAATGAATTATATGATAGTGATAATAAAAATCATTTCGTTAAATAGTATTAAAACACATCCTCTCCCCCATCCAACCTATTTTTATAAAAGACTAATTTTTTAATTGATTAGAAAAAAAATAGTGTTAAATTATATTAAATACATAAATTATACTATAAATTTTATTTAAGGTGAATTTATGAATGAAAAACCTGTCACAGTTACCCAGATAAACAGATACATCAATAATAAGATGAAACTGGATGAACAACTTAGTGACATCAATATTAGAGGTGAAATATCTAATTATAAAACATATCCTAGTGGACATAGCTATTTTACACTTAAGGATAAAAATTCACAAATTAGTGCAGTGATGTTTTATGGTTTCCGACAATACCTTAAATTTGAGCCCAAAGATGGTATGAAAGTAATTATCCGAGGTAACATCGAAGTATATGAAAAAAATGGTCAATACCAGTTACATGCTAAAAAGATAACCGAGGATGGTCTGGGAGAATTACATATCGCATATGAACAGTTAAAAAAGAAATTAGATGATGAAGGATTATTCGATGAGTCACATAAGAAGCAAATTCCAAGATATCCCAAACGTATTGGAGCAGTTACAGCCCAGACAGGTGCTGCCATACGTGACATTATCACCACCATTAAAAGAAGATATCCCTTATGTGAAGTTTTAGTATTTTCTACATTAGTTCAGGGAGACCTGGCTAAGTTCCAGATAGTGGAACAGATACAGAAGGCTGATGGATATGATTTGGATACTTTAATTGTTGGTCGTGGTGGTGGAAGTATTGAAGATTTATGGCCATTTAATGAAGAAATAGTTGCCAGAGCAATATTTGAATGTGAAACTCCAGTCATTAGTGCTGTTGGACATGAAATTGATTTTACTATCAGTGATTTTGTTGCTGATTTAAGAGCTGCAACACCCACCGCTGCTGCAGAACGAGCCGTACCAGATATTAAGGAATTAAAGGATAAAGTTAAACAGTATAATATTAGGGCAAATAATAGCATTAATGAGATGATTTTTTATTACAAGAATAGATTAGAGGATATTTCTAATAAACAGTTGTTTAAAAGTCCTACACATATTTATGATATTAAGAGGATGCATTTAGATAATTTATTAGGTCGTTTTGATTATATTTCGAAGAATATTATTAATGAAAATAGGAACAAACTGTTCAAGTTAGAGAATTCCCCTGTTTTAAGAAAACCAGATTCTTTAATTGATAAGAAAAAGGAACGTTTTATAAGAAATCTTGGAAAATTAGAAATTTTAAATCCTCTTTTAACATTGAAAAGAGGATATTCTATAGCTAAAAAGGAAGATACTGTTGTTTCTAGTGTTAAAGATGTTAATCAAGGTGACGAACTTATAATTAGGTTTGATGATGGAGAAGTTAATACTAAGGTGATTTAAATGAATGATTTAAGTTTTGAAGAAAGTTTAGAAATGTTAGAAGAGATTGTTAACAAATTAGAGAATGGAGACGTGCCTTTAGATGAGGCTATTGATGAATTTAATAATGCAATGAAATTAGTAAAAAATTGTAATGATAAATTGTCTTCTGCTGAAGAATCTATTGCTAAGATTGTTAAAGAAAATGGGGATTTAATAGATTTTAATGTTAATGAATAACTTTAAATCTATTCTTTTTTTGTAGAATTTTGTTTTTTGATGTTATTGTTTATATAATGTGTTATCAGCGTAATTGCTAGTACTATACTCAGGTATTGTAATATGTTTATGATCAGATTAGTATTATTTGCTGAGAATCCTATATTTCCTGTCAGATGGTTAAAATAATCTAACTGTATGAATGATATTATGCCCAATATTATTATGATTATGGATATTGCTTGTTTTATGTGCTTGTTTTTTATTTGATTATCTGCTCTGTTTATCATTTTGTTAATGTTTAATCCTAGATGTACTGAGATTATTAATAATGTGATATATGCTAGAATTTTGTGTAAGTAATTGGTTGATATTTGATGTATATTTAGTATTGGGATTAGTTGACTGGATAGTAATCCTGTTATTATTGTTGCTATGAATGTTATTAGTAGGAGAGTGTTTGTTATACTGAGTATGCTGATATTTTGTCTTGTTTGTAAGTATCTCCTGTTTTGTATTAGGTGAATTATGATTAGGATTATGAGTGTTATTCCAATAATTTCATGTATTTCTGGTATTAGGTATGTTTTTGAGAATTCTATTAATGTTAGTGTTAATAGTAATGTGTTTATGATGATTCTTTTTGTCATTGCATATTCCTACTCATCTTCTTAGTATCCTTGTTGTTTTAGCCATTCAATTGTTTGTTGTTTCATTTGTTCTTGCTGTTTGTCCTTGTACTGCTAATCCGTTTGTGTTTACTTTTGATGATGACATTTTATCTGCTATTTTCTTGTATGTTCCTGCATCTTGTGATCCTTCATGTGTGTTGAATAATAATATGTTTTTTCCTTCAAGATTATTTTGTTCCAGGAATGTGTTAATTATCATTGGCGTGTCACCATACCATATTGGATATCCTATGATTATTGTATCATATTTGTCTATGTTTTCCACTTTGTTTTGTATTTCTGGTCGGGCATTTTCCTGTTGTTCTTTTTTTGCTATTTCTAGGCATTCATCGTATCCTGTTGGGTATTTGTTTACTGGTATTATTTCGTAGCTGTCTGCTTTCAGGTATTCTTTAATGTATGATGCTATCATTGCCGTGTTTCCTACTTCTGTATTTCCTACATTATAGTTTTCTCCTGTTCTTGAGAAATAAGCTACCAGTACCTTTGAATCTTCTGTGTTTTTCTGGTTTAGTATCTGATTTGCTGTTGTTTCTTCATTTGTAGCTGCATTTAGTGTTGTTATTCCACAACCAAGTATAATGAGTATTATTAATATACTTATTATTTTTTGTTTCATATGATATTATCCCTCATTTTTGTTAATTTGTTAATATATTTTTTCTGATATTTGTACCTTTCATTTATTAGGTTTTATATTATTTTTTATCATGCCTTTTTTAGTTTTTTTATTAAATAATTAATTTTGTTGATGTTGTGGCTTGAAATTTATATAATATATTATAAGAATTGAATTAAAAATTTTAAAAAAAAAGTTAAATAATAGGATTAATGAATTTCTATGTCCATTACTCCACTATTTATGGAAGCTATGGTTCCTCCATCGATTAGTAAGTATATTCCTGTTACAAATCCTGTTTTGTTACTTAATAAGAATTCACTTGCAAATGCTATTTCATCAGATGTTCCTACTCTTTTTGCTCCACATACATCTATCATTCTTTGGTATCCTTCGCCTGAAGTGTTAAATTCATCATAGGCTAATGGTGTTACTATTATACCAGGACTTATTGAATTTATTCTCACTCCTCGTTCTGCCCATGAAGTTGCAGAAGCATATTGTACTCTTAGTTGGTTTGCTTTTTTAGATACTACATATGCTATTCCAGAGTTAGTTATTATTTCTTCTTTTAGACAGTTTAAATTTTTCAATTTACTTGTTTCTGTGGTTCTTAGTTGATTTTCGTCTTCTTGTGTTAGTTGTGATGGCATGTATCCTGTCATTGAGGATATTATTAATCCTGCTCCTCCTTTTGCCATGACTTTTCCGAATTCATCTATTGCATATGATGTTCCTATAAGGTCTAGGTTTATTATGTGTTCTGGTGTTGCTTGGGAGGGTGATGCTCCTGCTGTATCTATGAAGTACATTACTTTTCCTAATGATGCTGCTTTTTGTGCTAATTGTTTTATTGATTTTTCTTCTATTGCATTTGTTACTTGTGTTTCTACATCATATCCTGAGTATGTAGGTTCTTTTTGTAGTGTTTCTAGTTTTTCTTCATTGATATCGGCTAGTAATATTTTTTTTCCTGCTGAGATTCTTTTTATTATGGCTTATCCCATGTCTCCTGCACCTAGTAATACTACTACTTCTTTATCTTCATTTAAGTCAAATTTCATTTTTATCTACGCTCCATATTTTGATATTGTTTCTACAAATTCTGGACTATCAATGTCTGCTATTGGTATTCCCGTTTCTAATTCTTTTATTTTTTTCATATCTTCTTCTTTTAATTCGAAGTCAAATATATTGATATTTTCTGTCATTCTTTCTTTTTTGGTTGATTTTGGGAATGTTATTATTCCTCTTTGGATTATCCATCTTAATATTATTTGTGCTACTGTTTTTTCATATTTTTGTGCTATTTTTTTGAGTGTTTGATTGTTAAATATGTTGTTTTTTCCTTCTGCTAGTGGTCCCAATGATTCTACTGTTGTTGCATCTTTTTGGTAGAATGTTTCTATTTGGTCTTGTTGATAGAATGGGTTGATTTCTATTTGGTTTATCATTGGTTTTATTTGGCTGTGTAGTGATAGGTTTACGTATCTTGATGGTGTGAAGTTACATACTCCTATTGCTTTTACTTTGTTTTCTTTGTATAATTCTTCTAATGCTTTCCATGTTGAGTATATGTCTCCAATGTTTTGATGTATTAGGTATAGGTCTATGTAGTTTGTTTTTAGTTTTTTTAATGATTCTTCGCATGCTTTTTTGGTTTCTTGGTAGCCGTGGCTTGTGTGCCATACTTTTGTTGTGATGAAGAATTCTTCTCTTTTGATTCCGCTTTCTTTTATTGCTTCTCCGAGTTCTGCTTCGTTGAAGTATGCTTGTGCTGTGTCAAAGTGTCTGTATCCTACTTCTATTGCTTGTTTTACTATTTCTTTTGTGTTTTCTGGTGGTATTTGAAATACTCCAAATCCTAGTTGTGGTATTTTTGTACCGTTTGTTAATGTTATGTGTTCCATTTTATCACTTTTGTTTTTGTTATTGATATTTTTGGTTTATATAATATAAATAGTTTCCTTAGGAAATAGTTATATAATGAATTAAAAGATAATAATCAAATATTAAAAATAAATAGTTGAAAAAACATAAAATACAATAATAAGAAATAATCCCAACAAGATAAAAGTGAGAAAAAAATATGTCACAAAGCATAACCGTAAATCCCGAATGGATAATCTGGTCAAGAAAATCATTAAACTACACCCTAAAATCAGCAAGCAAAAAACTAAAAATAACAGAATACACCCTCGCACAATGGGAATCCACAGGAGAACTAACCTACAAAAACATGAACAAACTAGCAAAACTATACGATGTAAGCCCACTACTCTTTCTAAACAACACCCCACCACCAGAAATAGAACAATACATCAAAGACTACCGAACAATGAACGACAAACGAATACTATCAAGCCCAGAAATACTGAAAGAAATAAAACACGCAAAACGAAAAAGAATGCTACTACTAGACATAGCAGACAATTTAAACAAAGACCTAACATTCAAATACTACCAAGAAAAAGCACCAAACAAAACAACAATAATATCCACAATAAAAGAATCATTAGACATAAATGCAGTAAAACTAAATGAATACACAATAGACGATTGGATACGAGAATTTGAATCATTAAACATACTCATATTCAAATTCTACAACATAAAACCAGAAGACATAAACGGATATGCATTTAACAACAAAAAATTACCAATCATAGGAATAAACAATAGAAACTCAAATAAAGAAAAAATATTCTCACTATTCAACGAATACGCACACTTACTCATAGGAAAAGATGGAATAAGCGGAGACTATAACAGAGAAAAAGAAGAAGAACTATGTAACTCAATCGCATCAGAAATACTGCTCCCAGCAAAAGAAATAAAGAAAATAAACATAAGCAATATCAACTCAGTAATCAGAATAATATCAACAAGATATAATGTAGGAATGGAAAACATATTATACCGACTAAACAAACTAAATTACCTAACCGATGAAGAACTAGAAGAACAACTACTAAAAAGAGTATATAACAAAGATACCGAAAACAAAACTGAAGAAGAACCTGAAGAAAAAGAAGAACCTAAAAAAGATAAACCTAAAAAGAAAAGAAACTATAAACAACAACGCCTGAAAACAATGGCATCAAAAAATTTAAACCAAAACGGACACCTATTCGTAGAACTACTACTAGAAGCATACGATGAAGAACTAATAAACGACTTAGACTTATCAAATGAACTGGGAATTCCACATACTGTAATTCCATATGTTATCAACAAATTAAATGGAGGAAGACGATGAACAATCCAAAATATTTGATTGATACCAATATTTTCCTCAGATTCCAAAGCGGTCAACAATACGATAAAGACTGTTTTCCAACCCAATACCAAAACTTCATCAAACTACTAAAAGAAGGAACAGCAGTATCCATAGATAAAGTTAAAAACGAATTAGACGATGAAATTTTCTGTAAAGATCATGAATACTGCTTTAAAGACAGTATAGATAATGAAATTTCAGACACATACAATACACTACGTAGCAAATACCCTGATTACTTTAATAATTATGCATTAGAAAGTCCAGATGATGCAGATCCATATATTATAACATATGCCTATCATAACAATTTATGCATAGTAACACAAGATGAATACCAGTCAACAGCAACCAGACAATCCAATATCAACAAGTACCACATACCTAACCTATGTGAATCATTAGGTGGAACATGCATAGACAATAAAGATAAAAAAGAAAATATTGAAACATATACCTCCGGATTTGGATGCATATGCTTTACAGAATTAATTAGAATAGAAAAATTAATGGAATAATCCCCCCCCAAATAATTTGATTAACATCAAAAAAAAATTATTATCCTTTTTTTTGCACACCATCATAAACATTACCCCCTTATAAAATTTTTTTAAAGAAAAAAAATAAAACAAATATAATTCAAATATATACTTATGAAATTTGGGTTAAGTTGGTGGGGAGAAAACTGGTTAAATGCTCTACAAGGAGTTGACCTAACAAACAGAATCCCCCGAGGAAAATCATATGCAAATACTGGTAAAGTATACGATATTGAAATAAATGATAACACTGTTATAGCAAAAGTAACAGGAAAATCATACAATTACTATGATGTAACAATAAGTTTCAGAACATTTAATGAAAAACAAATAGAAACTATACTAGAAACCGTGAAATCAAATGAGTACATCCTATCCTCATTATTAAATCATAAACTACCAAAACAGTTACATGAAGCACTTTACGAAAAAGGAATACAAGTATTTCCCACATCAATAGAATACATAGACCCTGAATGTGATTGTCCAGATTATGCATACATATGCAAACACATTGCTGGCGTAATTTACATGATATCCCATGAAGTCGATAAGGACCCATTTCAAGTGTTTAAACTTCAGGGATGTGACTTACTTAAATTACTAGAATATAAATCTACAAGTAACAATATAAAAAACATATCCGAATTATTCATATACGACAATGAAAATGAAACAATTGAAAAAGAAATAGATTTTTCAAGAATTAAAGATTTAAAAGAGAACATATTTTTCTTATTAAATGATAATCCATTATTTTTTGAAAAAAACTTTAAAACAGTATTAAACAGTATCTATGTTTCAATGGAACGCTTTGTGAAAAAGTTTGTTGATAAATATGAACGCTACGAAGCAAATGGTTATGAACCATATTATAGATTTTCTGGACATACATTTGTTAATATTGATAAAAATGTAGATGATATCACTGCATTCTTAGATAATATTTTCCTAAAAGAATGGAACTATCCTAATCAGTGGGAAACATTACAAATTAACCTAAATAATAAGTACAACATTGATAAAATTGTTACAGGAAATGATTCGCTGCTCACTGAATACCCCGGTGCAGAATTATTATTCACATTTTTAACTGAACTAAGTAAAACAGAATATAAAAATATGAATAAAAATATTGAAACCTTAAATACAATCTACCAATTTAGCCTAGAATTAGTTAAAAAGCATTCAATTATTCCAGAATTATTTGAGAGTAACCATGATTACCATATTCGCTGGATTCCAGCCGTATTTGATGAAGAAATTAACAAAATAATTAATAGTATTGCGAATAATTGTCCGGAAGACTTACTTACATATGATAATAGTATCTTATCACGAAAAGATCAAATTATAACATTAGTTAGCTTAATAATAAACGGATTATTCCATAAATTTAAGAGATTTGGCCTAACACAGGCAATGAACAAATTATATGAAAAAAGTGTTGTGAAACTATTTCTTGGAGAACCAAGGACTTTCAGTAAATTTGAAGAATCAGGGTATGAAAATCTTATAAATCAATGGTTATCCAAGTTTGTACTAAGTTCAAGAGACTATGATTTATACCTTGTAATTAATGAGGAAGAAAATGATTCTTTTAAAGTGGATGTTGAAGTTAACCTTAATGACAAGGGTATGAAAAATATTCAGGAAGTTATCAGTGAAACAAGTGATGATAATATAAAATTACAATTGTTGAGTGATATTTATATCATTAATGAAGTATTTCCAGACGTAAATAACATGCTTAACTTTAAGGAAGTTAATTATGATTTAGATGAGTTTTCAAAATTCTTTATGGATACTTTGCCGTTATTTGAAATTCTAGGAATAAACATTATTCTTCCTAAAAATCTTAACAAAATATTTAAACCTAAATTATCTTTAGAAATAGCTGCAAACAAGAATGAAAAAAGTTATTTGACATTTAATGATATTGTTAAGTTTGATTGGAAGGTTGTTCTTGGCAGCACTAATTGTAGTATAGAAGAATTTAATGAATTAGTTGAAAAATCTAGGGGTTTGGTTAAGATAGCTAATGATTATGTTATTCTTGATGAAAACGAGACTAAGACATTAATTAAACATATTGCAAAGCTTCCACAGAAATTAAATAAAAATGAGCTTCTTAAGGCTGTTCTTAGTAAGCAGATTAATTATGCTGAAGTTGAAGTTGATGATAACATAAACAATATGCTTGAAAATCTTAATAATAATATTGACGTGGACATTCCGGAGAATCTTAATGCACAGCTTAGACCTTACCAGGAAGTTGGTTTTTCTTGGCTTGTACAGAATATTAAAACAGGTTTTGGTTCTATTCTAGCAGATGATATGGGTCTTGGAAAGACATTACAAGTTCTTACAACAGTTTTGTATCTTAAGAATAATGGAATGCTGAGTAAGGGTAAAATTTTGATTGTTGCTCCTACCAGTTTGCTTACAAATTGGCAACAGGAGATTAACAGGTTTACTCCAACATTATCCAGTTATATTTATCATGGTTCTTCGAGGAAGTTTCCTGATAAAGAGTATGATATTTATTTAACTTCATATGGTGTGATTAGGCGTGATGTTGAAAAGTTCAATGAACAGAAATGGTTTTTAACGGTTGTTGATGAAGCTCAGAATATTAAAAATCCTAACACTCAACAGACTCTTGCAGTTAAGTCCATTAAATCAAGAAATAAGATTGCTTTAAGTGGAACTCCTGTGGAAAATAGGTTATCAGAGTATTGGAGTATTTTTGATTTCATTAATAAGGGTTATCTTACTTCATTAAAGAAGTTTAGAGAAAATTATATTGTTCCAATAGAAAAAGAACGTAATCAGAATGTTTTGGACAACTTTAAACTTATTACCAGGCCATTCATCCTCAGACGTTTGAAGAGTGATAAGAACATTATTAATGACTTACCAGATAAGATAACTAATGATATTTACTGTAGTTTAACTAAGAATCAAGCAGCAATATATAAGGAAACACTTGACACATTAATACTTGAATTAGATAAATCCGATGGAATTCAAAGAAAAGGAATTGTTTTGAAATTAATTAACTCCTTAAAACAAATCTGTAATCATCCATCACAGTATACTAAGAGCAATAAGTATAGTATTGAAGAATCCGGAAAGATGGAAGTGTTAATAAATATATTGGAGAATATTATAGAATCTAATGAGAAAGTTTTAATATTCACTCAATATGTTGAAATGGGAAATATTATGAAGAAACTTATTGAAGAAAGATTAAAAGAGGAAGTGTTGTTTTTACATGGATCTCTTTCACGTAATAAACGTGACAAGTTAGTAAACAAATTCCAGAACAATTCTCAGTCAAAAATATTTATCGTATCCTTAAAAGCTGGAGGAACTGGTCTTAACCTTACGGCTGCAAGCAATGTTATACACTATGATTTATGGTGGAATCCTGCAGTAGAAAATCAGGCTACTGATCGTGCTTACCGTATAGGACAAAAAGATAATGTTATGGTTTATCGTTTTATAACAAATGGTACATTTGAAGAAAGAATTAATGAAATGATTAAGGATAAGGAAGAATTAGCAGAACTTACTGTAAGTAGTGGTGAGAAATTCATTACAGAAATGAATGATGATGAATTAAAAGAAATGTTAACCTTGAGAAAAACAGATTAAAACAAGTATAATGAATGGAGGGGGGGGGGGTGATTTATGAAAAACATTATTAAAATTTTTAATAGACAACTATTTAAACTAATATTAATAGTAATTTTTCTAATAATTGAAGTATACTGCGACTTAACATTACCCTCATATACTGCAGATATTGTTAACAGGGGTATTCAAAATACTGATTTTAACCTTATTACCAGTATTGGTATGAATATGATGTTAATGGTTGCCTTCTCTGTATTAGCCACTATTGTAGTATCATATGTGTCAAGTATTCTTTCATCATCTTATGCTAGAGATTTAAGAGAAGAACTATTTTCGAAAATTCTTAAGTTTTCAAATCATGAATTAAACAAGTTTTCCAGAGCTTCACTTATCACCAGAAGTACTAATGATGTAAGTCAAATACAACACATCCTTGGGATAATGTTCAGAACACTACTATTTGCTCCTATCCTTGCACTTGGCAGTATGATTAAAGTGTTTGAAATCAAATCCAACCTTTCATGGATTATATTCTTAGCTTTCATATCTGTTGTAATTCTCTTAATTGTTGTTATATGGAAAGTTATTCCTTATTTTAAGAGAACACAGGAAATTGTGGATAATATTAACAGAGTATCCCGAGAAATATTAATTGGTATTCCAGTTATAAAAGCTTTTGTTAGACAAAAATATGAGAATCAGCGATTTGAAAAAGAGAACAAGGATTATTATAATGTTAACTTGCACGTATATAGGACAATGCTGATTCTTATACCTGCCATGAATTTGATTCTTAACCTTATGATAGTACTTATATTATACTTTGGAACTTTCGATGCACTAAATGGTTTACTACTTACTGGAGATCTAATTGCATTTGTTCAATATTCAACCCAGATGGTAGCCTCTTTTATTATGATGGGCGGATTTCTTATCATGCTACCCCGTGTGCTAGTATCTGCAAATCGTATCGAAGATGTTCTTAAAACAGATGAAACAATAATCGATGGAACAATAAAAGATTCCTCGGAACATGAAATCTTAGAATTTAGGAATGTATCATATACTTATCCAGGAGCTGAAAAAGAGACTTTACATAACATCAACTTTAAACTCTATCCCGGTAAAACTACTGCAATAATTGGTGGAACAGGTAGTGGAAAATCAACCATTATGAATTTGATTCCAAGATTACAGGACGTGTCTTCTGGAGAAATTTTAATTAACAATATTAATATTAATAAATATAACTTACAATCCCTTAGAGAAAAATTATCATTGGCTCCTCAAAAAGCAATATTGTTTAGTGGAACAGT
Source organism: Methanosphaera sp. (assembly GCA_017431845.1). GTDB lineage: Archaea > Methanobacteriota > Methanobacteria > Methanobacteriales > Methanobacteriaceae > Methanosphaera. The sequence continues at coordinate 20,725 of JAFRKG010000120.1, read as the reverse complement.
AAAATCCAACCTTCTTATGGGTAAGGAGGATGCTGATGAAAAAGAAATGTATACTGCTATAGAAAATGCACAGGCAAGTGAATTTATAGATAATTTAGATATGAAAGTATCACAGGGAGGATCAAATTTTTCTGGTGGACAAAAACAGAGATTATCCATTGCCCGTGCAATCATAGGAGAACATAAGTTTTACTTGTTTGATGATTGCTTCTCTGCATTGGATGTTTCTACAGAAAAACTATTAAGAGATAAATTGAAGAGCATTACTCGAAATAGTGGAGTTTTAATAGTATCACAACGTATAAGTTCTATTAAAGATGCTGATGAAATAATTGTGTTAAATAAGGGTGAAATTGTTGATAAAGGAAGACATGAAGAACTACGTGAAAGATGTCATTTTTATCAAGAAATTATTTCTTCACAAATAGGCAGTATAGGTGATGTGAATGAGTGAAGATAAGTCTTTATCTCTTAAACATGAAAATACACGTGTACGTCGTGACAGGCGTATGGTATCAAAACCAAATAATATGAAAAAAGCTATTAGACAAGTATTTTCATTATTGAAAGATTATAAACTTAAAATATTTATAACATTTATATGTGCATTAATTAGCACTTCATTCACAGTAATAGGACCATTACTTATCGGTCGTGCCACAACAGTAATCTTTGATGGTATTAACTTAATGATAAATGGCACAGGTACAATAGATGTAGTTACATTGTCATACCTGCTCTTTATTGCTGCAATCATTTATGTGATTAGTGCAGTATTCACATACCTTCAAAGTTGGTTCTTAACACAGATATCAACTAGTGTAGGTTATAATCTCAGAAAAAAGTTAATAGAAAAAGTTAATAATTTATCAATGAAAGATTTTGATAAAAACAAAAGAGGAGACATATTATCAAGAATAACTAATGATGTAGATTCCTTACAGACAGGCATAACTTCAACATTTCTACAGTTTATGACGGCAGTAATTACAATTATTGGCGTGTTCTTGATGATGATAAGCATTAACGTAATGCTTACATTATTAACAATAATACTTGTACCATTATCCTTTATAATTATTAGTTTCATTATGAAACGTTCACAGAGATATTATAAGGATCAACTAGTATACAAGGGAATGATAAATGCCCAAATTGAGGAAACATTCAGTGGACATGACATTATACGAACATTTAATCAAGAAAAAGATTCTGTTAAATTATTCAAAAAGGATAATGAAAAATGGTACAACTATGAATGGAAATCCCAGTTCTATTCTAGTTTAATGGGACCTGTAATAAATTTTATTTCCAACTTATCCTATGTTATAATAGCTGTTCTTGGAGCAATACTAGTATTAGAAAGAAGTATTGCTGTAGGAGACATTCTTGCATTCTTCCAGTATATCCAGAATTTCACACAACCAATACAACAGATTACAAGAGTAATGAATCTTGTGCAAACAGCTTTAGCAGCTACAGAAAGAATATTTGAATTCCTAGAAATAAATATTGAAGAAAATAATTCAATTTCAGAAATAAAAGACATATCTGATGAAATATCATTCGAACATGTAGAATTTGCTTATGATGACACACCAGTGATTAATGATTTGACATTCAAGGCAAAAAAGGGAGAAAAAATTGCATTAGTTGGTCATACAGGTGCTGGAAAAACCACTATCATAAAACTATTAATGAGATTTTATGATGTTGATGGTGGAGAAATAAAAATAGATGGTGTGAATATAGAGTGTTATGATAAAAATAGTTTAAGATCTCTGGTTGGAATGGTATTGCAAGATACTTGGTTGTTTAGTGATACCATTAAAGAAAATATAAGGTATGGAAATTTAGAAGCCAATGATGAAGAGATTAAGCGTGCCGCAAAGATTGCATATGCTGATAATTTCATCACACAATTACCTGAAGGGTACGATACTGTTTTAAATGAAGATACTGATAATATTTCAGCAGGTCAAAAACAGTTAATAACTATTGCAAGAACCATACTGTCTGATAAAAAAATTCTCATACTGGATGAAGCTACTTCCAGTATAGATACTAGGACAGAAAAATTAATCCAAGATGCTATGGACAGGTTAACAGAGAATAAAACAAGTTTTATTATTGCTCATAGACTATCAACTATAAAGAATGCTGATAAGATATTAGTTATTGATGATGGTAGAATAATTGAAGTAGGAACTCATGAAGAATTAATAGAATTACCAGATGGTTATTATAATAAACTGTATAAGCAATTTGAATCAGAAGGAGAAGTAAGTTAAACTTCCAATATTCTCCACCTGTTTTTAAAAAAAAAGATGAGGGTTAAAGGAATGTTAAATGTTAATCTATGACTAATTTTCTTTGTATTTCATTAACATCCGTGTAAGTTCCTTTAGCTAGTATTTGTAATTTATATTTTCCATGAAAGCTTTCTGGTACCTTATAGTTTATTGATGCACTTCCATTAATAATTTTACTTGATCCAATAGTTTCGTTGTTTATTTTGAATGTTGCATTACCCCTTTTTATATATCCGATACTGTCATTGATTGTAGCTGAAATTTTAATAGTTTTTCCTCGTGTGGCTTTTATATTTTTTGATTGTATAATGGTTGTATTGTCTTTAACCGTTAAAAAGGTTGTTGTGTTTGCTTTGTATAAGTTTTTTCCACCAGAATAAAATATTGTTATTTTATATTTGCCTGCTTTAAGTGATGATGGTATTTTATAGTTTAATACTGTTGTACCTTTAGTTATCTTTTTGACATATTGCTTGTTTCTTATTTTTATTGTGACATTTCCACTTGTAGCTTTGATTTTTGTTTTAACTCCAGTTATATTTATAGATAAACGTGCTGTTTTGTTCTGGTAATTTGTTATATTGTTTACTGTTATTTTTGATGCTTGCTTTTTGATTGTTAAAGTTGTGTTAATTTCTTTTCTTGCATATTTTTTGTTTTCTATGTATATAGTTGTAATGTTGTATGTTTTTGCTTTGAAACTAGGAGGTATTTTGTAGATATGTTTGAATTCTCCATATTTATTTGGAGTAATGTTTGCGTTAATTGTTTTACCATTTAATTTTATTACAATTCTCCCATCAGTTATTGGTTTTTTATTATGTGTAACGTTTCCATTTATAATAATATTTTGTCCAGGATAAGCGGTAATATTTTTTGTTGAAATTTTAACGGATTTTTTCAAAATGTTTAAGGAAATAGTTTTAACAGCTCTAGGATTTACTTCATTTCCCACATATACATATTCTAAATTATAATGTTTAGCAGAGAAATTCTTAGGAATAGTATAAGAATAACTGAATTCGTCACAATTATTTAAATATATGTCCGATTTTATAGTACGTCCATTTATTTTTATAGCAATTCTACCCGTTTTAACAGGATTAATGAAATTATCTACAATTCTTGCTTTGAATACAATTTTTTGACCCGGACGTGCCGAAATTTTATCATCTGCCCATATAATTGTATCCAGTATATCATCTCTATTCAAGCCAAGATGATAAACTCTATAATCATAAGTTTTATTAGTTATTTTATCATGATATTCAAAATCGTAATGTATATTTTCGGGAAATAAACCTTCCCAATTGAATGCATCCCAGTATAATGTGTAATTAAATTTACATATTCCATTTTTTAATGGATAATGACCTATAACAACTGTATCTACAACAAGATTACCAGGCCAAGGTGCTGGAAAATATGTTATGCTAAATTTTATATCCCCTGATTTATTCCATATCTCTTTTTCATTTTTCATTAAGTATACTGTAATTTCTTTCTCTTCATCAAAAAAAACATAAAACTGATTTGATTCATTATCTACTGTAAGATATCCTTCATCTTTACCATTTTTATAGTAATTTTTGTAACTTTTATTAATTACTTTGTTTTTTTCAGAAAAATTTTGTTTATTAACCGGTTTATCAATAATTTTATTATTATAATCTTCATTTTGATTTTCATCAGATATTGTATCTTCATCAATGTTTGATTTATGATCAGTAGAATTTAAAGATTCTGCACTAATAACAGATAAAGATAACAATAAAAATATACTAATAATCATTAAAAATTTATATTTCATTATATCACATTAATTATAATTGTTTGTTTATCCATTTTAATAAATAATTTATTTGAATTATTATTAATTATATAATTTTTATACAACACATGGCTCTGATTGTTTAAAGTAAAATTTCGTGGAGGTAAAAATGCATCTGTATATTTTAAAGTTTTACCCTCTTTTATTGTAGTGAAACTTAAGCAAACTGTTTTTCTTTTATAATCTAACTTTAGTTATTTTTATATTAATTTCGTTTTTTTCCTTATTATGTCATATGTTGACTGTTTTGTGTTTCTTCTTTTGTTGGATATGAAACACTATGTAATAAGGAGGGTGGTTTTATCGTGTTAAATATTTTGTGTTTAGTAGTATTGTTGCCTCCTAAATTTTTTTTTTTAATAAAATAAATTTTAATGTTTTGGTGTTTAATATTTTATATTTATTACAGTTAGGTATTTGTGCTTTTTATTATATATAATTTGGTTTATGTTCTTTATTTTAAATATTATTTATTGTATAGGTATCTTTTTGAATATTAAACATTGTTAAATGTTTTTTTTGATTGAAAGTTTATGTAAAAATAGTTGATCTTTTAGTATGTTATCTGATATTTAATTAAATGTAATAAATGATGAAATATTTATTGTAAATTATAATTTTGTTGATTATAAATATAATAAGATGTTGTCATGAGTTATAATTGTTGTGTGTATTGATAGTTATGTGAATGTTTAATTTTTATTACTGGAAATATTTTTTAGTTATGATGGTCTTATATTTATTTGTAAAATGAATTATTAGGTTGGATTTGTAAATGAATTTAATGGATGTTATTCTTAGTAGAAGAAGTGTTCGTAATTATGTTGATGAGGATATTGATGATGATGTTTTAGATAGGATTTTAGAGGCTGGTTTACTTGCTCCTACTAGTCGTAATAGGAAGCCTTGTGAGTTTATTGTTGTGAAGGATAAAGATGTTTTAAAGCAGTTGTCTGAATCTAAGGCTTCTGGTTCTGGTATGCTTGCTGGTTGTAATGTTGCTATTGTTGTTATTGCTGATAGTGATAAGGCGGATACTTGGATTGAAGATTCTTCTATTGCAATGGCTTATATGGATTTAATGGCTAATTATTATGGTATTGGTTGTTGTTGGTGTCAGTCTCATTTAAGATTTTCTGGTGATGGTGTGAAATCTGAGGATGTTGTTAGAAATATTTTGTCTTTAGAAAATAAGTATCGTATTGTTGGTATTTTATCTTTGGGAGTTAAAGAGTTTGATTTGGAACCTCATACTTTGTCTGAGATTGATAAAAATAAGGTAAAATATATTAAATGAATGGAAAATGTTATTTTCCACTAGTACTATTTTTTTTATTCGTCTTCGTGTTTTTTAGGTGTGTATGATGTGTCCCATTTTACGAAGCGCCAGTCTCCATCAATTTTTCTTAGTTTGAATTTTGAGTCTAGGTTCCATATGCTTTGTACTCCTAGTAAACATGTTCTTAGGTCTACTATTGTGATTATGGATGCTTTGTTTTCTTTGAGTTTTATTGATGGTATTTGTATTTTGGATTCCCTGTAATGTAGAACATCTTCGGATATGTCTTTTAGGAATTCTGTTTTTGTTTCTTGTCTTCCTGATCCTCTTATTAGTAGGAATGAGTCATCAAATAGTTCATCTAGTTTTTCTATGTCTTTGTTTAGTAGTGCTTTTTGTAGTTGAACTAGTTTGTCTACTACTTCTTTTTCTACTCCTTCAAAATTGTTATCGAACATTAAGCTTACATGTTTTGCCATGTTATTCCCTCCTATGTTAAATTTTTTTATGTTTTTTTTGTTTAAAATTAGGAAAAGTTTTTATTTAATATAGGAGATTGGTGAAAAAAATAATAAAATAAAAAGAGTTTTAATTCTTGATTTTATTTAATTATATTTGTAAAATCCTTCTCCTGCATTTATTCCTGTTTTTCCTTGATCTATTTTTTCTTTTAATTTGGCTGCTATTTTTCCTGGTGTTGTTGTTGGATCTTTAGCTTCTGGATTCATTATTACTATATTATATGCTGTGGTTAATCCGACCACATCAAGTATTCTGAATGGTCCATTTGGTGCTCCTGTTGCTAGCATCCATGTTTTGTCTATTGTTTCTGGATCTGCTACTTCATTTGCATATAATGCTTCTGCTGCACTTAAGAATGGTACTAACATTGAGTTTAGTATGTATCCTGGTTGTTCTTTCTTAAGTTGTAATGGAACCATGTTTATTGCTTCTGCAAATTTTACTACTTCGTCATAATATTTTTGTTCGGTTTCTGGGTGTCCCATTACCTCTGCAGTATTGTTTTTCCATATTTCGTTTGCGAAGTGTAATGCTAAGTATTTAGCTGGTCTGCCAGTGTATTCTGCGAATGTGCTTGGTAATAGTGTTGATGAGTTTGTTACTAAGATTGTTTTTTCTGGCATGTGTTTTGCTAATTCTTGGTAGAATGGAATTTTTTGTTTTGGGTCTTCTGCTATTGCTTCTATTATTAAATCAGCGTCTTTTGCTGCTTCTTCATAACTTGTTGTTAATTGTATGTTTTTATGGGCTGTTTCTGTCTTTTGTTTTAGTTGTTCTATTTCTTCGTTTGTTAATTTTGTCTTGTCTGTAAATCCTCTGCAGTATGCTTGTGGATTTGTTTTCATTTCTTCCATTGTATTTATATATATTTCTTTTAACCTATTTAATTTTGGTTGTGCTCTTTCTATAGATGCTTCGCTTCTTAACCATATTGTTACATCGAATCCGGAAAATGCACTTTGGAATGCTATTTGACTTCCAAGTACTCCTCCACCTGCTACTACTACTTTTTTTATATTCATTTTTGTCATCTGTATCCTTTTTGTTTGTTTTTGGTTTTCATAAGTGTTGTCTTATGATTTTCTAGTATTATTTTGGTTAGATTAGTATATATAATTTATCATGAATTATCATGATAATTTATAATTTTTTTAAATCAAAGGTTTAGGTTTTTTATCCAAATCCAACGGATATTCATTTAAACTTAACGATTTATTAACATGACGTAACCGGTCATCCAAAAACTTCCTACCACTCTCAGTTACTGCAAAAATAGGCACAGATTCACCATAATAATAAGGTTTCTTGGACTGTGCAACATCAAGAATAGCTTTAGATGCACAACCAGTTATTATATCAGCATCCCCAAATATTGATTCTGCTTCTTGCCTTGTTGTACCTGTAGTATGAGCAACAAATATGTAAACATTTACATCATCAGGTACTTCATATTCCCTTATTTCATGCACCATAACAGACGGAATAACAGTCACAGCAATATTTTTAAAACCTCGTTCTACTGCCATTTTTAATCCTTTAATTTGATTTAACTCTGCAGTTTCAGGGTTTAAAACATTTTCACTACCTAAACCTTCAATTATCTCAGGTATCGGTGTTGTACTTACAAGTCCAGATACTCTTCCACCGACTCCCTGCACAATATCAGGATCAGTCATCAGTACTGTTCCTGCACCATCACATGCTCCTACAACACAATCAATGTTTCCTATTTCAACATTACTTCTAAGTATTTCCGATATTCCTACAGATAACATGTCATCCATTTTAAGGATTCTGTCCTTTGTACACATTCCAAAGTCATCTATCCTGTATTGTATGTTTTTTCTTATGTCTTCCCTGGTTATTTGTTTAATATTATGATATTTCCCAAATATTGGACAGTAATCTATAACTGGTTCACTTACACTTGTTATTTCACCATTTTCTATAATTACTTCTGCTTTACCTAATGCTTCTATTATATGTTTATCTTTCACCATATCATATCCCCAATACTCTGTGATTATTTAAAAATATTTAAATGATTAAATAAATAAGTTTTCAATAAAAAAGATAAAATTATAAAAAAATAGTAGTTTAGAACCCTGGTTTAAAACCAAATACTTTTTGAGCTAGCCTAAATGCTATTTTATTAACAAATAATGTTACTATAAAGTATGCTACAACCCATCTTAAAGGCCAGTACAAGAAACATATTTCTAAAGGCATACCACTAGGAACAGCAAATATTACAGGCATAATAATACTCATCATGAAACTAATGAAAAAAGCAATCGGATTCCATAATAATTGTTTATAATTCACCATTTTCCTCCTATATTCTTGTTATTATATATATTCAATAAATTATATCAATATTACTATTAATAATCCAGTTAATGTAAAATTATTTAAATATTATTCTAAATAATTAGTACTAGGAGTTCATCATATGAATACTAAAAAATTAACACTTAATATTTTAGATTTTACACGGGAATTAAATTTTTTTAAATATTATTATAAATACTTATTATCATATTGCATAGACAATAAATTACACTATGATGGAAAATTAGCTGTTGAAATTATTAAATTTAATGAAGAAATTGACAGATTACTAGAAAATCCCGATGAAATATTGACTGTTGATGATATTAAATTTATTATACGTATTGCTGAAGGAAGAGTTTTTAAACAATTAAATGAACTATCCATAGAATATAATCGTCAGAACACACATGACATCCTAAAAGTTCCAAGATATAAAATGTTCCATGTTCTTGAACATCACGGTTACTAAAAATAATTAAAAAAATATTATTACTTAGTAAATACAAAAATAAATATAGGATTATATTAGAGGTTTAATACAATGAGTGAAAATTTATCATTTACACAAGAATTAAGAAAACTAGGATTAATTGCAGATGCTAACAATAACAACACAACAAGTAACAATGCTGATAAAGTTACTGAAAAGACAAGTGCTTCAAAAATTGAAAATAAAACAACTGCACCTCTTAAAGATAATAAAAGTACAGAAGAGAAAGTTGAAAAAAGAAGTTTTGATTTTAACGATTCCATAATGTATATTGGAAAAAAACCTACCATGAATTATGTTTTATCTATTAACACAAGAATGCTTGAAGGTTTAGATAAAGTTACTGTTAAATCAAGAGGAAAAAACATCAGCAAAGCTGTGGATGTAGCAGAAATTGTTACAAACAGATTTATTACAGATGCAAATGATGATGATGTGAAACTTTCTACTGAAGAAATATTCCGTGAAGACGGAACTAGTACCAATGTATCAACCATAGAAATAGTTATACAAAGAAATTAAATGGAAATTTCTTCTAAATCATAGGGAACAATCAAATTTCCCTTGAAAATCTTTTTACCTTCAGAAAGATATAATTCTTTCCTATTTTTAATATTTTTATCTTCAGTATGATATAATACCAGATTTTTTATCCCTAATTCTTCTGCTACTCTACATGCATCAGCAACTGTTGAATGATTTTTCTCGTATGCTTTAAACAATTTTTCTTCTGATTTTAGGCAAAAAGCTTCATGGATTAACCAGTCACTATTTTTAACATGTTTTTCATTAATTTTATTGTATGGTTCATCGCCACAACAAGTTAAATTCTTGTTTTCTTCATAATTAATCTTAAATCCATACTGTTTTGCTTTATTTGAACATACATCAAAAAATGTTACTTCTTTATTAGATATATTTCTTGATTCGCCATCATTCACTTCTATTAAAAATAATGATTTATTCAATAATTGAAGGTCTTTTTTTTCCAGGAACTTTTCTATGAAGTCTCTTATTAGGAATATGACTTCATTGTGAGAATAGATATTTAAAGTTCCTTCGTGTTCGTTACGATTAGTATGCTGACAGAACATTCTAACTATCCACAATACCCCTATAAGATGATCCATGTGTTTATGTGTAACTATAATATTTTGTATCTGTTTCCAATTGATTCCTACCTTATCCAATTGATTAAATATGCCACTTCCTCCCCCACCATCTACTAGTATGAGGTTATTATCATCCTTCAGTAAAAAACAGCTATTATAACAATTTAATACTGAAGCATTCCCTGTTCCCAACATTATTAATTCCATTCATTTGTCCTCCCTAGTAGAGTTTATCTAAGAAATAACTAATATAATTAACAATTAATTTATACCAATAATATCAATATATTTATTAAGAGAAAAAAACTGCTGAGAAAAAAATTATGGAGGAAATATATGGATGAAAATAATTCAACTCAAAGATTAACAAGTGATAAACATAACATAATATATTTCACCAATAATGAAAATGTTAAAGAAGAACAAGAAAGTGTACAAACATCTCCTAAGAAAATAGAAGCAACTCGATATATTGCTCCTGTAATTATCTCAATTCTTATCTATTCAATATGTGCATGGGCTACTAAGGCAGGTTTTGTTGAAATACTTGATTTAGAACTTCCTTTTCTAATCATTCTAACATTGATACTTACTGAATCAGTTATTCAAGGTTTTGCTAAATATTCATACCCTCTTTATGTTTTAGCAGGTATCATAGTTTATTCTGTTAGTAAGAATTATGCATTATTTATTATAATAGCATTAACTGGTGTTCTAGTATCAAGATGTTTAGAAGAGATTTATTATAACAGGTATGATTATCCAAACATGAATGATGATGACTTTAATATAAAATCTTTTGTTTCTAGGATAAAATATCATATTCTTCTTTCATTACTGTTATTTGTAATATTTCTGATTTTAGGATACTTTTATCCGGGAGTATTTCAGCCTTTAGTAATGCCTTCTGTTGAAAACTTACATAATGGTGTTCAAGAAGGAACAGTGAAATTGGAAACAATCCCCTTATTTATCAATAATTTCTCTGTTGCAGCGAATATGATTTTAAGCGGATTTTATCTTAGTACATATACAGTGTACCTGTTAGTGTTTAATGCATTATTTATAGGTTTTTCAGGGGCTATTACAAATATTAAATATTTCTTAGCATTTACTTTACCTCATGGAATAATTGAGTTATTTGCAATAATATTATCTTGTGCAGCTGGTTTAAGAATTACTCATGCACTTCTTGTGTTGTTAAATGGAATTAAATTAAATATGGAGAATAAGTCAGAAATTTTTGCTGATGCTTGTAACAATTTTGTTAAAATGTTTATAGATGTGGCCATACTGATTATATTAATTGTGATTATGTTGTTAGTTGCTGCATTTATTGAAGCAAATTTAACTATAACCATTGGAACATTTTTATATAATTTTTAGGAGTTTGATTTTATGGAATTAATAGATATTGGTCTTAATTTGATGCATAAATCTTATGATAAAGATAGGTTGGATGTTTTAAGAGAAGCTAGAAAAGTTGGTGTGACTAAATCAATTATTACTGGAAGTAGTATAAGGTCCAGTATTAGTGCTGTTGAATATGCTAGGGGCAATTCCTGTGTTTATGCTACTTGTGGTGTTCATCCTCATGATGCTAAAACTTGTGATGAAAATACTATTGATACTTTAAGAAAACTTGCTGAAGAGGATTGTGTGGTTGCTATTGGTGAGTGTGGATTAGATTATAATAGAAACTTTTCGCCACAACCTGTTCAGAGAAAATGGTTTGAAAAGCAGATTGAGTTAGCAGAAGAATTAGATATGCCCTTGTTTCTCCATGATCGTGAGTCTTATGATGATTTTGCTAAGATTATGCGTAAACATTCTAAAGTTGCTTCTAGAAGTGTTGTTCACTGTTTTACAGGTACTAAGTATGAAGCTGAGGATTACTTGGATCTTGGTTGTTATATTGGAGTTACGGGGTGGATTTGTGATGAACGAAGGAATGATGAATTATTGAAGGCTATTAAGGTTATTCCTCCTGAACGGTTGATGATTGAAACGGATGGTCCGTTTTTGTTACCTCGTGATTTATCTCCGAAACCTAAGAAAAATAGGAATGATCCTAAATATTTACCGCATATTTTAAAGAGAATTGCTAAAGAGATGAATATGGATTATGATGAATTAGGAGATATTGTTACTAGTAATACTCGTAAATTCTTTAAAATATGAAAAAAATGAGTGTGGAATGGATGATTATTCGTTTGAAAAACCATATAATGGAATTTCGAATGTTTCTTTAACATCCTTCATTACTTCTGGTATTTTAATGTGTTGTGGACATTCTTTTTCGCATAATCCGCAGCTTATACAGTCAGACGCTATTCCGTTACCTTCTATTTTTGAATAGTTAACGTATGCATTACCTACTGCTGTGAATATATCGACGTTTTCTATTTTTTGGTTATTATACCAGTCAAATAGTTTTGGTATGTTTATGTTTTTAGGACATGCATTTATGCAGTATTTGCATTTTGTGCATGGTACTGTTATTTGACTGTTGATTATTTTTACTACTTTGTCTATTATTTCTTGTTGTTCTTCTGTGATTGGTTCGAAGTTTTCGAATATTTCTATGTTTTCTTCCATTTGTTCTAGACTACTTGCTCCACTGAGTACCATGAACACACCTTCTAAGCTTGCATCGTATTTGAGTGCCCATGCGACTGGTTTATCATCATTGTATTGTTTCATTAGTTTTTGTGCTTCTTCTGGTAGGTTTGCTAGGAATCCTCCTTTTAGTGGTTCCATTATGACTATTGGAAGTTCATATTTTCTTGCTACTTCGTAACATTTTCTTGCTTCTACTCCTTCATTTTCCCAGTCTAGGTAGTTGATTTGTAGTTGGATAAATTCCATTTCTGGATATTTTTTGAGTAGGTTTTCTATGTATTCTGCATTTGCGTGTGATGATAGTCCTAGATGTTTTATTTTTCCTTCTTTTTTCTTTTGTATTGCAAATTCGAATGAGTTTACTCCTATGAATCCTGCTTCTGAGAATCCGCTTGCATTGTGTAGTAGGTAGTAGTCGAAATAGTCTACTCCGCATCTTTCTAGTTGTTCCTGGAATATTGGTTCTAATTGTTCTTCTTTGGTTATTGCGAATAGTGGTAGTTTATCTGCTATTACAAATGAATCTCGTGGGTATCTTTCTACTACTGCTTTTCTTAATGCTACTTCACTGTTTCCATCATGGTATGGGTATGCTGTGTCGAAGTATGTGTATCCTGCTTCTATAAATTTATCTGCCATTTTATTTACTTGTTCTTGGTCCACATTGCTAAAATCGTTTTTGTCTGTTTGTGGTAGTCTCATCATTCCGAATCCCATTTTTTTCATAATATAACTCCTTATTTTTTGTCATGTTTTTTTTTGATAGATTTATTTTTTTTGTAGTAGTATGCTTTGTTTTAATCGTTTCTTGATTAATTTTTATTTGTATTATTTTTTTTTAATTTTTGTTGTTTTTTATGTATTTTAGATGTTATTTATGTATATACTATTTGTTTTATATGTTTATATTTGTATTTAGTGTAATATTAATTTTTCTTATCAATAATTATAAATAGTCATTAATATAGATTATTTATTAGTCATTGTATAATATGACTAGTTATTTTTTATAAAATATATAGGAGTTATAAAGTTAAATAATGAGTTTTAATAAATATTTAAAAATATTAATACTTTTAACAGTATTATTAATACTTAATAATGCTATATACGCAACAGACACAGAAAACACAACCACACCCGAAGAAACAAACACAATAAACAAAGAAGTAAGCAATGTGAACACATATAATAACCTACGAGATACAATAACAAAAATCAAATCATCAAATATTACCAATCACGAAATAAACCTAAAACAAAACACATACAAATTAACAAACATATTCACAAATGATTTATATTCATCAACACCACATAACATTACAATCAACGGAAACCATTCCATAATCGACGGACAAAACAAATACAGTTTCCTAAGAAACCCCTTAAACGCAGTCCTAAATATAAACAATCTCACAATAATAAACACAAAAAGTGAATTTGGACCCGCACTAACAAATTCAGGTATGCTAATACTAGAAAATGTGAACTTCGAAAACAACAGAGGTCACACAATCAAACCAACACTAGGCGGAGGAGCAATATATACAGACAGTTCAATTTACATTACAAATTGTTCTTTCAAAAATAATGGAGAACATATTGATGGCAGCACAATATACATCAATGAAAACACTAATCAAAATAATGTAATTAATATAATCAATTGCACATTCCAAAACAATACCTCCCTACAAGGATCTACAATAAAATTATTAGGACAAACAATAACAAACATCCAAAATTCCACCTTCATAAATGAAAATGCAAACGATTCAATCATCAAAAACACACTATCCCAACTAAACATAACAAACTGTTCATTTATAAACGAAAATTCAAGCAACATAATAAACAACGATAACGAATGCAACATTAACAACATCCTCATATATGACAACAACATAAACAATACAATCCTAACAAACAGAAATCTTGTTCTGAATAATTCAAAAATATACAATAACAAAGTTAACACAATACTAAAATATTGCAACAATGCCACTATAGAAAATACCAGTATTTACAGCAATTACATTAATGAAACATTAATCCACAGTATTTATAATGAAAATAATACTGAAATATCATTATTCAAATCTAAAAACATGACAATACAAGACAATACTGCAAACAAAACCTGTGGAATAAAAAATGAGTATGAAAATTCCAGAATAATTATAGAAGAATCTCTATTTAAAAATAATACATCCTTACTAGATGAGGGAATATTATATGATTATAATGGAAATGTGCATGTAAAAAATACTAAATTTTTTAACAATACAGCAGAGGACTTATTTAAAGGAAGCACAACTGTTTTCCAGGAAGTGACTGGTAACGAGTATAAAGGAAACTATCTGAAAATATACCTGAATAATTCCTTAGGAACAAATGAAAATAATTTTGTTATCAGTGGCCGTTTAGAAACTGATAAGATATATAATACAAGTGTTAAATCAGGAAAATTATATTTATATCAAAATAATAGCAAATTATGTGAAGAAGAAGTATTAAAACCAGAATTTATCATAGAATACCCGTATAACAAAGAATTAAGGAACTTAATATTAAACTATGATGGAGTAACTGACTTTAGAAATAAGACATTACCTATTGATTTATCATACCTTGATGAGAAATACACCCTTGAAATTACAAACATAACAAAATCATTCATATATGGAGACAATATTACATTTAACATAAAGATTAGGAACACAGGAAATGTCAAGGTTAAAAATATCATATTAAATAATGTATTGCCAAAGGAATTAACCTATATTAATTCAACTGATAACTTCGATAAGGAAAATAACACACTTCATCTAAGTTTGTTAGAAGTTAATGAAAACAGGAGCATTACATTTTATTTACTTCCAAACAGGTATGAAGATTTGAATTTAGAATTCAATATATACAGTAGAAAAGAGAATAAAACTTACACATTCCTTGAAGATATAGTCTTTATTAAACCAGAAATCAGGACCAATACATTTATTTCACACCCTGGTGATGTGACTAATATCACTGCCACCATTAATAATTACAACAAAAACAGCATAGACAATATCCACGTAATATTCAATTATAAGGAAATTAAGAACATTACATATAGTTTTAAAGATAATTATTTAATTATTGAAAAATATAAACTAAGTGAATCCTTAACAAAGAAAAAATATATGTTAAAAATAATCTGTGACAACGATAACCTAGAAGAATTCTCTGACACAACATTAGTATCAGTGATTAAATACAACACTCATAGTTTTATGAATTGCAATATTTCCAATAGCTATATGAATTTAAGTGTAAAGGTTGTTGATGAAAATGATAATAATGTTAATGCTGGTTCGGTTGCATTAAAAATTAATGGTAAAACCGTGAAAATATTGAAAGTAAAGAATGGTATGGTAGTTTTAGAAAATTATAAGTTAAAAAGTAATTATAATAATAAATACGATATTTCATTAACATTTACTGGAAATAATAAGTATAATTTACATTACAACAATATTAGCGTGAAAGAATCTAAGAAAACAGTACATTTTATCATAGACTATACTATTACAGATAAGTTATATTTATCTGTCAAAATGCTTGGGGAGGATAATGTTTTACCTGAGAGTGGATTAGTTGCCATTAAGATTAATGATAAGACAATTCTTCCCAAGATGGATGTGAATGAAAGTTATAACATAGAGTATGATATTAGTAATATTCTGAGTATTAACAGTATTAGTGCTTGTTATTATGGAAATGAGAATTTTTTAGAAGCAAGAAAAACTATTACAGTTTAGAATAATATTTTTTTAGAGTATATTTTTCATATACTCTTTAAATTTTTGAAAAGGTATAAATATTGATTAAACAAATATTCAAACAAAGGAGTGTATAATTATGATTATTGTAAATGCAACTTTTGAACCAAAGGAAGGAAAATTAGATGAAATTCTTGAAAAAGCAGAACCTTTAATAAATGCTTCAAAAACTCATGAAGGAAATATTAGTTATAACTTATATAAAAATGTACAGGATAATTCATTAACTTTTGTTGAACAATGGCAGTCATCTGAAGCTTTACAGAAACATATGAAAACAGAAGAGTTCTTATTGTTTGGTCAGGAAACAAAGGATTTATTTGCTAAAGATTTAGAAATAAAAATTTATACTGCAGAATTACTTACTGATGAATCTGCAGCTAAATAAATTATTAATACATATCATCCAATACCATTTCTCTTTTTATTCTTTTAATTATTTCAGACACTGTTTTTGTATCCATGTTTGGATCTTCAATATATGCTTTTACTTTAACATCTACTCCTGATGTTGTGATGTTTTTTATCATTATAAGATATTTTGGTTCTTTTAATATTGAAGGAGTATTGTCTAGTATTTTTTCTAATTGGGATATTTTTTCGTCAAAATTGTATCGGTTAAGTATTGTTACATTAAAGTATATTGCATAGTATCCATTTCTTGTATGATTGATGAATGGTTTGGTTGTGAATAATACGTTTGGTACTACCATGTATTTTTTCTTGTATAATAATTCTACTGATTTGAATCCTATTTTTTGTACAATTCCTTTATGGCCGTCTATCTCAATCATATCTCCTACGACAAATCTTTTTTCTAGGATTATTATTGCTCCTGAGATTACGTTGCTTAGTGTGTCTTTTGCGGCTAGTGTTACTGCTAGGCTCACTATTCCTACACTTACCAATAATGAATGAATATCAATTCCCAATACATCTAATATTCCAAGTATTATTATTAGAAATGTTAAATATCTTAGTATTTTTGATAATATTTCTAAAGAGCCTTTTGATACTGAATTATATGATTTATATTTTTGTATTGTCTTGTTAATTATTGTGAATATTATTATTGGTATAATGATTGCTAAAGCTACCTTTATAACAAGAAGTATTCCTGAATATAATTCTGGATATTGGTCTAGTATCATATATGTTAGCCTCATAATTGGTTATGATTATTTATCATGTTGAAATTACTAAAATATTTGTATTTAAAAATTAATAAATAATAGTATTAACTGATTTTTAATGAAAATTTTATGGAGAGTTTAAATGGTTTTATCAGAATTATTAGCACCTGCTGGTTCTTATGATATACTTGTTGTAGCAGTTAATGCTGGTGCAGATGCCGTGTATATTGGTGGTGAGAGGTATGGTGCTAGAGCCTTTGCTCATAATTTTACTTCAGAGGATATGGAGAAAGCTGTTAGTTATGCTCATTTAAATGGGGCTAGCGTTCATGTTACTGTTAATACTCTCTTTAATAGTAATGAAGTTCTTGAAGTATTGAAGTATGTTCAGTATTTGTATCGTATTGGTGTTGATGCGGTTATTGTTCAGGATATTGGATTAGTGTATTTGATTAATAAGTTTTTACCTGATATGGAGGTTCATTCATCTACTCAGATGACTTTACGTGATTATAATAGTGTATTATGGGCTTATAATGAGGGGATTAAAAGAGTTATTTTGCCTCGTGAAATGAGTATAGGTGAGATTAAAAGTATTTCTTCTAGGCTTGAAGAGGATAGTATTCCTATGGATTTAGAAGTATTTGGTCATGGTTCATTATGTTACTGTATTTCGGGTGATTGTTATATGTCATCTTTTATTTCTGGTCGTAGTGCTAATAGGGGTGCTTGTGCTCAGCCATGCAGGTCCATGTATAAGCTTAGGTATCATAATCATAGTATTAGTAATGGTTGTCTTATTTCAACCCATGATCTTGCCACTTATAAGAATGTTAAAGCCATATCTGATGCTGGAATTATTTCATTAAAAATTGAGGGTCGATTGAAATCTGCGGATTATGTTGCTACGGTGGTTAATTCTTATAGGAGGATTATTGATCATATTAATGATGATTCATGTGATGATCTTGTTAAGAAACTTGAGGAAGATTTGAATTTAATTTTTAATCGGTATTATACTAATGGTTATATTTTAAATGATACTCCTGGGGAGGTTATGGGTAGAAAAAGTTCTTTCCATCAGGGATTGTATTTGGGTAAGATTAAGTCTATTGATGGGGAGGATGTTGTCATAACTTTTGATAGTAAGGATCATCCTGTTCTTCAGAAGGGAGATGGTATTGGTTTTAAGCATAATAATCATATTCGTGGTATTTATTTGGATAAGATTGTTGAACAAACTGATGATTTTATTCATATTCAAACTACTCGTGATATTAGGGTTGGTTCTGAGGTTTATATTAGTTATTCTAAGGAGTTGCATGATAGGCAGAAGCAATTCCAGAAAGAACGTGTAGAGCCACATATTCCATTGTCTATGGATATTACTTCTAATAAGAAGCGTAGTATGATTGTTAATGCTAGTTTTAAGGTTAATGATGATATTATTAGTTTTGGTTATAAGTCTGAGCGTAAGTTTGATGATGCTATTAATAAACCTTTGGATGAAGAGACTATTGTTAATCAGATGGTGAAAAGTGGAAATACTCCATTTATTGTTGAGAATGTGAAGGTTACTGATTTGCCTGAGAATGTGTTTATGCCTATTGGTAAGATTAATAATATTAGAAGAAATGTTTTAGAGATTGCATCCCAGAAACTCTTAGAGTATTTTATACCTAACCCTAACGAAGCAGGTAGTTTACGTAAAAACATTAAGAAATATATAAAGGATAATAAAAATAAGAACACTCATATTGAAAAAACAGATTATATGAAATTAAATGTATATGTGGATAACCTTGAATTACTAACTATTGCAAACAGAAACCCAATAGACAGCATATACTTTGACCCATCATACATATACAATAACAAAAAAGATTACTTTGAAAACATAGAAAACATTCTACGACAAGCAAGACAAATAGCTGTTGACAAAGAACTAGTATGGGTAATCTCAGCATTCACATCAGACGAAGATCTCGAAAAAATCAAAGAAATCAACAACAATCTTCAAAAAGACAACATAAACATTTCCATAATGGGAGATTCACCCTCATTAACATTATCATTCCCAAATAATAAGGTTTACGGATCACACAACCTAAACATATGGAACGAATACAGCGTCGCAATGTTAGCAAAAAACAATTTCAAATCAACAACAATATCCAGTGAATTATCCAAGGAAGAAATTCGTGACTTAGTCCGAAAATCACAACCATACGATACAGAACTAGAATTAATAGTTCAAGGAAACCAGGAAATAATGGTATCCAAGGATAACTTTTCAAACCTTAACGAAGGATTTGACTTAGATATAGAACCAGAAGAATATGTTGTACTGGAAGATAAAGAGAACAAGGCAAAATATAAGATATACTTCGATTATAACCAGCAAAGCCACTTCTTCAATAATGACATGTTATGCCTAATTGATGAGGTTGATGAATTAAAACAGATGGGTGTAAAAAGCATAGCTATTGATGGACGTTTTACTAAGGATACATACTTATCAAAGATTATTTCATTATATATTCAACGTTTACGTGAAAATAATCCTGAACGCAAATATTCTGAGAGTGTTAACAACATCTCTTATTCTAAGTTAAATAAAGGTAATTATATCAATGAAAGAGTCCTTGAAGACTTAAACAGCCAACGTAAAAGAAAAAGGAAAAGAAGTTAAAAATGTTTTTTCATTAAAATTATATTCCTTTTTTTATAATTTAATTTTTTATTCAATTTACAAAAATCAAATCCTCTTTTTAAGAAAAATAATGCAGATTCAGCGTATGAATTCACGAGTATACAATGGATATGAAATTTGATATTGTATTTTACTGCAAATATTACATCATTAATTATTTCTGTTGCAATACCCTTTTTTCTGTATTCTTTACAAACATATAATGAGGATATTATAACGTATTTCTTCTTAATATTTAGTGAAAAGAATCCTATTAAATCATCATCGTTTAGAATTAGATAGAAATATTCGGAATTTTCTGTTAAATGAGAGTATATTTGATTGTTTTTTATTAAGTCTATTTTTTTATTTTGTATTTCGTTAAATAGTGTATTGTTGTTTTCATATTTTACGTAATAGTAGTCTCTGTCAAAATTCATAATTTGTTTTAAAAGATTTATATTCGATTATTCACTCCTTGAAACTTTTATTAACATATAATTATTTTATTAAACAATATATAAATAATTAACCAATTTATTATAATAAATTAAAAATAAAATAACTATAA
>JAFRKG010000119.1 GCA_017431845.1 Methanosphaera sp. | reverse complement strand
TTGGTAAATTTTATCAAATTTTACAAGAATAATATAGGTTTGCAACAGAGCCAATATTTTAGTAAATTTAAGTAATTATTAATCTCTAAACTATATTATCATTATTATTTAATTGTTTTAATTAAAAATCCTTATTAATCGCAATATTAATAAACACATAATACATCCATATATTGAAATATGATAAAAAGTTCAAAAAAAATATTTTATATTAACTATAGTATTAATTGTAATAAACTCTTTCGAAAGCATATGACTATTAGAATTAATTAAATACTATTTAGATAAATATAATTATACCAAAAAGCATTATTATAAAAAAAAAGTTGTTAGTTGATAATTATGAAAAAAATACATAAATTATTAATTATTACATTTGTATTACTTATCATTATTATTAGTGGACTATACATAAATAACAAAAATAATGAAAATCAACATAAAAAGGATTATAATACAACTGAATTAACACAAAAGTTATCAATAAATATGAATAACTGGAAATATGATTCTGAGAATGACATTTATTATCAATTAGGTCTTGTTTATTGCACAAAACCCGAAACAAGTGAACATGAAAGTTTAGCAATATATGTTCCAGGCAAATACTTCAATGCAACAGACAATAAAAACGGCACCTACACTTGTAAAGTAACAGATGAAAAAATTGGAAACTTCACTGCAAAAAACGCACCATTACTAATGCCAATCCACACTGGAGGATATACTGAACGTAAATCACCAGATACTTATAGTGGAGAGGAAGCTGCAAATTATACAAGTAACGGTATGATCTATGTACATTCTGGTTGTAGAGGAAAACAAAATAACATCACATACAATGGAGGTGCACCATGGGGAGTTACGGACTTAAAGGCTGCAATAAGGTATTTACGATTTAATAATGACACACTACCAGGTAACACTGATAACCTATTTACTTTTGGTCATAGCGGAGGAGGTGGACAGAGTGCATTATTAGGCACTACTGGAGACAGTGAATTATATTATCCTTATCTTGAAAGTATTGGAGCAGCTATGGTTGATAAAGAAGGAAAAAGTATATCAGATAATGTGACTGGTTCAATGTGCTGGTGTCCTATAACTAGTTTCGATTCTGCAGATTTCTCATATGAATGGAATATAGGTCAATACTCGGATAATGGTGTTAGAGAAGACAATTCTTGGACTTCTAGCTTATCTGATGATTTAGCCATTGAATATGCAAATTATATTAATAATCTGAATTTAAAAGATTCTAATGGAAAAGAATTAAAATTAGAAAAATCAAGTACCGGTATTTATAATAATGGTACTTATTATGATTATATTAAATCAGTAATTGAAGATTCATTAAATAATTTCTTAAAGGATACAGAATTCCCATATACTTCTAACAGTTCTGGAGAAATTAAAACTTATAATAATGCTCAGGAGTATGTGGATTCTTTAAATAATAAAATTTATTGGGTTGACTACTATGCAGAGAATAATACCGTTGAAGTTGATAATATTGAAGGTTTTGTAAAAACATTTAAAAAGCCTACAAAGAGAATTGGAGCATTTGATAATGTGAATCGTAATCAATCACAGAATGACTTATTCGGTATTAACAATTCTGATTCATTACATTTTAATAAAGTATTTGCTGATTTATTAGAAAATAATAGTGATAAATATTCATCTTATGAAGATTTTAACAGAACAATTATAGATGATTATAAAAATGACTTATCAAAGGTTGATGCTTTAAATAATAGTATTCAGACACGCGTTAACATGTATAATCCCATGTATTTTATCTGTGAAGGTTATGATGGTTATCAATCTTCTAAAGTTGCTAAGTATTGGAGGATAATATCAGGTATTGAACAAGGAAATACAGCTTTAACTACTGAGGCTGATCTTGCTTTAGTTTTAAATCAGACTAGTGGTGTTGAAAGTGTTGTCTTTGAAACTGTTTGGGGTCAAGGTCATACTACTGCTGAAAGAAAGGGTAACAGTACTGGTAATTTAATTAGCTGGATAAATGAATGTTTAACATAAGTTATCTAATTTATTGGGTCATAGAAGAAATAATATTTTTTCATCATTTTTTCTATGAAAACTTCAAATCCCTATAAAAAAAAGTATTTTTTTGAAGATAAATTATTATTTATCTTCCAGTTCTCTTTCTAATTTACTGTAAATAGAATTTTTATCAATCTCTTTTTGTCTTTCTTCCTCAAGTTCTGGTGGAAGAATTAAGTCTATCATACATTTTGGACATTTTAAGTTAGCTGATGCCGGATCATATCCACAGTCACATGTTTCAGCTTCAGTATGGTCAAATTCATATCCACATATATCACATTTAATTTTCATGTTAAACACCTTATAATATATTTATAATGTATTAGTTTTTAAATCTTCCTTTAATAGAAATATAAAATATCAGTAAAAACATATAATATCTAAAAGGAAAGTGTGTATTAATGTTAAAAAAGTTAGGCTTTGGATTAATGAGATTACCCGTATTAAACGATAAAATAGAACTTATTGATGTGGATAAAGTAAAGGAAATGATAGATTATTATATGAGTAAAGGATTTAACTATTTTGATACTGCTCATGTATATCATAAGGGCAGCAGTGAATTAATAGTTAAAGAAGTATTAACCGAGAGGTATCCGCGTGAATCATTCATATTAACAAGTAAACTGCCAATTTTTAATCTGGAAAAAGAAGAGGATATGGAAGAAATTTTTAATGAACAATTAGAAAAGTGTGGAGTAGACTATTTTGATTATTATCTGTTACATAATGTAAGTAGTAAGCATAAGGATAAATTTACTCGCATAGATTCTTTTAAATTCATAAATGAAAAGAAGGAAGAAGGAAAAATTAAGCACATAGGCATATCCTGTCATGACAGTCCGGAGTTTCTAGAGGAAATATTAGTTAATCACCCCGAAATAGAGGTTGTGCAGTTACAAATTAACTATTTGGACTGGAATGATAATGTTATCAATGCAAAAGAATGTTACAATGTAGCATGTAAATATGCAAAGAAAGTTATTATCATGGAAGGATTAAAAGGAGGTTCTTTACTGAACTTGCCAAGTGAAGCTCAAAAGATGCTAAATGATTATGATACTAGTAATAGTCCCCTGGAATGGTGTTTCAGATTTAATTATTCCTTAGATAATATACTGGTAGTGTTAAGTGGAATGAATAGCCTGGAGGAGGTAAAAGAAAACATAGCAATACATGACAGTTTCAAAAAGCTCAGTCACGAAGATTATGATTTATTAGAAAAAGTTGTTATAAAAATATGTGATAATAAGAATATTAACTGCACATCCTGTAATTACTGTACAGATTATTGTCCAAAGGGTATACGCATCCCCCAATTCTTTGAATTATATAATTCACAGCATCTTCTTGATAATAATCATTCACTGGGCATGTACTATAGAAACTTAGTATCAGCTAATAATATATATGCATCTGATTGTATTGAATGTAATTCATGTGTAGACTACTGTCCACAACATATTAATATACCTGAAATGTTAAAAATAGTTGCTAAATTCTATGAGTAACATTATTTAAATATTTTCTTTATATCGAGTACTGGGGTGTTATTAAGCATATCAACACCATTAAATGTAATTATGTTATCCTTTACATCTTTAATTTTAATGGTGGATACTCCTATAGGGTTTGGTCTGTTTGGTGCATGTGTAGAGAATAGTCCTGTTATTGGTCCAGTACCCCTAATCCTGACTTTTTGTTTAAATCCTTCTGATTTATGGAAATAGAATATGATCATATATTCTTCATCTTTTTTAATATCGGACATACTTTCCAGGTATTTCTCGTCTACTATTAGTTCTGCTGTTTTATCATATGATTCCGTGCTGCTTTTGGGCATTTGATTAACATCTTCATATTCTGAATGAATATAACCGATAGGTTCGAATAGTATTTTATTCATCATTATCCCCTCCATTATTCCATTTCTATTCCTGTTTTTATGAGTATTTCCTTTGTTTCTTTTAATACTTTAGAGTATACTATGTGAATATTATTGAATAATTTTATATCATTGATTGTGGTTAAGCCATAGTATATGTCTGATAAGTCTTCATAGATACTTTGTAGTTCTTCGTTAGTTAGTGTTTCATCTGGTTGTTCAAGGTATTCTTCTAGATTTGTTAATGAATCAACTATTTCTCCTGCTATGTTTCCATCTATGGATAAGTTTTCGTTATGACAGTAGTCTAGGAAGGTGTCACAGTATTTTATCATGAATTTTATATTATCATATATTTCTAGGTTGTTTAATGTGTTTTCCATTTTAGATCACTTAAAAAGGGAGGATGGGGGTGGAGTTTTATTGAAATATGTTTTAACTAAATATTTCATTTGTTGCATCAGCTGCATCATCAAATTCTTCGGATACTTTTTTCATATATCCTGGAATATCTAATCTTTGTGGACATTGATGTATGCATACATCACATTCTACGCAGTCTCTTGCTCGTCCATAATTTTTTTCTATATATGTGAGGTATAGGTTTACTTGTTGTGAAAATCCCTGCCATTTTGTTTGTTTTTCTGCATTGTATAATTCAAAGTATTTGGATATGTATATGTTTTGTGGACATGTTTCCAGACAATAATTACATGATGTGCATGGTATTTCTATTGCTGAATGTATTATATCTGCTACTTTTTCGAGTATTTCCTGTTCTTCCTTGTTTATTGGCTGATAATCGTTCATTGATTCTATGTTTTCTTTCATTTGTTCTATGTTGTTCATTCCACATAGTACCATGACTACATCTTGTAGTCCTGCACAGAATCGTAGTGCCCATGAACTTGGTTTTGTTTCAGGATTATATTCTTTCATTAGTTTTTCTGCTTCTTCTGGTATTTTTGCTAATCCTCCACCACGTATAGGTTCCATGACTATTATTGGTTTGTTATATTTTCGTGCAATTTCGTAGCATTTTTTTGCTTGTATTGCTTTGTCTTCCCAGTCAAGGTAGTTGATTTGTAGTTGTACAAAGTCTATTTCTGGGTGTTGTTCTAATATTTTTTCGAGGTATTTTGGTTCGTCATGTAGGGATATTCCTATTTGTTTTACTAGTCCTTCTTTCTTTTTTTGTTTTAAGAAGCCGAATGAGTCTACTTTGGTGAATGCATATTCATTCCATGAGCATACGTTATGTAGCATGTAGTAATCGAAGTATTCTACTCCACATCTTTCGAGTTGTTCTTCAAAGTAGGGTTGCATATCCTTTTCTTCGTGTATAAAGAAGATTGGTAATTTGTCTGCTATTTTAAATGATTCTCTTGGATATCTATCTACTACTGCTTTTTTTAGTGCTGTTTCGCTTAATCCGTTATGGTAGGGGTATGCAGTATCGAAATAGTTGTATCCATTTTCCATGTAAATATCTACCATTTGATTTAATTGTTCTTGATCTATATTTTCTGGATTATCATCTGTTTGTGGTAATCTCATTAATCCGAATCCCAATTTTTTCATTTTTTTACCACTCCTTTAATAGAACTATTCTATTTGTTACTCTTATTATTTTATTGATTAGTTAAATATCTTTCTATAATTTAGTTTAATCAATGCTTTTGTATTTGGAGTGATAATGTTTTAGATGGGTTATTTTTTTTAATGTGCTGTTAAAATTAGTTTTATTGTTATATATGGGGGTTGTTATGTTTGTTAAAAATATTTTTTGAATATTGTTTAGTTTTTTTTTCAAAAAAAATAAAAATAGAAATTATAATAAGAATAATATTAGTATTATAATAATAATTAAAATTATTGCTGCTATTAGGATTGTTGAATTACCAGAACTGGATTCTTTTTTAACTACTTCATTTTTGTTAATGGATTCCTTTGTTTCATTAACTGTAGCTTTTGCATCATCGACTGTAGCTTTTGCATCGTCTACTGTTGTTTTTGCATTGTTAACTGTTTCTTCAACATCTTTTTGAACAGTTTCTTTTACTGTTTCTTCTACATTATTCTTATTTTCTTCTTTTACTTCACTACTTTTTGTTCCGCTTTCACTTCC
>JAFRKG010000118.1 GCA_017431845.1 Methanosphaera sp. | reverse complement strand
TTTCTGGTTTCATTTCTCGTACTTTGATGACTGCTATGAGTTTGTTTAGTTGTTTTATGATTTGTTCGAGTGTGTTGTTGTAGACGTATGTTGTGATGGTTATTCTTGAAATTTTGGTGTTTGCTGTTTTTCCTACTGTGATGTTGTCTATGTTGAAGTCTCGTCTTGTGAATAGTCCTGCTACCCTCTGCAGTACACCCGTCTTATTTTCTACGAGTATGCTAATAGTATGCTTGTTTTGTTTATTCATTCTAAGTCCTCCACATCATCAAAGCTTGTTCTCATATAATCAAGTGCACTTCCTGGTGGTACTATAGGCAGTAGTTCATTAGGGTCTATTCGAATATCGATTACTCTTGCTTCTCTTGCTTTTAGTGCTTCCTGTATTGTTTCTTTTAGTTCTCCAGGTTTTTCAACAACTTCTCCCTTAATCTTATAAGCTTTTGCTAGTTGTACAAAGTCTGGGTTATCATAGAATTTTGTCTGGTATACGTGGTCATTGAATAGTCTTTGGAGTTGTGCAACCATACCCAGGTAGTCATTATTAAGTACACATGTTACTATTGGCAGGTCGTTTTCTTTTATTGTTGCAAGTTCCTGTAGTACCATCTGGAATCCACCGTCTCCACATATTGCAAGAACGTTTTCATCAGGTTTTGCAAATTGTGCTCCTATTGCTGCTGGAAGTCCGAATCCCATGGTTCCAAGTCCACCACTTGATATGAATGTTCTTGGTTTCCTGGTCTTATAGTAGTGTGCCATCCACATCTGGTTTTGTCCTACATCGGTGGTTAGGATGGTGTCTTCTGTTACTGCTTCCATTATTTCTTTTATGCATTGTTGTGGTTTTAGTGGTATGGTGTTGTAGGATATGTTTGGTTCGTTTTCTTGTCTTATCTGGGATATGTGTTTTGTCCAGTTTGTTCTGTCAGGGTTTTCTACTTGGTCTATGAATTCATGTAGTGTTACTTTTGCATCTCCTACTATTGGTATGTCTACTTTTATTGTTTTGTCGATTTCTGCTGGGTCTACGTCTATTTGTATGATTGTTGCGTTTGGTGCAAATAGTTTTCCGTTGCTGACGCTGCGGTCTGAGAATCTGCATCCTATGGCTATTAGGCAATCACATTCGGTTAGTGCAATGTTGGTTGTTTGGATTCCGTGCATACCTATCATACCAAGTCCTAGTGGGTGTTCTTCGGAGATTGCTCCTTTTCCCATTAGTGTTGTGCATACGGGTATGTTTGTGAGTGTTGCAAATTCTAGTAGTTCTTCTGAGGCGTCTGCTAGGATTACTCCTCCTCCGGCTAGTATGATTGGTTTTTCGGATTTGTTTATTATGTTTATTGCTTTTCGTATTTGTTTTATGTTTCCCTTGGTTGTTGGTTTGTATCCTGGTATTTCTGTGTTTATTTCGTAGTCTTCGAGGTTTATGTCTTCTTCCAGTGCGTTTCGTGGCAGGTCTATTATGACTGGGCCTGGTCTTCCTGTGGATGCTATGTAGAATGCTTTGTCCACGTATTCTGCTATTTTGTCAGGTGTTCTTGGCTGGTAGTTGTGTTTGGATATTGGCATGGTTATGCCTATGGTATCTACTTCCTGGAACATGTCTGTACCTATTGCTTGTGTTGGTACTTGTCCTGTTAATACTACTACTGGTGATGAGTCCATGTTTGCTGTTGCTACTCCTGTTGTGACGTTTGTTGCTCCGGGGCCACTGGTTGCTAGGCATACTCCCACTTTTCCTGATGCTCTTGCGTATCCATCGGCTGCGTGTGCTGCTGCCTGTTCGTGTCTTACTAGTATGTGTTCTATGTCTGATTCGTATAATGCATCATAAAATGGTAACAGTACTCCTCCAGGATATCCGAAGATAGTTTTTACACCATTTTCTTTTAATTTTTCTATTAACAGTTGACTACCCTTCATTTTTTATTACACCATTGATATTGTTATATATATGATTAGTAATTATGTTGCTTATTTAAGTTATAGTTTAATGTATTTTGGATTTTTATTTTGTTTAATTATATGTTTTCTTTATTTTTTTTAATTTTTTTTTAAGTAAACTTTTAGAATATATGTCATTTTTTGTCATATATTTAAATTATTGTCTCTATTTTTTGTTAATAGTTTTATTTTTAATTTAATTATTTGTATTACTTTTAATTTCATTTCACACAATAAAGTATTACTTTTTTTAAAAAAAGTAATATTTAAATAGGAATTTATAGAAACCTAAATATAATTAATATTGAAAATGAAAAAAGTAATACAAAACTCATAAAATAAGAATAAATTGTAATACTTTTAAATATATTAATTACTTCATATTTTTACTTATATAAAGAGGAAAATTAAATGGATAAAAAATATATCATTATAGGAATAATTGCAATTATTGCAGTCATAGCAATTGCAGCATTTGCAATGGGTTCAGGATCCTCAGAAAGAGCACCAGACGAATTAGTCATGGCAGTTTCAGTACATGGGGGAGAACCAGAAGCAGGTTTTGACCCATTAGCTGAATGGGCAACAGGAACCGAACCCATCATACAAAGTACAATATTTAAAAAAGATTCTAATGGAACATTAGTAAACGATTTAGCCACAAACTATAGCGTATCATCCGACTTAAAAACATATGATATAACACTACGTGATGATGTAAAATTCACTGATGACACAAAATTAACAGCTAAAGATGTAGCATTCACATACAACAAAGCTAAAGAAAACGGAATAGTAGATTTAGATAATGTGAATGAAATCAAAGTAGTAGATGATACCCATGTATCATTTATATTAAACAAAACAGATTCAACATTCATTCATAAATTAACTCAACTAGGTATAGTACCAGCAGATAGTTACAACAATGAAACTTATGGTGAAAAACCAGTAGGTTCAGGACCATACAAATTAACACAATGGGATAAAGGACAACAAGCAATCTTCGAATTAAACGAAAATTACTATGGTGAAAAACCATACTACAAAAAAATAACTAACTTATTCATGGAACCAGATGCAGCTTTCGCAGCAGCTAAAAATGGTGAAGTAGATGTAGTAGAAGTACCATTATCCTACTCAAACGAAACTATTGAAGGAATGCATAAGGAAATCTATCCATCAGTAGATGTAAGATACATAGGTTTACCATATATTAATGAAACTAAAAATGATGAAGGAAACATTGTTGGAAACAATATTACAGCAGATCCAGCAATAAGAGAAGCTATCAGTACAGGTATCAGTCGTAAAGCAATGGTAGAAGGATCATTCAATGGACTTGGAAATGTATCCTACACTGGAATTAGTGGATTATTACCATTTGCATCAGATGCAACAATTGAAGATGGAAAAGTAGATGGAGCAAAACAAATCCTAGAACAAGCAGGATGGAAAGACACAGATGGTGACGGAATAAGAGAAAAAGACGGAGTAAAAGCATCATTTGAATTAGATTATGCATCAAGTGATTCAACAAGACAAGCAGTAGCACTACAATTCTCAGAACAAGTAAAACCATTAGGTATTGAAGTAACACCTAAAGGAAAAACATGGGATGAAATGGACTCAACCAAATTCAATATACCAATAGTATGGGGAGGAGGTTCATCTGATCCATATCAATTATATAAATTCTATGATTCTGAAGTAGCAGCAACAGGTTATAGTAACCCAGCAGCATACAATAATTCAGAAGTAGATTCATTAATAGATTCCGCAATGAGCAATCCAAGTGTAGATGCATCATACAGCACATGGCAAGAAGTACAATCTACAGCAATGAATGATAATCCATACATATGGGTAGGTACACTTGACTACTTGTTCTTCGTAAATGACAATGTAGATATGTCAAACAGTACTCATACAATTTATCCACACGGTGGAGATGTATGGGGTAACATCTACGACTGGAAATCAGTTAACGCAACTAAAGCAAGTTAATTACAAATAAAGATGAGATTTTTTTTCTCATCCTTTTTTTTTAAACTATTTTTTTTTAAAGGAGTATGATATTATTAACTCTCAAAAACTTATGAAATTTTTAGGTTATAAAGCAGTACGATTATTTATATTACTAGTAGCTGTAGCAGCCGTTAGTTTTTTAATGATAGAATTATCTTCAATTGATCCTGTTAAATCATATGCAGCTGAAATGGGGGCTAGTGTACAGCAAATGGCAGCATTAAGATCATATTGGCAAGTAGATGTTCCAACATCCCAAAAACTATTAGATTGGCTATTTGATCTATTACAATTAAACTTAGGTGTATCCTTAATATACAGAATTCCAGTAGTAAATGTTATACTGGATAAATTCACAGCATCAGCAATTTTAATGATAACTTCATGGGCAATTTCGGGTGTTTTTGGATTCATGTTAGGAATTATAGCAGGTGCAAAAGAAGGAAGTTGGATAGATAAAATCATCAAAGGATACTGTTACTTATTACAATCTTCTCCAGCATTTTGGATAGGTTTAATAATAATGATGATATTTTCAGTATACCTCAGATGATTCCCAACGGGGTTAGCAGTACCAGTAGGAACATTAGCTAGTGATGTAACATTCTTTGACTGGCTATACAGGTTAATCCTTCCAGCATTTACATTAAGTATTGTGGGAATAGCATCCATTGCATTATATACACGTGATAGATTAGTAAATATTCTAAACAGTGATTATTTTCTATTTGCCAGGGCAAGAGGAGAAAGCCATTGGAGCATCATAAAAAGACATGGAATTAGAAACGTATTGTTACCAGCTATTACTTTACAATTCATGTCATTTAGTGAATTATTTGGTGGAGCAGTACTGGTAGAACAAATATTTTCATATCCGGGTATTGGTCAGGCAACTGTGGCAGCCGGATTAAGATCTGATGTTCCATTACTTCTTGCAATAGTATTAATCAGTACAGTCTTCGTATTTGTAGGTAACACAATAGCAGATGTATTGTATAAATATGTGGATCCTAGAATGAGGGGTGAAGATGATGAGTAAAGTTGGCTTTTTAAACCCATTGAATTCTATGAATTTACGACAAAAAACAATATTATTGATAGCAATCATAGTATTGGTATTGGTAAGTATTTTTATTTCAAGTTATTCTATAGATGCTTCTTCAATGGTTACAAACTTCTTAGCACGTAATCAGGCACCATCATTTGAACATTTATTTGGAACAGACTGGTTAGGTCGTGACATGTTTACAAGAACAATTAAAGGTCTTGGATTAAGTATAATGATAGGAGCAGTAGCAAGTATTTTGTCAAGTATTGTTGCTATGATAATGGCATTCATATCAAGCCTTAACAAATATGGTGACACCCTAATGGCGTGGCTCATAGATTTCTTCTCATCAATACCTCACTTATTGCTACTTATAATGATATCAATATGTTTAGGTAAAGGAGCAATCGGAGTAATTATAGGAGTAGCATTTACTCACTGGACATCTCTAGCCAGAGTATTAAGGGTAGAAATTAAGGAAATAAACACTTCCGAATATGTTAACCTAGCTCGCAGATTAGGTAAAGGAAAGCTATGGATTGCAAAGGAACATATACTTCCACTAGTTATAACTCAAATTATTGTAGGAACATTACTCATATTCCCTCACGCAATCATGCACGAAGCAAGTATAACCTTCTTAGGATTTGGTTTATCACCACATGAACCAGCAATTGGTATTATATTATCAGAATCAATGAGTTACCTGACAATGGGTGCTTGGTGGCTAGCATTCTTCCCAGGAGCAGCTTTACTCATCGTTGTATTATTATTTGATATATTAGGTGAACAAATTGAAAAACTACTTGACCCTACAAAAGCACAGAAATAAGAGGTAAAAATTATGAATGACTTATTAACAGTATCAAATATATCCATATCATTTACTCAATATGTACAAGGATTAAATCAGCATGTACTGAAAGTAATTTCAGATTTATCCTTAAGTGTAAAAGAGGGTGAAGTGGTTGCAATTCTAGGTTCAAGTGGATCAGGAAAAAGTTTACTAGCACATGCAATTCTAGGAATATTACCTGAAAATGGTAATTTTGATGGAGATATTGCATTCAAGGGAGAAGTTTTAACACAGGAACGAAAGGAACAACTAAGAGGAAAACAAATATGTTTAATTCCACAATCAGTTAATTTCCTGGATCATCTAATGAAGGTGGGAGAACAGGCAATTGGTGATGTACCAAAAGAAAAAAGAGAAGAAGCCGTTAAAAAACAAAGAGAAGTATTCAGTAAATATGGGTTAAGTGAAGAAGTGGATGATTTATACCCATTTGAACTATCTGGTGGGATGGCAAGAAAAGTGTTACTGTCAACGGCGTTATTGTCAAATCCTGAATTGGTTGTTGCTGATGAACCAACACCAGGTCTTGATTCACAGAGTGTAAAAGAAACAATAAAAGATATCAAACAAATGGCACAAGAAGGTAAGGGTGTTTTATTAATTACTCATGAAATAGATGTTGCACTCAAAACAGCGGATAGAATCGCAATATTTTACTCAGGATATGTTATTGAAATCAATAAAACAGAAAATTTTAATGATGTAAATAAATTATTGCATCCGTATACTAAATCATTGATAGAAGCTTTACCTAGGAACGGATTTAAATTAACTGAAGGGGTTCAACCATTGGATGATGTTGATGGTTGTCCTTACTTTGAAAACTGTCCGATTAGGGAGGATATCTGTAAGAACAATATTCCTGCTTTAATTGATTATGATGGTGTCATGATTCGTTGTCATAAATATAATGGGGAGGTAGAATAATGTATCTTAATGCGAACAACATATCATTTGCTTATAAGAATAATAAGCCAATATTAAAGAATATTTCTATCTCCGTACCGGATAATAAGGTTATAGGTTTAATGGGTGATAGTGGTAGTGGAAAAAGTACATTATGTAAGGTAATGACGGGCTACATAGAGAATTATTCTGGAACAGTAACACTTGATAAGAAAGTTATTGATAATAAGGGTTATCATCCAGCTCAACTGATTTTTCAGCATCCTGAAAAGACGATGAATCCTAAATGGAAAATGCATAAGGTATTGGAAGAATCATGGAATCCTCCAAAGGAACTTATGGATACTTTTGGTTTGAAGGATAATTGGTTGGGTCGTTGGCCTAATGAATTGTCTGGTGGAGAATTGCAACGTTTCAGTATTTTAAGAGCTTTAAATCCTAATACTAAATTCATAATTGCTGATGAGATTAGTACTATGCTTGATGCAGTTACTCAGGTACAAATATGGGATGCTTTACTTGATTATTGCAAACATAATAAGATAGGTATCTTGGCTGTTAGCCATGATAAGGAATTGTTGAATGTTATAGCGGATGATATTGTCTTATTTGATGATATCAATAAATTATAACTTTTTTTTCTATTTTTTTGTATTACTATTATATAAAAAAACCTGCAAAAAGTAATACATATATTAAAATTCGTAATATATAAATATCTTTTTTTATAAATCTAATCTTATGTATTAAGATATTGATAAAAAGTAATACTTTTATATCATTTTTTGACCAAAAAGTAATACTTCTCTTATTCTTAATCAGCATACAATCGGAGACAATGATTATGGATAACAAAATAAAATACGCTATCATAGCAGTAGTTGTTATCATCATAGCTATCATTGCAGCTTCTTCAATGTTAGGTAACAATACAGATAATGACCCAACTCATATCGTAATAACAGTACCTGGACACACTGGAGAACCTGAAACCGGATTCAACCCACTAACCGGGTGGGGAAATGGACACTTAAACTTCAACCCATTAGTACAAAGTACACTCTTCGGTTCAGATGAAAATGGTAGTTTCGTAAATGATTTAGCAACAAACTATAGTATAAGTCCGGACAGACTAACATGGACAGTAAAAGTAAGAGACGATGTAAAATTCACAAACGGTGAAAAACTAACAGCAAAAGACGTAGCATTCACCTTCAACGAAGCAAAAAAGAGTGATGGAGAACTAGACCTCACAAACCTGGAAGAAGCAAAAGCTGTTGATGACACAACCGTAGAATTCAAACTAAAAAAACCACAATCAACCTTCATATATGATTTAAGATATGTTGGAATCGTTCCAGAAAAAGACTACAACAATGAAACATACGGTTCAAACCCAGTAGGATCAGGACCATACAAACTCAAACAATGGGACAAAGGACAACAAGCAATCTTCGAATACAATGAAGAATACTATGGAAAAGAACCATACTTCAAACAAATAACCATGGTATTCCCTGAAGAAGACAACGTACTACAATTAGTAAAATCAGGACAAATAGACGTAGCAGAAGCACCAATCTCAGCATATGGAGAAAAAATAGATGGATACAGCTTAGTGGAATTTGAAAGTCCAAGAGCACAAGGATTCTCATTACCATACCTACCAGACACGGGCCTGAAAACAGACAATGGAAACCCAGTAGGTAACAATGTAACATCTGACCCAGCAATAAGAAAAGCATTAAACATTGGAATCAACAGACAAGCAATAGTAGACTCAGTATACAAAGGAGTAGGTAAAGCAGAATACACTGGAGTAGACTCATTACCATTTGCAAACGAACAAGCAAAAATAACAGACAACAAACCAGATGAAGCTAAAAAATTACTCGAAGAAGCAGGCTGGAAAGACACTGACGGTGATGGAATAAGAGAAAAAGATGGTGTAAGAGCATCATTCGAAGTATACTATCCACCAAACAAGGAAGACAGACAATCACTAGCAACAATCATATCCGAACAAGCAAAAGACTTAGGAATAGAAATAAAATTACAATCCGCTGACTGGGATACAATCTACACAAAAATGTACTCACAAGCAGTAGTAATGCAACAATCATCAGATAACCCATACTCAGCAGTATATCAACAATACCTAAGTAAGGACTCTGAAGGATACCTCGAATCTGACTACAGAAACCCTAACGCATATAACAATTCCGAAGTAGATGCAATACTCGAACAGGGTATGAGTGCAGGAACACTTGAAGATGCATATCAATACTGGAGCAGAGCAGCATACACAGGAAGTGGGTCAGGATTTGGTCCTAATGGTGATGCACCATGGTTATGGGCAGCAGACAATCACTTCGCATATTTCGTAAAAGATGATATAGACATGGGAACATTATCTAAACTAGGTCAAGATTACTATGCTAATATCCTTGACTGGACTCGTAAATCTTCAAGTAAATAATTAAAAGTAACACTTACTTTTAATATTCTTATTTTTTTTTTATTAGGAGGGTTTTATTTTTGAATAATAGGACAAAAAAGTTTATTAGAAATAAAGCAATTCATTTCATACTTTTAATGCTTGCAGTAGCTATTTTTAGTTTTGTTTTACTGGAATTATCTCCTATTGACCCTGTTAACGCTTACCTAAAACAAGCAGTAATTTCCCCGGAACAAAGGGTAATACTCGAACAGTACTGGGGAGTGAATCAGCCACTCACTACAAAAATTTGGGGTTGGCTAAGCAATCTCATACAAGGTAATCTCGGTAACTCATTAATTTATCGTGTACCTGTAGTGGATGTTATAGTGGAAAGATTCATGGCATCATTCGTATTAATGTTCCTTTCATGGATAATAAGCGGATTTTTAGGATTTACATTAGGAATAGTTGCAGGAAAAAACAAGGGTAGTTGGATAGATAAACTGGTTAAAGTTTACTGTTACATACTACAATCAGCACCATCATTCTGGATAGGACTAGTAATACTGATAATATTCTCGGTTGAACTGGGATGGTTCCCTATTGGTATGAGTGTAGCTATAGGAACAGTCAGTTCAGATGCTACAATATGGCAGTGGCTGGCAAGACTTGTGTTACCTACTTTAACCTTAAGTTTGGTAGGTGTAGCACCAATTGCAATGTATACAAGAAATGAATTAGTTAATGTGTTATCCTCAGATTATATTCTATTTGCACGTGCAAGAGGAGAATCAGGATGGCCATTAATAGAAAGACAGGCATTAAGAAATATACTTTTACCTGCATTAACACTACAATTCCAAAAC
Organism: Methanosphaera sp.; assembly: GCA_017431845.1. GTDB lineage: Archaea > Methanobacteriota > Methanobacteria > Methanobacteriales > Methanobacteriaceae > Methanosphaera. Next base: position 16,148 of record JAFRKG010000118.1, on the reverse strand, counting down.
TTCGCAGAATTGTTTGGAGGAGCAGTACTTGTAGAACAAGTATTTTCTTATCCGGGGATAGGACAAACAGCTGTAGCTGCAGGACTTCAAAGTGACGTTACACTACTATTGGGAATAGTACTGGTAAGTGCAGTATTCGTATTTGTCGGTAACCTCTTGGCAGATATAATGTACTTCTTTGTTGATCCAAGAATTAGGGAGAATGAGTATCTTGACAAAAACTGAAGAAAACAAGCAAGGATTTTTAAAGCTTAACCTAAGAACAAAAACTCTCCTGGTTACGGCAATAGCATTAATAATACTGGTTTCAGTGTTCGTAAGCAATTTCTTTATAGACCATCAGGCAGTATTGACAAGTAACTTCTACAACATAAACCAAGCACCTTCCTTTGAACATATATTCGGAACAGACTGGATGGGAAGAGACATGTTCATGAGGACACTTCTAGGCCTGGGAATAAGTATAGGTGTAGGAGCATTTGCTTCAGTAATAAGTACCATAGTAGCAATATTGCTAGGAGTATTTTCCAGTGTGAACACATTCGTGGATGAAGTAGTAACAGCAATAATTGACTTATTCGGTTCAATACCACACATCTTATTAATCATCCTGGTATCACTAGCCTTTGGAGGAGGATACTATGGAGTAATCATGGCTGTAGGTTTAACTCACTGGACCCCATTGGCAAGAGTTCTTAGGGCTGAAATAAAGAAAATTAACACAAGTGAATATATCAAGTTATCAAATGAATTTGGAAAATCAAAATTATGGATTGCAAAAAAACACATATTCCCATTAATAATATCTCAAATCATTGTTGGAGTAATATTAATGTTCCCTCACGCAATCATGCACGAAGCAAGTATATCCTTCCTTGGTTTTGGGTTACCAGCTCATGAACCTGCAATCGGAATTATACTTGCAGAATCAATGAAATATCTGAGCATGGGATACTGGTGGCTTGCATTCTATCCTGGATTATCATTACTATTATTAGTACTATTATTTGATTTAATAGGAGAGAATGTGCATAGATTATTAGACCCACAAAGTGCACAAGAGTAGGTGATAAAATATGAGTAAATTATTGGAAGTAGAAAAGTTATCAATTTCTTTCTCACAATATTTTAAGGGCCTTGAACAGAGAGAACTGAAGGTCTTATCCGATTTAACAATGGATGTTGATGATCATGAAATATTAGCCGTTCTTGGAAGCAGTGGTTCTGGTAAAAGTTTACTTGCACATGCAATTCTTGGTATATTGCCATCAAATGCAAAAGTATCTGGAAGTATAAGATATAAGGGCAAAGAAATGGATGATGAATTAAAAGAAGAACTCAGGGGAAATAAGATAAGCTTTATTCCACAATCAGTTAACAATTTAAATCCATTAATGAAAGTCAAGGATCAGGCAATAGGATACACGGAATCTGAAGAAGAAAAGAGTTCTCGGATTAAAAAACAAAGAGAAATCTTTGAACAATATAACCTGTCTGAAGAAGTTGATGAGATGTACCCATTCCAACTATCGGGGGGAATGGCACGTAAAGTATTGATATCAACAGCACTTCTTAACGATCCGGAAATTATTATTGCTGATGAACCTACACCTGGTCTTGATGAACAGGCAGTTCAGGAAACAATCAATAACCTTGTGGAACTCAAGGAACAGGGTATTGGTATGATTTTAATTACTCATGATATACATACTGCTATTGAAACTAGTGATAGGATAGCAATATTGTACCTCGGATATGTTATTGAAGTTACTGATACAAAGAACTTTTCAGGAGAGGGTGAGAAACTTTTACATCCGTATACAAGGTCTCTTTTCAGGGCACTTCCCGAAACTCATTTTGAGTTAACTGAGGGACATCAGCCATCATATCATCATATACCTAAGGGCTGCCCGTATCATGAAAACTGTCCATACCAGGTAAGAGAATGTCATTATGAATTACCTGAACTTAGAGAGTTAAATGGTACTGTGATACGATGTTTTAATCCATTGGTGGATGGTGAATAAAAAATGGATACATTAAAGGCAGAAAATGTTAATTTTGGTTATGGTTCTCATCAGATTCTTAAGAATTTGAATTTTGAGATGAACAATACCCAAGTCATAGGCTTGTTCGGTGATAGTGGTAGTGGTAAAAGCACACTATGCAAAGTCTTAACTGGATTTATCAAGGATTACAGTGGAAATGTAACTGTTAATGGCAAGAAACATGATGGTGGATATAATCCTATTCAACTTATCTATCAGCATCCGGAAAAGGTTATGAATCCTCGTTGGAAGATGAAGGACGTGCTTGAGGAATCTTGGATGCCGGATGATGACTTGCTTGATGAGTTTGGTATTAAGAGGGAATGGTTTGGTCGTTATCCGTCAGAGTTATCTGGTGGTGAATTACAGAGATTCAGTATTTTAAGGTCATTAAATCCTAAGACCAAATTTATTATAGCAGATGAGATAAGTACCATGCTTGATGCTGTTACTCAGGTACAAATCTGGGAAAGTTTGTTGACTGTGGCCCGTAAAAATGAAGTTGGAGTACTTGTGGTCAGTCATGATAAAAGATTGTTAAACAGAATTTGTGATGATATACTTTATCTGTCTGATATAACTGACTAAATACTCCTATTTTTTCCTATTTTTTTCTTATTGCAGTTAATATTCTTTATTTTATTTAATTAAGCATACACTATTTTTTTTCCAATAACAGTTATTACATGTTTTGCATTCAGATTGTCCATGTCCATCTTTTTTCCATTGTGTTAAGAAATCATGACTTCTAACAAATGGTCTTTGCATGGAAAGAAATTCAATATGGGTATTGTTTATCAAGTTATTAATAGAATCCATATCAGACAATCCTCCACCTAAAACAACGGGAACTTTAACTTCACTTGCTACTTTATCAGTAAAATCAACCAACATGTTCTGATTTGATGTTCCTTTTCTAAAGAATTGTGGGGATAAAAATTTAGTGATTTGTATGCTATCTGCACCATTTTCACTTAGTAATCTGCAAATCTCTAATGAATCATCAAAGTCTTTATATAGATTCACACGACAATGAACGTGTAGATTAGTTATTTCTTTTATCAGTTTAATTATTTCAAGAATCATTCTAACACGATTATATGTATTTCCGCCATATTTGTCTTCTCTTTGATTTTCAAATGGATCCATAACTCTGGAGAAGAAATAATTATTTCCAATATTTAATTGAACACCATCAAATCCTACAAATGCTATTTTTTTAGCAGCTAAAATACAATCTGTCTGTATTGTCCTAATATCTTCAAGTGTTAAATCATTAACTTCCATCATCTGTTTTCCATTAACATTACAGTTAATAAAACCGATTTGTGCAAATATTGGAACATCATACTGGTGAACAATATCCGTTACTATTTTAAAATCCTTAACAAAATAATGAGAATTAATGTAATGTGAATAATCACTAAAACGGTCATGTGAATATAAGGAAATTAGTTCTGTTATGATTAAACCCACATTATTTTTTGCTAATTCTTCATATCTATCATAAATCTCGGTTGTAAGATTTTTTGATGAATCATTCTGTGATTCCCATAATCCTGTTCTAATTATACGACTTTTAAGATTAAATCTACCAAATTTTGTGTTATCAAATACGTCTTTCATGAAATTAACTTTTATTAAAATACTATAAATATATGAGAGTAACTCAAAAATTACTTATATATCATTTAATGATAAATCAAATATTATAATATAGGAGGTATTCCCTATGAATTCAGATAAACTTGAAGCATTTGTAGATGCAGTTCTTGCAATAATTTTAACAGTTATCGTACTTGAACTACCACAACCCGAGACAATAACAATAGCAGGATTTTGGGCTTTAAAAACAAGTTTCTTTGCATATTTAACCAGTTTTATCGTAGTTTTAACAAACTGGTACTTTTTCCATATAATTTTTGAAATAATTAAAAAAATTGATGGTAAAGTAATAGCAATGACGGGTTTGGTGGTTTTTGTAATGTCGTTACTGCCATACTTCACAATTTTAATTTCAAATAATTTTTCAAATCTTAATGCACAATTATGTTATTGTGGATTTTTTATAGTAATTGAATTAGCCTATGACATATTATTCTGGATGATTACTAAAATAGAACACAATAAAGAATTAAAAGAAATTTTAAACTTAAAAAGAACAATAATACATCTTTTATTTTATAGTATTGGAATCTTGTTAGGATATTATTACAGGGCTGAAATCATTGTTGTATTTGTGTTTATTGCAGTTTTAACATGGTTTGTACATGTATATCTTTCTATTAAAGATATTGATATTAATAATGATAACATGTGCTAGTTTTTGTTCTATAACAATTATTACACATTTTACAACGTGATGAACCCTCACCTTTTTCTTTCCATTCCTTTAAAAATTCTTCCTGAGCAATAAATGGCCTATACATTGAAAGAAATTCGATGTTAGTTCTGTTTATTAACTCATTCATATGTGCTATATTATTAAATCCACCACCCAGGATAACCGGAATGTTAACATTTTTAATTAATTCTTCTGAGAATTCAACTAGTTCCTTTTCATTTGATACTTCATGTGTAAAATATAATGGGGATAACGGTCTGGTTACTTGTATGCTATCTGCACCATATTTTTCCAGTAATTTACAAATTTTAATACTTTCATCTTTGTTTATTCCATTTTTTCTTCCATCAAAAGCATTTACTTTACAGTTTATATGAAAATCAAGATTTTCTTTCATTACTTTAATTATTTCAGAAACAAGACGCATTCGATTAAATGTACTGCCCCCATAATCATCATCTCTACTATTAAAGTATGGATTTATGAATTTTGATAAGAAAAAATTATTACCTAATGCTAATTGTATCCCATCAAAACCTGCTAATTTTAGCTTTTTGGCGGTGTTAAAAATATCTACTTGTATTTGACGAATATCATCCAAAGTCATATCATTAATATCAACATCTAGATTGATGCCCCTATTGTATTTGATTAGCTCTATTTGACCTAAAATGGGAACATCATATTTGTGTGTGATTTCTGCAAGCTTTTTTGCTTCGATAATAAACTGGGGGTAACTGCTTTTAAATGAATACTCTGAGAATTTATCCTTTGGATAAATGGCTATTAATTCAGTTATTATTAAACCAACACCACTTTCAGCTATTGTTTCATATTTGTTATAAACATCAAGCATGTCCTGTGTTTGCCATAACCCTGTTCTTATAATTCTGCTGTTAAGATTTAAATTGCCTAATTTAGTTTTTTCAAATATATCTTTCATGAATTTAGTTAAGTAAACTATAATATAAAAATAGGTTAGTAACATGAGAGTTACTGTATTTCGAAGGCATTTCTGTATTCAAGGAGTATTTCCTCTTTTTGTGAATCATCATAATCCACATAGTTTATCTCATTAAAATAATATGAAGTAATTTCATATAATATCTTATTTGTTTTTTTACCTTTTTCTGTTAGGGAATATTCTGTTTTTATTTTAGAAGTATCATCAATAATGGTTTTAGTAATTAAACCAATATTTTCCATGTATTTTAATGTTTCTGCTAAAATATGATTACTGATGGTGGGATTTGCCTTTTTAAATTCGGAGAAATGTTTCATTCCCCTGAAAATGTTGGACAATATGCAAAAAATCCATTTTCTGTTAAAAATATCTAAAGTAGAGCCTATGGGACAAATATTGTTTTCTATCATAATACATCACTAAAAAGAAATAATGGTAACTGTGGGGTTACTATTTAGTTTATATAATAATATTATGTTATATATTCATTAAATAATTAAGGAGAAAAAATTTTATGAAAATTACTTACTGGAGCGATTTTGCTTGTCCATACTGTTATATTGGTAATACACGTTTAAAAAAAGTTATCCGAGAGTTAGGTGTTGAAGATAAAATAGAATTTGATATTCATGCTTTTGAATTAGATTCTAATGCACCAAGTGATGTTCAATCAACAACAGTTGAAAGATTTGCCATGAAATATGGTTTATCATTAGAAGAAAGTCAGAAAGAAGTGGATAATATTTCAAAATTAGGTATTGATGAAGGTATTGACTTCAAATATTCTTCCACATTATACACCAATACACGTGATGCACATAGATTAATGAAATTAGCACAAAGTAGGGATGATCCGGAACTGGTTGATAGGTTAAGTACTCTTTTGTTTGATGCTTACTTTACGAAGAATTTAAAACTGGCTGATAAAAATGTGCTGAGGAGTATATGTTTAGATGCTGGACTTGAAAAAGATGAAGTTGAAGAAGTTTTAAATAGTGATTTATATAATAGTGAAGTTGAAGAGGATGAAAAAATTGCTTTCACAACAGGGATTAGTGGTGTTCCATTTTATTTAATTGATGGAAAATATTCTGTTCCAGGTGCATTGTCTAGTGATGGTTTTAAAGATATGTTGATTCAAGTACTTGGTGAAATTGAAGAGATTGAATCTGAAGATGGTGTTACTTGTAAAGATGGGTTTTGTAAACTTTAGGTGGGGTTTAAGATGATGTTAAGATGGTTGGGTCATTCTGCATTCGAACTAACAGGAAATAATGGTATAAATATTCTTGTTGACCCATTTATACGTGAAAATCCTGCTTGTTCAATTCCTGTAACTAGTTTAAATCCGGATATAATATGTATAACTCATGCACATTCTGATCACTTTGGGGATACTGTTGAACTTGCCAGAAATTCTAATTGTGTTGTAATTTGTAATTATGAAATTTCAAGATACTTGCAAACTAAAGGTATTCAGGCAATAGGTATTAATTGTGGTGCTCAAATATCCTTTGATGGTGTTAATATTAGGATGCTTAATGCTGAACATTCCTCATCATATGATTTTGAAATGGAAATGGGTTATGCCGGAAGTGCGGGAAGTTTTTTATTTGATTTTAAGGGTGACGTAAAAGTATTTCATGCAGGGGATACTGGATTGTTTTCTGATTTGAAATTTGTTGTTGGAGAAGTATATAAACCTGATGTTGCTCTGCTTCCTATAGGAAATATTTTTACCATGGATCCATATGAAGCTTCCATAGCTGCAAATTGGATTAATCCAAAAGTTGTAATTCCAATGCATTATAATTCATTTCCATCTATTAAGCAGGATGCTAATCAATTCAAGCAACTGGTAAAAAAGGAAGCTCCGGATTGTGAAACAATGATACTTAATCCTCTTGATACTATTGAGTTTTAAGGTTATTTTTTCTTATTTATCTTCGGAAAATTATAGTTAATTATTGGAGAAATAGTTAATTTTTAGATTTGTGTGAAGAAGAATTGGGGGAGTAGTGTATAATATTAATTGATAAAATATTTTAATTTGCTATTGCTTCACAATACATTTCATCATTTTTCATTAATATTTTTATTTTTCCTTCTTCTTCAAGTTGTTTTATTATAACTGGTATTTCTTTATATGGTACTGGAATTGGAGTTTCTTCAGCAATTAATAAAGGTAGACAAGTCATTGGTATGTCTGAATGTTTTTTTATCATATTGTAAATTAATTGGGCATTAATCATATACCACACCTTCTTATTAATTAGTTCTGGTTCTAGTATTACTTTTTTCTTATATTTTTATTAAAAGTAATACTTTTTGTTTAATTAATATTACTAATTAATAGTATGGAATTAATACTATTTAAATATTATATCATACAGTATTCTAACATTAATTTGTGGTATTTTTCAAAAAAATATAAAAATAAGTTAATGGGGTAGGTTATATTTTAAGGGGATTATAATATCTTTTCCATATGTATTGTTCCGAATTCATCATTACTTTCTTCTACAATAACATAATCCCGGCTTAACCAGAAGGGTAGTCCACCATAACTGTCCTTTTGAGTATGAAGATATATCTCTTTGTAATTGTTTTTACAGAATTCCTCTATTTTTTCCAGCATTTTTGTTGCTATACCCTTATGTCTATATTCGGGATCAACAAATAACCTGTAAATGCTTCCAGTTTCATCTTCATTATATCTTCTGTCTTTAATTTTAAAATCTCTATCATATGCTCTTATTGCACAAGTTCCTACCAGTTCCTCTTTTCCTGAATCAACAGCTAACATAAATGTATTATTGGCAGGTTTTAAATAATATTCATCTAAATTTTTAATGTCTTGATGATATTCGGGTGTATAATCCATATTATAACATAATTTCACCATATCTAATAAGAACTTTTCTATATCATATTTTGCCAATAAATTATCATTTAATTCATAAATACAGATTTCCATTTTAATCCCCATTTCTTTTGTATTAATTATAATATCATCATTTAATAATAATTATAAATAAATTATTACTTATATTATGTATTTTGTAATATATAAACATAAAGAAAGTATTACTCATTATTAAAAACAATTTTGAAAGAGTAATAATCCAATATTTTCTATAATTATGATAAAACTAAATAAAATATTTAACATAAATACTATTATAATAAATTTTTTCATTTATATAATGAGGACGTGTTGAAACATGAAAATATTAGTAGTAGGTAGCGGTGCACGTGAACACGCAATAGCAAAAGCATTAGATAAGACAGCAGATGTATACACATATATGGGCAGAAAAAATCCAGGATTAGCAGAAATATCCAAGGAATATGAAGTAGCTGATGAATCCGATTTTGAAAACATCATAAAATTTGCAAAAGATAATGAAATAGAAATGGCATTTATTGGTCCTGAAGCACCACTTGAAAAAGGAATAGTGGATGAACTACAAAAAGAGGGAATTTCCTCTGTCGGACCTACAAAACTTGCTGCACAAATTGAAACAAACAAGGCATTCATGAGAAAACTATTTGAAGACTATGATATACCAGGATCCATAAAATATGGAACATTCTATGACCTAAATGAAGCATTCGAATTCATTGACTCATTTGACGAACCAGTAGTAGTAAAACCTATAGGATTAACAGGTGGAAAAGGAGTTAAAATAGTAGGTGACCAACTCGAAGACAACGAAGAAGCCAAAAAATACGTAAAAGAAATATTCGACCAAAAAATGGGAGGATTCGAAGGAGTAGTAATAGAAGAACTACTAGTCGGAGAAGAATACACAATACAAGCATTCGTAGACGGAACAAACATAGTGCCGATGCCAGCAGCACAAGACCATCCACACGCATTCGAAGGAAACAAAGGACCAATAACTGGTGGAATGGGATCATACTCAGATACAAACCACCTACTACCATTCCTGACACAAGAAGAATACAATGCATCAGTAGAAATAATGAAAGAAACAATAAAAGCAATAGCAAAAGAAGCACAACCCTACAAAGGAATACTATACGGACAATTCATGATAACCAAAGAAGGACCAAAAGTAATAGAATACAATGCAAGATTCGGAGACCCAGAATCAATGAACGTACTAGCACTAATAGATGATGACTTCGCAAAAATATCACAACAAATCGTGGACGGAACACTAAGCGAAGCAAAATTCCAAAACAAAGCATCAGTATGCAAATACGTAGTACCAGACAACTACCCAAACACAAAAGTAGCAGATACAATCATTGAAGTTGATGAAGAAAAAATCAAAGACTTAGACGCACAAGTATACTATGCAGCAGTATACCAGGATGACAATGATGATGTAAAACTAACATCCTCCAGAGCACTAGGTGTACTGGCAGTGAGAGACACAATAGAAGAAGCAGAAAAAGTGTGTGAAGAAGCAATACAGTATATTAAGGGTGACATCTACCATAGAAGTGATGTAGCAACAGAAAAACTATTAAATAAAAAAATAAAACATATGGAAGAAGTAAGAAAATAGAAGAATCTACTTCTTATTCACTACTTTTTTTAATACATTAAATTTTTTATAATATTATTTGAATATTATCTACCATTTCTTTTTTGAATATTTACTTTACATACTTTAATATGAGTATTAATACACTACAACTTCTAAGAAATTCATTAATATTATATAATTTACAATAAAATTAGAAATTATAATCGTTATAACTTATGTAATCTATCAGTAGATTATTGATAATTCTTAATATTAACCAGATTAAGTAATCTTGGTATGATTATAAAAAATTACAGGTTACAGTAAACTCTTAATTTTACCTTACTATATCTTGTTATAAAATGATTATTTAACTAATACTTTTTTAATTATAAAAGACATATATAATATATTATTTATTATTTAATTATCATCAAATTATTTAGGGAAGGAAATTATGGAAAATTTATTATCAATGACTGATGCCAAAGAAGAAGTTTTTAATATATTAGACATAGCATCAAGTCTTAAATCAGGGGAAATTAATGATAAACCATTAACAGATAAATATCTGGGAATGATATTTGAAAAATCATCCACACGAACAAGAGTTTCATTTGAAGTAGGAATGCACCAATTAGGTGGAACACCATTATACCTATCAAGCAATGATTTACAGATAGGAAGAGGAGAACCAATACCAGACACCGCAAGAGTATTATCCAGATTCCTGGATTGTATCATGATAAGAGCAAAAAGCCATGAAACAGTAGCACAACTCATAGAACATGCAGATATACCAATCATTAATGGTTTAACAGACAAGGAACATCCATGCCAAACATTTGCAGACCTACTAACAATAAAAGAATACAAAGGAGATTTCAATAGAAAATTTGTATTCATAGGCGACGGAAACAATGTATGCAACTCCTTACTTTTAGGGGCAGCATATACTGGTATGGACATGACAGTAGCATGTCCTGAAGGATATGAACCAGATGAAGAAATATATAAACAAGCATTAGAAGAAGCTGAAAAAACAGGCTCAACAATCAACATCGAACACGACATACACGAAGCAGTAAAAGATGCAGACATCCTCTACACTGATGTATGGGTAAGTATGGGTGATGAAGAAGAAACAGAAGAAAGAGAAAGAATCTTCAAAGAGTATCAGATAAACTCACAACTTTTATCAGAAGCAAAACAGGATGCAATAGTAATGCACTGCTTACCAGCAATAAGAGGACAAGAAATTACAGATGAAGTAATGACCTCAGAACAATCCGCAATATGGGATCAAGCAGAAAACAGGCTACATGCACAAAAAGCAATACTCTACAAATTACTCAATAAATAAGATAATCCTTCCCCCATAAAACTAATTTTTTTTATAGTGATATCCATGTTATCAAAGAGAATAATTCCCTGTCTTGACTGTGACTTACAAGTTCCAGAAGGACGAGTAGTGAAAGGAGTGGAATTCAAACAAATCCGTTATGCAGGCAATCCAGTAGAACTTGCAACAAAATACTATGAACAAGGAGCAGATGAAATAGTATTTCTTGACATCACAGCATCCCATGAAAGACGTTCAACAATGGCAGATGTAATCAACAAAACTGTTGAAAACGTGTTCTGTCCAATATGTGTCGGTGGAGGAATACGTGAAGTAGAAGATTATGTGAACATGTTAAAAGCAGGAGCAGATAAATGTTCCACAAACACGGCCGCAATAAAAGATCCATCCCTAATAAACAGAGCATCAGAACATGTGGGCAGTCAAGCATGCGTAATAGGTATAGATGCAAAAAGACGTTATGTCGAAAATCCGGACGAATCAGATGAACATTACATAGTCGAAACAGATAAGGGTTACTGTTGGTTTGACTGCAGTATATACGGTGGACGAGAATTCACAGGTATTGATGCAATTAAATGGGCAATAGAATGTGAAGAAAGGGGAGCTGGAGAAATACTGTTAACGAGCATGGACCGTGACGGAACAAAAGTTGGATATGATCTTGATTTAACACGTGCAATAAGTCGTAACGTGTCAATACCTGTAATAGCTTCTGGTGGTGTGGGAAATCCTGAACACATTTATGAAGCATTTAGTAACGGGGAAGCAGATGCAGCACTGGCAGCAAGCATATTTCACTTCGACGAATATCCAATCCCTGATGTAAAAAAATATCTTAAAGAAAAAAATATCCAAATACGAATATAATGGAGCATAATAGTAGATGACACTAATAATAAACATAGTAACACCTGAAGGAATCATAATGGCCTCAGACAGCAGACAAAGTGAAAGAAACCTTAAACAATTCACAAGAATATCCACAAACTCTGCAAACAAAATATTCTCCTTAAATAATCAAGTTGTAGTTGGAACTGCAGGCCTAGCATTCTTCGCAGATAATACGGGAATTAGAAAAAATGTTTCAGAATATATTGAAAACTTCAAGAAAGAGAATAATCTACAAAATTTAACTGTTGATGAAATATCTGAAAGGTTACAGGAATACATTAACAAGCAATACCCTTGGGAAAAACAGTTAGACATATCTGCTCAGCAATTAGAGATAGAAGCAGAACGTAACGGGGAAAAAATATTGTCCCTGGAAAGAAAGGATGATTCTATTGACTTTAAGATCAAGCAACCATCCGGACGGATTAAGGAAGGACATTTAAACATAGAACCAGTAAACCTCCTAGTTAGTGGATACAACTCTGATGGGACATGTGAAACATATGAAATCAATTCTCCGGGAAAAAGAATTATTAAAAGAAGAAATAATGAATATGGGTGTACCTGGCTAGGACAGGGGGATGTGGTGTCACGATTAATTCTAGGATATGATTCTAACCTCTTTAAAATTCCAACAATTAAAATGATGAACAAGAAATCCTCAGAAGACTTAAGATCACAGATACATGGACTTGAATACTATATTCAGTGGAGTCTATTAACATTACAGGATGCAGCAGATTTAGCAGTGTTCCTGATTAAATCAACGTCATTCATACAGAGATATGCGGATGGTATAAGCATGGATATTGGCGATATACAGGGTGTTGGAGGACCAATAGATGTGGTTCTCATAACAAAAGATGGAATAAAATGGATTAATAAGAAAGAGGTTACTTTTTCAGAAGATATATAACACAACATTACAACTACTTGGATGATATGTATGAATTCAGGACAATTTATTATAGATAACAATGAATACATTGGAGACTTTGATTTGGACATAACTATTAATTCCGGTCAAACAAGTCAACCTCCATGGACATTAGAGGATAATAAATACTATGAAATATTGGAGGTATATGACTCAAATGTTCTGGTAGGTGTTAGTCAGGATGGACTGAACAAAGATTTAATAGTTGATTATTATTCAGAGGATGATGTGGATATTGAAGATATAAGAAAAATAATATTCTACCTATTTGATTTAGACTATAACATAGGAGAAGTGTATGATTTTCTTAACGATAACAGGGAATTATCGGATGTTTATGAATTTAATAAGGGATTAAGATTATATAAAGCACAGTACCCATATGAATGTATTATCTCCTCCATATGTTCTGCGAACAATTCTATAAAACGTTGGACTAAATCAATTAATGATATTAAAAAGGAATATGGTACAAAATTAATTTTCAATAATAAAGAGTATTACGTATTCCCCGAAGAATCAGTCTTTGTGAACATTCCAGATACTGATGATGGACTGAAGAAATTTGGAGTAGGATACAGATCAAAATATATGATTAATTCAACCAAGATGATTCTGGATAATCCTGATTTTCATGATATTATCAACAAATCATCATATAATGAAGCATTTGAAAAAATTTTAGAACTAGAAGGTGTAGGACCAAAAGTAGCAGACTGTATATTACTCTACGGTTATAATAAACATGAAGCATACCCCGTAGATGTATGGATTAACAGGATTACTTCTCATATTTATTTCCCTGACCAAAAACCATCAAATCAGAAGATAATGAGTTTTGCACAGGAAAAATTCGGAGAATATGCGGGTTATGTTCAGTTATACCTCTTTAATTATGCAAGATTAAGTGGGTTAACAGAAAAACTTAAAGCTAAAAAATCTTAAAATCAATAAGGAAATGTATTGGGAGGGGAGAATGAATATTTCATAAATTCTAATTAATTATTTGTTTTTCATTATTATTATATGTTTAATATTTTTAGTCATCAATTATGACTACTTCATTCATAACATCGCCTTGCCTAATTTCATAGACAACATCCATACCATCAATTACTTGACCAAATACAGTGTGTACTCCGTCAAGGTGTGGTTGTGGAGAGTGTGTTATGAAGAATTGACTTCCACCAGTATCTTTACCAGCATGTGCCATTGACAAAGCACCGGTTCCATGTTTATGTGGGTTTCCTTTAGTTTCACATTTAATTGTGTAACCTGGTCCGCCAGTACCGTCACCTCTAGGACATCCACCTTGTATTACAAAGTCTGGTATTACTCTGTGGAATGTTAGACCATTATAAAATCCGTCGTTTGCTAATTTTTCAAAGTTTTCTACTGTTCCAGGTGCTTCATTAGGGAATAATTCTAATGTAATATCACCTTTGTCTGTTTTTATAACAGCTTTTTTCATATATTTCACCTATTACCATATATGTAATTTAAAATAATTATAGTTATTATTATGATATCCATTTTCATCTTCAAATTCATGTCCCCAGTTTTTTTCCATATTTTCATGATTACTCTATGATTAGTTAATCTTAAAACATAGTTTAGATAGATATATACATAATATTACTTCATATTAAAAAAAAATTAAAGGAGGAAAAATATTGAATACAAATGAAGTAAAAGAAACTTTAGACACATATGTAATGCATACATATGGCAGATATGACTTAGTAATAGACCACGCTCATGGAAGCATAGTCTATGATAAAGAAGGAAAAGAATACATTGATTGTGTAGCAGGAATAGCAGTAAACAATATAGGTCACACTCACAAAAAAATGACCGAAAACTTATCCAAACAATTAGATAAGCTAATACATGTTTCAAACCTTTACTACACAGAAGAACAAGCAACATTAGCTAAACGATTGGTGGAAGTATCACCCCACGACAAAGTATTCTTTGCAAACAGTGGTGCAGGAGCTAACGAAGGAGCTATAAAACTTGCAAGAAAATACACAGGAAAAGGTGAAATCATAGCTACAAACAATTCCTTCCACGGCAGAACACTTGCCACTATCACAGCTACAGGCCAACCAAAATACCAGAAAGGATTTGAACCATTACCAGCCGGCTTCAAACATGTTGACTATAATGACATAGAACAAATGAAAGAAGCTATCAGTGATGATACAGCAGCAATTCTAGTAGAACCTATCCAGGGTGAAAGTGGTGTAAGAGTACCTGATGAGGATTACTTGCCAAATTTAAGAAAGTTATGTGATGAAAATGGCATACTTTTAATATTTGATGAAGTTCAGACAGGTTATGGACGAACAGGTAAAATGTTTGCATCAGAATTAACAGGTACTGTACCGGATATTACAACCTGTGCCAAAGCTATCGCTGGAGGACTTCCAATGGGGGCAGTTCTAGCAAATAAAGAAATAGCTGATGCTTTTGAACCTGGAAGTCACGCAACAACATTTGGTGGTACAGCTTTAGTTTGCTGTGCAGCAAATACTGTTCTAGACATCTATGAAGAGGAAAACTTAGTTAAAAAATCCAATGATAATGGTTTATACTTCATGGAAAAATTAGAGTCATTAAAAGATAAACACGATTGTATTGTTGATGTAAGAGGCCATGGTTTGATGGTGGGTGTAGAACTTAACTATCAATGTGGTGATTTAGTTTCTAAAGCTCAAGAAAATGGTGTTCTAATCAATGTTGCAAATGGTAGTGTTATTCGTTTCGTACCTCCTCTCATAATTACAAGGGATGAATTAGATAAGGTAGTCAATGTTATTGATGAAATTCTACCTTAATTCATCTATTTTTTCTATTTTTTTTTTAATTGTTTGTTTTATAGGAGTTTTGACCAAAAATATGTACTAACTTATTTTCTTATTTAATCATTTTAAATTATTCTATTTTTAAGTAAACTTCTTAATATTTCTTATTTTCTTATTTCCATAAAACATATGTAATACTTTTAAATCTATTTTTATTATTATTATTTCGTAGTTTTTACTATTTTTCTTTGTTTTAATCTTTTATTTTTATTATTATTTTATAATTAAG
>JAFRKG010000005.1 GCA_017431845.1 Methanosphaera sp. | reverse complement strand
TATAGAGGATACACACTTGAAGAACTTCAAGAAATGTCCCTTGAAGAAGTAATAGAATTATTAACTTCAAGACAAAGAAGATACTTGAAAAGAGGATTTTTACCAAGACAAGAAAAAGTTCTTGCTAAAATGGAAAAAGTTGATATTGAAAATAATAATGGAAGACCAGAAGTTATCAAAACACATTGTCGTGACTTAATTGTACTTCCTAACATGGTAGGATACACATTTGGTATCTATAATGGTAAAGAATTTGTTGAAGTAACAATCAAACCAGAAATGATTGGATGCTACTTCGGTGAATTTGCACAAACACGTAGCAGAGTACAACACGGAGACCCTGGTATGGGTGCTACAAGATCATCAATGTTCGTACCACTTAAATAGATAGGAGAAATATATATGGCAAAGAAAAATACTTACTCATATCAAGCTAAACCAGATGAAAAAATAGCAAAAGCATCAGGTCACAGTTTAAAAATTTCTCCAAAACATTCAGTGGAAATTTGTAGAACTATACGTAACATGTACTTAGAAGATGCTAAAGCATTTTTAGAAGATGTTATTGAGAAAAAAACAGTAGTACCTTTCAAAAGACACAACAAAAAAGTTGGTCACAGAAGTGATTTAAAAGGTTGGCCATCTGGTAGATACCCAGTTAAAGCAGCAGCAGCAATTTTAAAAGTACTCGAAAATGCTGAAGCAAATGCAGAAAACGAAGAATTAGATGTAGAAAACCTTAAATTAGTTCATGCATCAGCAAACAGAGGGGTTATCATAAGAGGTTGGACTCCAAGAGCATTTGGTAGAGCTAGCCCTTCAAATACACCTACAACACATATTCAAATCGTATTGGGGGAGGCCTAAGTACAAATGATTGAAAAAGATTTCGTTAAAGAAGGATTAAAAAGAACTCGAATAGATGAATATCTTGAAACTAAACTCGAAAGAGCAGGATATGGTGGAATGGATATTCAAGTAACACCTGTAGGAACAATGGTTATTGTCTACGCTGAAAAACCAGGTATGGTTATTGGTAGAGGTGGAAAAACCGTAAGATCAATTACCAAAACTCTTCAAAACAATTTCGATCTTGAAAACCCTCAAGTTGAAGTTAAAGAAGTTAAAGTACCTGAATTAAACCCAAGAATCATGGCTCATAAATGTGCTTCAATGTTACAAAGAGGAATGCAATTCAGAAGAGTAGCATACGCAAACATTAGAAGAATTATGAATGCAGGTGCTCAAGGGGTAGAAATTACAATTTCTGGTAAAATCAGAGGTTCAAGATCTGCTTGTGCAAAATTCAATGATGGATACATTAAAAAATGTGGAGAACCATCAATCAGACACGTAAAAGAAGGATTTGCTACAGTAACTCTAAAACCTGGTGTACTCGGAATTTATGTAAGAATCATGCCACCTGAAGTAATTTTACCAGACTATGTTGAAATTAGTGAACCTGAAGAATCTGACATTGTTGAAGAAGCTCCAGTATCAACTGAAGCAGTTCAAGAAAGTGAAATTGAAGAAGAAATCACTGGTGAAGACATATTAGAAGAACTTTCAGCAGAAGCTGAAGTTGAAGAAATTACCGAAGAAGAAGACATTGAAACTTTAGAAGAATAATGGGGAGTCACTTATGGTTATTTTAAGAAGTAAAGAAATTAGGGAACTAAGTCCATCTGACCTTCAAACTAAACTTAATGAACTTCATGCTGAATATGATACATTAGTTGGTAAAGGAGCAGTATCTGGAGTAGATAACCCTGGTAAAATTAGAGAAACTAGAAGAACTATTGCCCGTGTTCTTACTATAATGAATGAAAATAAACAACAGGGAGAATAAGAATAGAGATGAAAATCTGTGAAATATGCGGTCTTCCAGAAGATCTATGTGTATGTGAAGAAATTGCACGTGAAGTACAAAAAGTTAAAGTATATACAGTACGTCGTCGATTTGGTAAACTCATGACTATTGTTGAAGGTATCGATGAACACGATATAGATATACGTGAATTAACTAAGACTCTTAAGTCTAAATGTGCTTGTGGTGGAACTGCTAAAAAAGGTCAAATTGAATTACAAGGAGACCATAAACGTAAAGTTAAAGAAGTATTAGCAGGTATGGGTTTTTCCTCAGATACTATAGAAATTAAATAGATTAATCTAGAAGATTCAGATGATAATTCAATATTTTATGATATTGAACAGGGAATAAAAATTCATTTATGTGAAGTTTTATTATGATAACTCCACAAAACGTATTTCGACATGAATTTATTGGATTAACTGTTGAAGTTATTGACAGTAATCATGAAGGATTAATTGGAATACATGGAATAATTATTGATGAAACTCGTAATACTATTAAAATAGATACGGGGGAAGATGAGAAAATTATCCCAAAAGAGAATGTAACATTATTGTTTACATTACCAAATGGTGATAAAGTTTCAATTGATGGGAAAGTTATTTTAGCCCGCCCTGAAGACCGGATAAAAAAGAAATTTAAAAAAATTAGGTGAAACAATGGTAGGCATTAATGTTAAAGAACCAGAAAACGAATGTCACGATCCTAACTGTCCATTTCACGGTGAACTCTCTGTAAGAGGTCAAGTTATAGAAGGAACAGTTACAAGTGATAAGGCAGATCGTACAATAACTGTAGAAAGAAGTTTCTATAAGTTTATTAAAAAATACGAAAGATACGAAAAAAGAAATTCAAAAATACAAGCACACAAACCAGATTGTATTGATGTAAAAGTTGGAGATTCTGTAAAAATAGCAGAATGCAGACAACTTAGTAAAACTAAACATTTCGTGCTAGTAGAAGTTAAAGAAGGAGAATAGATAAAATGAAAGCAATTACATCAAAAGTCTCCAAATCACTTCCTATTGGTGCTAGACTTAAATGTGTAGACAATACTGGAGCAAGAGAAGTAGAAATAATTTCTGTAAAAGGATTTAAAGGTGTTAGAAGAAGACTTGCATCTGCAGGTGTAGGTGACATGGTAGTTATTTCCGTTAAAAAAGGAACAGCTGACATGAGAAGAGAAGTTACAACAGCAGTAGTAGTACGTCAGAAAAAAGAGTACAGAAGAGCTGATGGTCTTAGAGTAAAATTTGAAGACAACGCAGCTGTAATCATCACAGAAGATGGTGTACTTAAAGGTTCAGAAATCAGAGGACCTATTGCAAAAGAAGCTGCAGATCTTTGGCCTGCAATTGGTAGTGCTGCAAGTATAATCGTATAAGGGTGAAAAAAATGTCAAAACAACCAAGAAAACAACGTAAAGCGTTATATACAGCTCCACTACATAAACGTCACAACTCAATGAGCGTACACTTATCTGATGATTTAAGAAAAGAATTCAACAGAAGATCATTCCCTGTAAGAAAAGGAGATGAAGTTGAAATCGTACGTGGTGACTTTAAAGGAACTGAAGGAATAGTTGAAGGTGTAGATCTTAAAAATTACCGTGTACTTGTTGACGGTGCTTCAAGCCAAAAACAAGATGGTACAAAATTATACCAACCAATTCACCCATCAAACTTAGTAATTACAGATATTTATTTAGATGATGAAAGAAGAAACAGTGCATTAAATAGGAAGGTATAATCATGGCAAATATGGGATCAAGTAAACACTTAAAAAGATTTAAAGCACCTAAAACCTGGCCTATACACAAAAAAGAAGAAAAATGGACAACCAAAACAAGTGCAGGGCCACATGCTTTAGATAAATCATTACCTTTAGTAATGGTATTAAGAGATATCTTAAACGTAGCAGAAAATGCTCGTGAAGCAAAAATTATCTTAAACAATGGTGATGTATTAGTAGATGGAACAGCAAGAAAAGACCACAGATTCCCTGTAGGTTTCATGGATGTTATTTCCATTCCTAAACTAAACAAATACTACCGTTTAATACCTGACTACAAAGGAAGATTAGTACTAAACGAAATTGAAGAAAAAGATGCATCATTCAAATTAGTAAGCATTGAAAACAAAACCACAATCAAAGGTGGAAAAACTCAATTAAACTTACATGATGGTAGAAACGTTATCATCGAAGAAGATGATTACAAAACAAGTGATGTATTATTATTAAATGTACCAGAACAAAACATTTCAGATTCAATAAAATTTGAAGTAGGTTCTTTAGCATTAATTACTGGTGGTAAACACACTGGTGAAATCGGTAAAATCGAAGAAATTAACATCACAAAATCTTCAAAATCAAACACAGTATTAATTGCAACAGAAGAAGGTTCATTCTTAACCTTAGCAAAATATGTATTTGTTGTAGGTACAGATAAACCTGTCATATCATTATTAGGAGATGACTAATATGAATGTGATGGAAAAACCTTACATAGCAAAAGCAACCATCAACATTGGTGTTGGTGAAGGTGGGGAAAAATTAACAAGAGCAGAAAAATTAATTGAAACTCTTGTAGATCAAACACCTGTAAGAACATACTCAAAAGTAACAAACCCTGAATTTGGTATTCGTAAAAAACAACCAATTGCATGTAAAGTTACATTAAGAGGAGAAAAAGCTGAAAAAATCATATCTATGGTATTAGCTGGATTAGAAAACAGAATCAAAGCTTCTCAATTTGATAAAGAAGGTAACGTATCCTTCGGTATCAGAGAACACATTGATATTCCTGGTGTAAGATATGATCCTGATATTGGAATTTTTGGTATGGATGTTTCAGTAACTTTCCAAAAACCTGGTCACAGAATTAAAGAAAGAAGAATCAGACCTAAAAAAATACCAAAAGCACAAAGAGTTACAAAAGAAGAATCAATGGAATTAATGAAAGAAAAATTCCAAGTTACTATAGAATAGAAGGTGATTATTGTGCCAAGAAAATACGGGAAAGCAGCAAGAAAATGTAGTCGATGCGGAGATCACTCAGCAATAGTAAGAAGATATGGTTTAAACCTTTGTCGTCAATGCTTCAGAGAAATAGCTCCAAAAATCGGATTTAAAAAATATAACTAAACAGGAGTGTTTATAGAATGTCTCTTATGGACCCTCTTGCAGATGCTTTAACAAACATCAGAAACAACGAGTTACAAGGTAATGATAGTGCAACTATCAAACCTGCATCCAAACTCATTGGACATGTATTAAGCGTAATGCAAAAGGAAAATTATATAGGAAATTTTGAATTAGTAGATGACGGTAAAGCTGGAATATTTAATGTAGAATTAGCAGGTAACATCAACAAATGTGGTGTTATCAAACCTCGTCACGCTGTAAAAAACGATGAATTCGAAGAATTTGAGAAAAGATACTTACCAGCAAAGAACTTCGGTATTCTTATCGTAACTACACCACAAGGTGTAATGACCCACCACGAAGCTAAAGAAGCTGGAATTGGTGGAAGATTATTAGTTTATGTATATTAGGTGAAAAAATGGTTAAATTAGCAGATATAACAGAGATAATCCCTATTCCTGAAGATGTAACAGTAACAGTAGAAGCAAACAATGATGTTACTGTAAAAGGAAATGGCGGAGAAATTAAGAGAAACTTCAACCATAACAATATTACCGTAACAAAAGATGATGAAAATGTTACAATATTTGTAGCATTCCCAAACAAAAAAGATAAAGCTATGGTAGGAACTATTAAATCACATATTTCAAACATGATTTATGGTGTAAAACATGGTTTTACTTACAAAATGAAAATCGTCTATGCTCACTTTCCAATGACTGTGAAAGTTCAAGGTAAAAAAGTTACAATTGACAACTTCCTAGGGGAAAGAAGTCCACGTGTAGCAAAAATTATTGGTGATGATGTAAAAGTTCAAGTTAAAGGTGACGATGTAACTATCACTGGTGTTAACAAAGAACACGTAGGTCAAACAATGGCTAACATTGAACAAGCTACCAAAATTAAAAGACGTGATCCTCGTATATTCCAAGACGGAATTTACTTAGTAGATAAAAGACAGGAAGAATTAGAATAAGATTTTTAAAGAGGAAGTTATTATGACTAAAAAACCAACTTTCAAAAGACAAGAATATTGGAGATACAAAAAACTTGGTGACAG
This sequence comes from Methanosphaera sp., assembly GCA_017431845.1. Taxonomy (GTDB): domain Archaea; phylum Methanobacteriota; class Methanobacteria; order Methanobacteriales; family Methanobacteriaceae; genus Methanosphaera. The sequence continues at coordinate 26,243 of JAFRKG010000005.1, read as the reverse complement.
TTACCGTAGACCTAGAGGTAAACTAAGTAAAAGACGACGATACCAAGCAAGAAAACCTGCAATGGCTAGAGTTGGATACAGATGTCCAAAAGCTACTAGAGGATTACATCCTTCAGGTTTTAAAGATGTATTAGTCGAAAATGTTGAACAAATCAAAGCTTTAAATCCTGAAACTGATGCAGCAAGAATAGCTGCTACAGTAGGAAATAGAAAAAGACAGTTAATTGAAGCATACGCTAAAGAAAACGGGGTAAAACTATTAAATTAAGATTTGTTTTTAGTAATGGTTCAAGGTTGAATACATTATGTAAAAATCTTAATGAAGTTTATTATATTAAGGAGGATTTTCATGAATCTTACCACACAGAAAAAATTAGCTGCAAAAATACTTAAAGTAGGAGTTAACAGAGTATGGATTGATCCAGATCACCTCGAAGAAGTATCCAGGGCAATCACTAGAAATAGTATCAAAGCTTTGATTAATGACGGTGTTATTAAAGCCAAACCTGTTAATGGAATAAGCAGTTACAGAGCAAAAAAGAATGCTGAACAAAAGAAAAAAGGTAGAAGAAGAGGCCATGGTAGTATCAAAGGGGCTAAAAAAGCAAGAACTCCTAAGAAAGAAGCATGGATGAGTACAATCCGTTCTTTAAGAGTTGTTCTTAAAGACATGCGTGCTAACGATGAAATCGACAGAACTACATACCGTAAATTATATAATATGGCAAAAGGTGGAGCATTTAGAAGTAAATCATACATGAAAACTTATGCAAAAGACCACGGAATGCTAAAAGAAACGGGGGAATAGATTATGGCACGTGGAGCAACATATAAAGTACAATTCAAAAGAAGAAGAGAAGGAAAAACTAATTACAACAAAAGATATAAATTAGTTGACCTCGACAAAACCAGAATGGTTGTAAGAATCACATCAAACCACACCATAACACAACTAGTTAAAATTGGAGAAAACGGGGATGAAACATTAGTTTCAGCAACATCCAAACAACTAAAAGATTATGGATGGTTAGGAAATGGTAAAAATACATCTGCAGCTTACCTTACCGGATACTTATTTGGTAAAAGAGCACTTAATGAAGACTATGATGAAACAATTTTAGACATAGGATTACAACCAGCAATAAAAGGTACAAAAATTTATGCAGTGCTAAAAGGAGCTTTAGATGCAGGATTATACATACCTCACAATGAATCCATCTTACCTGATGACTCAAGAATCAGAGGAGAACATATTGCACAATATGCAGAAAACATGGATGATGATGAGAAAAACGCAAAATTCGCAAATTACATAAGATGTGGATTATCTCCAGAAGAAATACCAGATCATTTTGAAAGCGTTAAAAATAAAATAGATGAGGCAACACAATGAGCAAAAGATCAAATAGATCAAACAACAAGAATTCTACTAACAAGTTCAATGTTGAAGCATGGGAACCAAAAACAGAACTTGGTAGAAAAGTTAAAGAAGGCGAAATAACTGATATTGATCAAATATTAGACAAAGGTCTTCCTATAATGGAATTAGAAATTGTTGACGCACTATTACCAGATCTTGAAGAAGAAGTTATGGATGTTAACCTTGTTCAAAGAATGCACAAATCTGGTAGAAAAGTTAACTTTAGAGTAATCGTAGCAGTTGGAAATAAAGATGGATACGTAGGATTAGGTCAAGGTAAATCCCAAGAAGTAGGTCCTGCTATCAGAAAAGCTGTTGATGATGCAAAATACAACCTAATTAAAGTACGAAGAGGATGCGGTGACTGGGGTTGCGGTTGCGGTAGAAGACACACAGTACCTTACAAAGTTGAAGGTAAAAGAAGCAGTGTAAAAGTAACACTTATACCAGCACCAGCAGGAGTAAACCTTGCAATAGGAAATGTAGGTAAAACCATCCTTTCATTAGCAGGTATTGCTGATGTATGGAGTATGACCAGTGGTCAAACACAAACTACAATTAACTTTGCAGGAGCAGTATTTGATGCTCTTAAAGCATTATCTAGTGTAAAATCAAGTGAACAAGAACTTAAAGCTCTTGGAGTAATTGATTAAGTGAGGTTTTTATTATGTATGCAGTTATAAGAATTCGTGGAAGAACTGGAATTAGAAAAAACATCGCAGATACACTTGATATGCTTAATCTTACAAGAATAAGTCATGCAGTTGTAATTCCAGAAACACCAAGTTACAAAGGAATGTTACAAAAAGCAAAAGATTACATTACCTGGGGAGAAGTATCTGAAGAAACATTTAAAACTTTAGTTTCTGAAAGAGGAAGACTTTCCGGTAACAGAAGAGTAACAGATGAATATGTTAAAGAAAACACTGAATATGATTCAGTAGAAGCTTTATCTGTAGCAATATTCAATGGTGAAACCACCCTTAAAGAAAATGGATTAAAACCATTATTCCGTTTAAACCCTCCAAGAAAAGGTTACGAAGGAACAAGACAACCTTTCACAGAAGGAGGATCACTTGGTTACAGATCTGAGAATATTAATGAATTACTTGAAAAAATGATTTAAATTTGTAGGTGTCATGAATGATAAGAAAAACTAAAAAAATCAGAAAACTACGAGGTTCAAGATCTGTTGGTGGAGGATGTACTAAAAAACGTCGAGGTGCAGGACACCGTGGAGGTCGTGGAAACGCAGGTTTAAACAAACACCACAAAACTTGGATGGTTATTAACGATCCTAAACACTTCGGTAAATATGGTTTCACACGTCCTACAAAAACTATTCAACAATTTAAACCTATCAATCTTCTAGATATTGATAACAATCTTGAAAAATATCTAGCAGATAAAATTGCAGTAGAAGAAGATGGCCAAATTGTGTTAGATGTAACTGAACTAGGTTACAACAAAGTTTTAGCAAAAGGTTCATTATCCACTTCATTGACAATCAAATCACCTAAATTCTCTAAAGGTGCTATTGAAAAAATCGAAGAAGTAGGCGGAATAGCTGAAATTATATAAAAACAATTATATTAGTGGGTATAATTTGAAGAATTATATCTTTCCATGGGAGTAAATATGTCATCACTAGATTTTCTAAAACCATTTTATTCCCTTTTACCTCAAGTTGCTAATCCAGATAAAAGGCTTGGGTTTAAAGAGAAAATTAAATGGACAGGAATAATATTAGTATTATACTTCATATTAGCAGAAGTATCATTATTTGGTTTAAGTCCGACGGCTGTAGACCAATTCGCTCAGTTAAGATCAGTAATGGCAGGTAGCTTTGGTACTATCCTTACTTTAGGTATTGGTCCAATAGTTACTGCATCAATTGTAATGCAATTATTAGTTGGTGGTAAATTGATTAATTTGGATTTATCATTAGCCGAAGATAAAGCTGCATTCCAAGGAACTCAGAAACTATTAGCTATGCTTTTCACTTTATTTGAGGCAGCAGTACTTGTACTTACAGGTTCTTTACCTCCAATCAGTGGAGACTATACGTTAATACTTATATTACAAATGCTTCTTGGTGGTATATTAATAATCTATATGGATGAAGTTGTAAGTAAATGGGGATTCGGTAGTGGTATTGGATTATTCATTGCCGCAGGTGTAGCTCAAACAATTATTGTTGGTACATTTAATTTCCTACCGACTGCAGCAACTTCAGCTCCTGCAGGAAGAATACCTGCATTTATATATTCATTAATGACTGGACAACCTAATTTCAGTTTATTGATTCCAGTTTTATCTACAATTATAGTATTCCTTGTTGTAGTATATGCTGAAAGTATGAGAGTAGAAATTCCATTATCATATGGTGGAGTTAAAGGAGCTAGATCAAAATATCCTTTAAGATTTGTTTATGCTAGTAACATGCCTGTTATATTAGTAAGTGCATTGTTCTTAAATGTACAGTTATTTGCAGGTTTGTTCCAATCAGCAGGATTCCCAATCTTAGGAGAAGTATCACAAGGTCAAGCAATTAGTGGTATTGCATATTACTTAAGTACGCCTTCAAGTGTATCTGTATTATTCACGGATCCATTGAAAGTTCTTATATATGCAATAGTGTTTATAGCATTATCCGTTGGATTTGCTTTACTATGGGTGGAAATAAGTGGTATTGGACCAAAACAAGTTGCTCAACAACTTTCTAATATGGGTGTTCAAGTACCTGGATTCAGAAGTAGTAAAGTTCAATTCCAAAGAATAATGAATAAGTACATCCCAACAATTACCGTTCTCGGTGGTGCATTCGTAGGTTTACTTGCATTTGCAGCAGACCTTACCGGGGCACTCGGAGGAGGTACAGGGGTATTACTTACAGTAGGTGTTGTTTACAGATTATATGAAGAAATCGCTAAAGAACAACTTATGGATGTAAACCCTATGTTAAGAAGATTCTTAGGTGACGAATAATAATTATGGGTAAAAATTATAATATTTTTACTTTATAATTTTTTAATAAACAATAAAAATAATAAATATTGAAGTGATTATAATGAACATAGTAGTACTTGCAGGTATACCTGGAACTGGTAGTACAACAGTACTTAACAAAGTTTTAGAAGAAATTGACTATGTCAATATTAATTATGGTAACATAATGTTTGAAATTGCACAAGAAAAAGGATTAGTAGAATCTCGTGACGATATGAGAAAATTAGATCCTGAAATTCAAAAAGAAGTGCAAAAAAAAGCTGCTGAACAAATTCATTTATTAGCACAAAATGATGATGTTATCATCGATACACACTGTACTATTAAAACCCCAAAAGGTTTTTTACCAGGATTACCAATATGGGTATTAGATGAACTAAAACCAACACAGTTTATTTTAATCGAAGCAAAACCTAGTGAAATTATGTACAGAAGAATGAACGATGACACTCGTGTACGTGACATTGAATATACTGATGAAATAGATTTACATCAGAGAATGTCAAGAGCTACAGCAATGAGTTATGCAGTTCAGACTGGTGCAACAGTAGCTATGGTTCAAAACAATGATAATGGATTAGATAAAGCAGTATCTGAAATAGTGGATATTTTGTCTTAGAGGACTAGATTATGAGTTATTTAGATTTTCTTTTAAATCCATTAATAAGCTTGGATCCTAATCCATCAAATCCGATATTTACAATATTCTTAATTGCAACAATTATTGCATTTATTATTGTAGTATTGCAGAAGTTTTTAATTGACTATGATAAGATGGAGGAACTTCAAGCCGAAACAAAAGAATTACAGAAGGAGATGAGGGCTGCTCAACAATCCGGAGATCCAAAGGCATTAGCTAAAGTGCAGAAAAAACAGATGGATTTAATGCCTAAACAGAAAGACTTAATGGTTATGCAAATGAAACCATCATTTATTACAATTATTCCAATAATGATAATTTATTATGGTATGGTAAGTAACCATGTTTTAAGTAATGTTGTTATTAATATCGCATCATCACAGTTTTATATGCTGTTAATGCCAATATGGAATATATTCTGGACACAGTCTAATCCATTAACAATTAACTTCTTCGGTTGGTACATTCTCTCATCATTTGCTATGAGTTTTGTATTCAGAAGAATTCTTGGATTAAAAACTATGTAATTCTATGATAACAATTTTATAGTTATCAGTTATAAACATAAAAGTAGAGAATAAATTATTAAGGTATAAGGGAAAATACATTTAATAATTATAATTAATTGATAGGAGGAAAAGCAATGTCTGCACCTAGATTTAGAACAGGAACATTCAAGAAAAGAGAAAAAAGAGTTCCTGGTGGAAGAAGAGTTGTACACTACAACAAAAAGAAACCTTCTAAACACGTATGTGCTAAATGTGGAAAAGTATTAGATGCAGTTCCACGTGGAAGACCATATGAAATTAGAAAATTATCTAAAAATCAAAGAAGACCAAACAGACCTTACGGTGGAATGTACTGTACAAACTGTACTAAACAATTATTAAAAGAAGAGGCAAGATCATTATGATTATTACTATCGGTGGACTCGCAGGTACTGGAACGTCAACTGCAGCCAAACATTTATCGGATTATTTGAATATCCCCTACATTTCTGCAGGTGATGTTTTTAGACAGTTAGCTAAGGAACATAACATGAGTGTGTTAGAGTTCAACGAGTTTGCTGAGGGTAATGATGAAATTGATATTGAACTCGATAAGCGACAAGCAAAGATAGCTAATGAAGCTGATAATTTAATTGTTGAAGGTCGAATTTCAGCATTTTTTGTTAATGCTGATTATCGTATTTGGCTTATGGCTCCGGATAACATTAGAGCAGAACGCATTAGTTACAGAGAAGACAAAAGCCTTGATACGGTTATAAAAGAAATCAAAGAACGTACTGCTAGTGAAAAGAAAAGATATCAGGAAATTCATGATATTGATATTGATAATTTAGGTATTTATGATATTATAATTAATACTGGTACTTTTGATGAACAGGCAACGTTAAATATTATAACTAAATGTATTGAATAAAAATAAATAGGTGAAATAAATGCCAGCAATAGAAAAAGGAAGAGTATGTGTTAAAATCGCAGGAAGAGAATCTGGGAAAAAATGTGTTATCGTAGATGTTATTGATGAAAACTTTGTTGAAATCGTTGGAAACGAAGTTAAAAACAAAAGATGTAACATTAAACACTTAGAACCAGTGGATGAAACTGTAGAAGTATCTGATGATATTGAAGCAGTTAAAGAAGCTTTAGCAAACTTATAAGGTTTAAAGCTTTTTTATCACTTACTTATTTTTTAACCACCCCTTAAATTATTTTTTTAGAATCTATTTTTACTTTAAATTACATAATCATTATTATAGATTTTTTATGGTGATTTAATGAAGATTATTGGTATAAATACTAGTCCCAGAAAGGGCAGTAATTCCCGTATTGCTTTAGAAAAAGCTCTTAGCACGGCTGCTCAGAAAGGTGCTGATACACAGTTGTTTGATTTGAATTCTATGAATATAAGGACTTGTCAGGCTGATGATTACTGTGCTAGTAATAATGGTACTTGTTGTCAGGATGATGATTTGCAGCAGGTTTATAGTGCAATCAAGGATGCTTATGGTATTGTTCTTGGTACTCCTATTTATATGGGTAATGTTTCTAGTCTTGCCAAGATTTTTATGGATAGAATGTATGCTGTTATGAATGGTGTTGACTTTTATGGTGTCAGTGGTAAGAAGTTTTCTGTGATTGCCAGTCAGGCTGCTGTGGATCCGCCTATGTATGAGTATATTAAGCATAATCTTGAAACTAGTGTTGATGTTATTCGTGGTATGGGTTTTGTTGTTGAGGATGTTGAGTTGTTGATTGGTAATGCTAGGGAGAATAGTATTTCTTCTAAAGAGGATCAACTTAATAAGGCTATAATGGTTGGTAACAAAATTGTAAGATAATATTTTACTTACATTTACCTTTTATATTTTTAATACTTTTTTTACTAATTATAATTATTATTAATAATTATTTTTGTTTAAATGTTTTATATGGATTTTATTAATATATAAATCATATAATCTACATGTACTGTGTTTTATTTTTAAAAAATAGGAAAATGGGTGGTGAGTTATATTTTATTTCCACAATTTGAACAATAATTCACATAATCAGGGTTTGAAAAACCACAATTACTACACTTTTTAAATGCATCTAATGATTTAACATTATTGTCCTTATCTTGTTGATAATCTAATTTAGTATTTTCATTTCGTTCTTTAACTACTTCTTTATCAGATACTATTTTCTCTTCTTTTATGATTTTTAAATCATTATTCTCATGAACACCATTATTATTATATCCATCCATAACACTGAAATTCTCCTTGTATAGCAGACCATAACATCTGGATAATACTAGGAAATAGTAAGTATACAATACATATGTTGATATAATAAAACCAAGTATAGGAATTAATCCAAGAACAGATCCAATAATTGAAATAACAAAACTTAGCAATACTGAGAATACTATGAATAAAAATATTTTACCAAAACCAATAACCTTAGTTCTCTCATAAACTATTCCAAATTCCAATGCTTTTTGTAAACTATTAGTTTCAGCTAATCTTCCTAAAGCTACAATTAATATTATTGATAGGAAAATTGAAACAATTACTAATATTGCTGAAAGTAATATAATGCCTATAAAAGCATTATCTTTTAAAAGATATATTAATCCAAACAAGATTAACATATAAATAATAACAGGAATAGCAATATAAACCATTGATAAAACGGTTACTTTTAAACCATCAACAAAGTTCTTACCAATCTCTAAGTTGGGTAAAATATTATTGCCCTTAATTGTTTCACGAATAACAGATAATTGAATACCGCTTATAATCAATGTACCAATAATCAACACTACTATAAAAATCATGGTAGTTAATATAAAAGTACTAAATAATGGTGAATAAACTATCATGTTACTAGGTAAATCTGATATTCCTTCTAATCCTACTGCTTGAATAATAAATACAATGAAAAATATTGATAACACAAGATTAGGTAAACCTAACATGAGAAACTTCTTATAATCCGATAGAGGATAATGTAAAGCATCATTAACAATGTCATTAGTGTCCATATTATCATTCCTCCTTTAATATTCTCTTTATTTTTTATACTTATTAAATTATCATTATAAATGATTAAATATTACAATTTGTAATTAAAATAAGATAATACAGAGTTATAGATTAATTAAACAAGAACCTAAAATAATTTTATTTAAAAAATTACTTTAATAACACAACATATTTATTATAGTGAATATAAAGATTATCTTATGATAGAAGAATATTTTTATGAAAATTATTCTATAAACTTCAAAGAAAATTATAGTACCAAAAATGAAGCGTACTATTTTATATTTAATAACAAAAGAGAATTATACCTATTAAATAATTCGATACCTTATGTAAAAGAAGAAATGATAAAAGATTTAAAATTAGAATTTCAATTATACATAGGAAATTATAAACAAAAAGAAGTTATAGTAGCAAATACTAATATAGAAACAGAAGATTTTCATAATTTATTTGAAATATATGATATTAACCATGAAGATTACCAGATGGCCTCAAGAGCAGTACTTGTACGAGACTGGTACATGTCACACAAATACTGTGGACATTGTGGTACAAAAACTATCATAGACAAAAAAGATATGATGTTAATCTGTCCAAAATGCGGACAAATGCATTATCCAAGAATAGCACCTGCAATCATAGTAACAATAAACAACAATGACAAACTACTAATGGCAAAACACAGTTATCATAAAACACATAGTTATTCATTAATAGCAGGATTCGTCGAAGCAGGAGAATCAATAGAAGAAGCTGTACGAAGAGAAGTCAAAGAAGAAGTTGGCATAGAAATAAAAAATATCAGATATGTGAAAAGTCAACCATGGCCTTTCCCAAATTCATTAATGTTAGGATTCACAGCTGACTATGATAGTGGCGAAATAAAAGTAGATGGTGATGAAATATTAGAAGCAAAATGGTTTAAACCAGAAGAAATAGAAATTCCATCATCAACTATAAGTATTTCCTCCTGGTTAATAAATGAATATATAAAGAACCATAAAGGGTGATAATTAATGCGAGAACGAGTAAAATTAATGGTAATTGCAATAGTTGCAATTGCCCTAATAGGCACACTGGTAGCAGTAGCTGCATCATACATAGACTTTAGTAATCTAACAGATTCAGGTAATGTTACATTAGATGTAAATAATAATACTACTCCTGAAAACAATACAAACGGAAGTTTACTTGATAAATTAACATCACCAGTTAAAGATACATTACAACAAGTATCCAATGGTATAACTGGAAGCTCTACACCAAGTACCACACCATCATCAAGTAGTTCATCTAGAAGTTCAAGTAGTGGTTCAAGTAGTTCATCATCTTCAAGTCACTCAGGATCAAGTTCTTCTAGTGGATCAAGTAGTTCCGGTAGTTCAAGTGGTTCAAGTAGTTCTGGTAGTTCAAGTAGTGGTTCTAGTGGATCTGGCAGTTCTAGTGGTTCAAGTAGTTCCGGAAGTTCCAGTGCTTCAAGTCCAGCAATAAGTGCACCAGATGGAGATTATTCCATTAACTAAGTTATCTAATAAGATAACTATTATTCAACTTTTTTTATTATATTTTAATTTTATTTTAGTATTAATCTAGTTTTTTTCCATATTATTAAGTTATTTTAATTTCTTAATGTAATCATCTAAAATAAAATTATGAAAAAAATAGAAGAAATATGCATCATTACATATTCAAGACAAATATAACTCAAATATTTAAACTTTAAAAATAGAATAAAAAGGGGAGATAAATCTAATTTAATATTTTTTAAGCAAATCATACATTTCAGGGATTACACCCTCAAATTTCACCCCATAATCATGCTTTGGATCATCCAGGGTGTTCTCAATACATTTTTTAGTGAATTCGCCAGCAATTTTAGCCGCAGCCTCAGGAGATTTTCCATTCAAAACAGAACCAACAAAAGTTGATGCAAAAACATCCCCCGTACCAAAAGACATGTGTTCAACCTTATCATTGTATACAAATTTAGTGAAAGATTCATCCTCTTTGTCTAGAATAATCATGCCCATCTTATCTTTCTTATGATTATCTCCTTTAAGTATCACATATCTTTTTGTGAATGAGGATAATTCCCTTGCAATGTCTAACATTTCAGCCTTTGTAAAATCGGGTTTCCAAGGTTTATGTAATAAGTAACATGCTTCTGAAGTATTTGGTAGAATAAAATCACCTAGTTTACAAAATTCGCCCATTTTATCTGCAAACTTTTGGTCAAATATGTTATAAAATTCACCATAATCAGCCATTGCCGGATCAATAAATACTTGTCCTCCAGGTTTAAGTCTTGATTCAATAATATTTTTTATATAGTCTAATTGTTTGATTGAACCGATAAATCCTGTGTATATAGCATCAAAGTATATGTCTTCTTTTTCCCAGTGTTTTTGAATAGCAGGTAAATCTTCAGTCAAATCCCTAAAAGTGTAACCTGAAAAACTAGACGTGTGTGTGGATAATACGGCAGAGGGAAGTACTGCTGTTTCTATCCCAAAAGCAGAAATAATTGGTAAAGCTACGGTGATTGAGCATTGTCCATAACAAGAAATATCTTGAATCGTTAAAATTTTAACTCCTTTACTCATTTTATCACTATTATTATTTTTAATTAATTAATATTTATATTTGTTCTCAATTCATTAGAAACACAGACAATAAACTTGTTTCATATTCTAATTTTTGAAATAAAAGATTTTATATTGAAATGATTATATAATTATAAATTAACTTTAAACTTTATAAGATGATATTTATGAATGATGTAATAATTTTAACCGGAGCAGGCCAGATAGGAATGGCAATTGCAAGAAGAATAGGATATGGTAAAAAAATAGTTATAGGTGATAAAAACATTGAAAATGCCAAATCAATATCTAAGATAATGACAGAGGCAGGTTTTGATGTGGAATATACTGAATGTGATATTTCTAGTAGACAGTCTATAAGAGATTTAATTAATAAAGCACTTGAACATGGTCAAATCAGTAATTTCATTAATGCAGCAGGTGTATCTCCTTCTCAAGCACCAATAGAAACTATACTTAAAGTAGATTTGTATGGTACTGCTGTACTGTTGGAAGAGATAGGTAAAGTAATAAAAGAAGGTGGATCTGGTGTTATAATTTCTTCTCAGTCTGGTCATAGGATGAAACAATTGGGTGCAGCAATAGATGAACAGTTGGCAACAACTCCAACGGATGAGTTGTTAAGTTTGGATGTTCTTCAGCCTGAAAATATTGAGGATACTCTTCATGCATATCAGTTAGCTAAAAGGTGTAATGTTAAAAGGGTGATGTATGAAGCATGTCGTTGGGGAGAAAAAGGTGCTAGAATTAATTCTATTAGTCCGGGCATAATTGTTACACCATTGGCTATTGATGAATTTAATGGTCCTCGTGGAGATTTCTATAAGAATATGTTTGCTAATTGTCCATCTGGAAGGCCGGGAACTGCTGATGAGGTTGCTAATGTTGCTGAGTTAATGTTAAATGAGGGGGGAGCGTTTATTACTGGTTCTGATTTCTTGATTGATGGTGGTGCTACTGCTTCCTATTTTTATGGTAAATTAAAACCATAATCTATTTTTTTTAAATATTATTTTTTTGCAACATATGTTGCATTTTTTAGTTAGTTTTATATGCTGCCTTTTTCATAAATATTAATATAATGCTACATATGTAGCTTTTTTGAAATTTAATAAAGAGTGATATAATTGTCAAATCATTACAAAAAATATGCAGAAATCATTAAAGAAAAAATAAATTTAGAAACAAGCCCTACAGCAATTAAAATATATGAAAAAGAAGAAGAAGCACAAACATTTAATAAAATAGAAGACAATATCATGCATTGTCAAGCAATCATAACAGCAGGAAAAGGAAACACATTTTACGCAACAAAAAAAGAACTAGGATGCCCATTTGGAATAGCAACATTAGGATTAATAAATTTTCAAGATGAATTTAAAGAAGGAATCTCACTTAATAAAATGAATGTACTTAAAACACAAGAAATAGGAAAAAAATTCTACAAAAAAATACCAAAAATGGATAAACCAGTCGAAGCAATAGCATACATGCCACTAGAAAATGCACCACAAGACATAGATTTAATCGTAATAATAGCCAAACCACGACAAATATTTGACTTAATACGGGCACATGCATATGCAAATGGTGAACGAATAGAGTGTGATGTTGGGGGAACACAATCATTATGTGGTGATATAACAGTAAACACCTACAAAACCAATGAAGCTAAAATATCTTTCGGATGCATGGGATCCCACATGGCAACAGAACTAAAAGAAGACCAAGTAATAATATCCATACCAGTAAATCAATTGGAAGAAATAACAGAAGCATTAATCATACAATCACAACATCCTAAACAAACATAATAATACTATGAACTATAAACTTCTAAATAATCAGTATTAATAAACAAAAGCACTAATATAGTATATAATGTAGTAAATAAAGCATAAACTAAGTATAAACTTAGTAAATATGAAAATAACACCAAACAACAGATACATTTAAAGGTGTACATTAATGAAAACTAAAGAAAAAATAACAGTAAGTTTAACAAAGTTAATGCAAGAAAAAAAATTTGAAACAATTACAGTAAAAGAGATTTCTGAAAAAGCAGGAATATACAGGTCAACATATTATAGAAATTTTGAGTCAAAAGAAGATATTATTAAATACAAACTTTCCATGATAATGGATGAATACTTGGAAACATATGATAATCAAGAGGAAAATACAAAAAAACAATACTTCACAATACTATTTAACATATTCCAAAAATATGAATCATTCCTCAAAATAATTCATCAACAAAAACAATCATATCTTATACAACAGGTAATTCCGGAATACTTTCAAAAATTACTACTGAAAAATAAAACTGAACAATATGATGTGTATTATCACATCGGAGGAATTTATAATTTTTTAATTTGCTGGTTAGAAAATGATATGAAAGAAACACCCGAACAACTAACAGAGATAGCAATGGAAATAACAAAAAATAAAACACCGTATCTACTCCGTTAATTTTTAGATATATTCTTATTATTTACTATCACAAGTACACATTCCATTTTGATTATTTTTTTTACAGGTGCTTTGTAAGAAATCTGTATATTCGTCAATTGTTTCTTTATTTATTGAGTAATGGTTCCATGTTCCTCTTTTTGTTACGTTTACTAATCCAGATTCTTTTAATTGTTTCATATGGTGAGATAATGTTGGTTGGGTTATTTCAAAATGTTCAAGGAGGTGACATGCACATAATTCATTTTCAGATAACAGTTTAATTATTTCTACCCTGTTTTTATCACTTAATGCTTTACTTATTGAAATTATGTTTTCTGTTTTCATTTTTAACAACTCCTGTATTGTTAGAAAAAATAAATGATTGGGAGATTTTTCATCTCTTATACCATTCTTTTGTATTGTTGATAATTTTTACTAGTGTTAGCATTAGTGGTACTTCTATGAGTACTCCTACTGTTGTTGCTAGTGCTACTGGGCTTCCTAGTCCGTATAATGCTATTGCTATTGCTACTGCTAGTTCGAAGAAGTTACTTGCTCCTACCATTGATCCGGGTGCTGCTATGTTTTGTGGTATTTTCAGTAATTTTGCTGAGAGATATCCTACTGTGAATACTAGGAATATTTGTATTGTAAATGGTATTGCTATGAGTATTATGTCTTGTGGGTTGGATAGTATTAGGTTTCCTTGGAATGAGAATATGAATATGAGTGTTAATAGTAATCCTATTATTGTTATGTTTTTGAATTTTGGTATAAATTGTTCTTCGAGGTATTCTTTTCCTTTATTATTTGTTAAGTAGTTTCTTGTTATTATACTTGCTATGAATGGTATTACTACAAATAGTATTACTGATAGTATAAGTGTATCATAGGGTATGCTGATATTAGATATTCCGAGCAGGTATGTTACTATTGGCACGTATGCAAATAGTATGATGATGTCATTGGTTGCTACTTGTACCAGTGTGTATGCTGGGTCTCCATTTGTTAGTTCGCTCCATACGAATACCATTGCTGTACATGGTGCTGTTCCTAGTAGTACTGCTCCTATGAGGTATTGTGTGGATAGTTCTGGTGTTATTATTCCTTGGTATAGTATTGTGAAGAATAGTAATGATATGAGGTACATGCTGAATGGTTGTAGTAACCAGTTTACGCACCATGTGAGTAGTATTCCTCGTATGTTGTCTTTTACTTTTTTTATTGATTTGAAGTCTATTTTCAGCATCATTGGGTAGATCATTATCCATATTAGTATTGCCATGGGTATTGATATTTGAGCATATTCGAATTGGTTTAGGAATTCTGGTATTATTGGCAGGAATTGGCTTATTAGTATACCTATTATCATACAGATTATTACCCATATTGTCAGGTATTTGTCAAAGAAGCTAATTTTTGTGCTTTGGCTTATTTTCATCACCTTTTTTTTTGTTAATAGATATTTATTTATATTTATATTAATCTATATAGATGATTATTGATGTATTAGTATATAATATTAACTAAAAAAGAACAACAATTTGGATAAAAAAATAGAAAAAAATAATGGAATTAATCACTAATTCCCTTAAGACCATAAAAAGATATAATACTACCAATAACAACAAAAACCACAGCAAGAATCGCTACAACATGAGAACTATCCATCAACAAATTATAATACCGAGGTTCAATAACAACATTTCCCATAATAATAGCAAACACAGTAGTAAAAATACCTAAACTAACAGTCTGACCAATCAACCTCATAGCAGACAATGAAGCCGAAGCCTTAGAAGCCTCCTCCTCAGGAACACTAGTAGTTATAAGAACAGTATTCGGTGATGAGAACAATCCATAACCAACACCATGTAAAAACATAGCAACCAAAATTAATTCAAGAGGCGTGGAACTATTTAAAGTACATAACAACATAAAAGCAATAGCTAATATAGCTAAACCGACACCAGTAATTATTTCACCCCTGAATTTCTTGATAAGCCAACCAGACAGTAACGACATGAAAATCATAATAAACGGCGTGATGATAAGAAACATACCAGCAGTCTGTGAACTCATACCCATAATGTACTGTAAATGATAATTATAAACATAAGTAATCATGAATGTTGCAAAATAACTGAATAAACAAGCTAAATTAGCAGCAGTGAAACGAACATTCTTAAACAATTTCATATCAAATACAGGATTATTACTCCTTAACTCCCATAAAGCAAAACCGACAAGTAAAACAATACCAGTCACTGTAATCAACTGTCCGGTAATTTCTAATATTCTAGTAAAACCATAGACAAATAAAATTATCCCAATACTATAAAGAACAGTACCAGTACTATCAAATCTGTACATATCATCATGTTTCCATTCACCATTAACTTTGTAAATAAGATAATAATTTAACAAAATAAATGGAATCGTAGCAAAGAACAAGCTCTGCCAACCAAAATTAAAAATTAAACTTCCACCAAGAATAGGTGACAAGGCAATTCCAATATACACGGCAGCCACCGCAATACCCACGGCAGGTCCTTTCTTATCATTAGGCATTGATTCTACAATTAAAGCTATTGAAGCAACATTAAGTACGGCAGAACCTATACCGAGAACTACTCTAAACAATAATAACATATAAGCATTAAATGAAACACCAGTACCGACAGTACCTATGAGGAAAATAATAATTCCATATTTTAATATTTTATTCAAACCATACTTCTGGCAAATCTTTCCACATGGAATAGAAAACACTGCAATTGTTAATAAGTAAAGAGTATCAACCCAGTTTTGTAAGACATTATTCATTGCAAATGATTTGGCAATGGAAGGCAAGGCTACAGGAGCTGCATTTAAGAGGAATGCAACAATAACTGTAGCTAAAGATCCTGCAGCAATAATATATTTCTCTTGTGTTGAATACATAATCTATCTCCATTAAAATTTTGTAAATTTTTCAGATGATTTATCAATTATCATTGAAAATTCTGTTTAACATAACTTATTAGTTAATATAAACGTATCATATAACTCTAATATGGAAATAATGAGTATATAATAGTTCTATCCAAGATACTTTAAAAAACAAGCTTTTTTTAAACTAAAATTAATTATGATGCTATGAAGTATCAAATATTTTATTCCATTTCATAACTTCATTATAATCTTCGAAATATTGTATAGAAAAGTTAGATTAATTAAGAATATTAAATATATTAACATGATTGATAAATACTTATACTCTGATTATGAAATAGAATTTAATGAGAAATACAATACAGAGGATGATGCATATTATTACATCATTAATCAAGAACGTAAAATATACTTATCAGAGAATTATCAGATTCCCCTAGAAAAAGATTCTTTTTTAAACAATTTCAATGTAAATTTCAAATTATACATTGGAAAATACAGGGGAAAAGAATGTTTTGTCGTAAATGTAACAGATAACGAAGATTACATAGATTTACGAGATTTATATTTAATCGACAAGGAAATTTATCAAATTGCAACAAGAGCAGTACTAATAAATGACTGGTACAAGGATAACAGGTACTGTGGACGATGCGGTTCAAAAAACAAAATTAAAAAGGGCAGCATGGCATTTAAATGTCCCAGATGCGGAAAAGTCGTGCACGGAATAATTCAACCAGCAGTAATCATAGCAATACATAAAGATGATAAGCTGCTCATGGCACGTCACACTTATAATACAACAGTAAACTATGCACTGATAGCAGGATTTGTTGAGATGGGTGAAACAATAGAAGAAGCAGTTCAAAGAGAAGTTAAAGAAGAAGTAGGAATAAATATATGTAACATACAGTATATGGGAAGTCAACCATGGCCATTTCCAAATTCATTAATGTGCGCATACAAGGCAGATTATGAATCCGGTGAAATTAAGGTAGATGGTGATGAGATATTAACGGCAAAATGGTTTAAAAAGGAAGAAATAGAAAAAGTTGATAATGATATTAGCATATACTCATTATTAATTGAAGACTTTTGTAATAAGGTAGGTTAAGATTTTATGAGGATAAGGCATATTGTAAAAGAATCATTTCTACTACCATTCAAAGAATATAAACATTTCATATTAGTATTCCTTTTAGCATTATTATGTGAAGTAATAACAGAATTATTCAATAAAGTTCATATAGGACAATGGACAATTTTACTGTTCATATTAAATTCCGTAGTTACCTTAATAATTTTTGGATTAATGATAAGTTTAACAAACAGTGTAGTAGATAACAGTTCTGTTGATTATTATGATTTTTTAGAAAATTTTATCGAAGGACTAAGAGAATATATCATAACATTATATTACATGTTTTTAACGGCACTACTTTCATCATTTTTCATTGTACCAACAGGTGTTTATTCTAATCTATTACATATACATGAGTACATAATCCGTATGGATATTGACACTACAATTTTTACTTTACGTGAATTATCCGCTGAATTACCAGTATCATTACAGATAGATTTAACACATAGTATTCAATTAAATGCATTGATAAGCATAATAATTTTTGTTTTCTTCTTATCATTTTCATTTATTGGAAAAATAAATTTAAACATGTCAGGTAATTTATTTAAATCATTAGATTTTCGAGTAATAAACGGGTACATTTATAGGATAGGTTATAAAAGATATTTGAAATTCGTAGGGATCATGTCTTTAATATTGGTATTATCATTTAATTTAGTATGGTTATTAGACTTTCTGATAAGAGATGTGCTTATTTCAGCTTTTCTTGAAGCATTCCTATTATTCTTTGCAACCAATGCATTTTATATTATAATGCAGGAGACCAAATAATTTATCTTAAATTCCTTTTTTTCTTTCTTTTTCTAATCTGAAAAATGGATTATTTTTAGCTAAAATGGTTAACTTTATTATATATGATTTCAATATATATTATTAACAGATTCTTATAAGATAATTGATTAATGTAATCATTATTTGTTACTACGTGTAACGGTACAAATGGTTTTTTGTACTATTCGGGAATCATTTTAAGGGGTACTTGCAAATAGCAGGTAATGTATTGGAATTAGATTAAATAATTTTAGATAAACCATGGTAGTATATCTATTTGATAGAACTACATTTTTTCTTTATCTAAGTAAATATTGGATAATATAAGATATAACATAATATTATTTTACTATTTTTTGTTTAACTAATTTTATTTACTAAAACACCTTCCTTTTTGAAAATAATGGAGAATAATTATGAAAATAGAAGCATTTGCACCAGGAAAAGTAATACTGTTTGGTGAACATTCAGTAGTACATAAAAAACCTGCAATAGCTGTAGCAATAAACAGGGGAGTAAACATAGAACTAACAAGTCGAACAGACAACACAGTACAAATAAACGTACCCCTAATCAATTATTCATCACAATCAAAACTGGTTAACAAGAAACTAATCTACGAATTAGACGACCAAAACAAAATGATAACCGACTACATATACGAAGTAATAAACTTATTTGAATTTGAAAAAGGCTTTAATCTAACAGTAGACATAAAAATGTATCTGGGAGCAGGACTAGGATCATCAGCAGCAGTAACAGTAAGCTGTATGAAAGCACTATCCATCCTTGCAGGCAAAGAAATGGATAAAAACACCATAGCCCATGAAGCAAGAAATATTGAAATAAAAATTCAGGGAGCGGCAAGCCCAATAGATACATCAATGAGCACATACGGTGGAATAATCTACATAAATGAAGAATTTGAATTAGAAAGAATAAACTTCGACATGGATTTACCACTAGTAATATCAAACTGTGAATTAACAGGAAACACAGGAAAACTAGTTGAATCTGTTAGACAAAAATATGTGAAATACCCACAAGTTGTAGGAAATATTTTTAATGCAATGCAAGAAGTTGCAAAAGGTGCAAAAAACGCTCTGGAAGAAGGGAACTCAGAATTAATCGGGGACTACATGAACTTAAACCAGGGATTACTGGACTCAATAGGAGTTAACACACAAGAATTATCCGACATGGTTTATATGGCCCGAAAATTTGGAGCAAAAGGTTCAAAACTCACAGGTAGTGGTGGAGGAGGATGTATAATCGCATACTGCCCAGACAATATCGAAGAAATATACAGTCAACTAAACAACAAATACCCTACCTTCAAATGCGAACAATCTGATGAAGGAGTAACTGCACGAATCATTGAAAAATAATAAGGTAAAATTATTATGATGATATTAAAGATAGGTGGAAGTGCATTAACAATAAAAGATGCAAACAAGCCAACTATAGATGAAATTAATTTAGACAGAATAGCAGAGGAAGTATCATACTACAATGATGATATGATAATAGTACATGGAGCAGGATCATACGGACACATACACGCAAAAAAGTATGCAATCGGAGAAAAAATAACAAATGCTCAAGAAAACCTGTACAAAATTGAAGGATTAGCTAAAACACAAGCATCCGTACAATTATTGAACTATATTGTAGTAGAGAAATTACAAGAAAAAGGAATCCCCGCAGTAGGTATAAAACCATCATCATTCATAGTAACAGAAAATCAGAGAATAACCACATGTGACACATCAACAATAGAACGTTACATAAAAGAAGGATTTGTACCAGTAATATACGGAGATGCAGTACTTGACAAAAATGACGATATTAAATTTGCAATAATCTCAGGAGACCAGATAATAACATACTTTGCAAAACAATTAAAAGCAAACAAAGTAATATTATCCTCAGACGTGGATGGAATATACACAGACAATCCAAGAACAAACCCTGAAGCTAAATTAGTAGATATAGTAACAAAAGACACAAAACTAACTTTAACAAATAATGAAAACCAAGCCGATGTAACAGGTGGAATGGCAGGAAAAGTTAATGAACTACTAAGCCTGGCAGAAGAAGGAATAGAATCATTAATAATAAATGCAGAAAAAGAAGGAAACCTAAAAAAAGCAGTATCCGGCCAAAAAGTTAAAGGAACATTAATAAAATAACATTCATTTTATTCACATAAAAAAATGTAATAAGGGAGGTTAGGATAGTGATATCAGACAGAAAACTAGCACATCTAGAAATCTGTAAAAACGAAGATGTAGAACACCATCGAACAACAGGATTCGAAGACATAGAACTAGTACACAGAACACTGCCTGAAGTAAACTTTGAAGAAATAGACACATCAATCAATTTCTTAGGAAAAACATTAGATACTCCATTAATAATCTCTGCAATAACTGGTGGACACGAAGCAAGCAAACAAATAAACGAAAACATTGCAATAGCCACAGAAAAAACTAATATTGCAATGGGAGTTGGAAGCCAAAGAGCAGGAATAACAAATGAAGAACTAACAGAAACATTCACAATAGTAAGAGATCATGCAAAAAAATCCATGATAATCGGAAACATAGGAGCACCACAAGTAGAATATGCACCAAAAGCAATAGAAATGCTGGATTGTGATGCACTGGCAATACACCTGAATCCATTACAGGAAATCATCCAACCAGAAGGAGATGTTGATGCAAAAGGATATGTGGACTCAATAAGAAACATATGCGAAACAACAGACATTCCAATAATAGCAAAAGAAACCGGTGCAGGAATAGATGGCAGAGATGCAAAAATACTTGAAGAAATTGGAGTAGATGCAATAGACGTTCAAGGAGTAGGAGGAACAAGCTGGGCTGCAGTAGAAACATACCGTAGTGAAAATCCAAGCCTAGGAAACCTATTCTGGGATTGGGGAATACCAACAGCAGTAAGCACAATCGAAACAATAGAAGCAACACAACTACCCGTAATATCCAGTGGTGGAATACGCAATGGATTAGAAGCAGCAAAAGCAATAAGCCTGGGAGCAAGTTGTGCTGGAATGGCATTACCCTTCCTGAAACACGCATATGCTAACCCGGAAAAGGTAGAAGAAAAAATAAACCAATTCACAAGAGAACTAAAAACAGCAATGTTCCTAGTTGGAGCATCCAATATAGAAGAATTAAAACAGAAAAGATTAATAATCACCGGAAAAACCAGGGAAATATTAACACAACTAAATATAGATACAACAAAATATGCTAGGAGGATATAATTTGACAATAGAAGTAATAGCAGTCGGAGGATATGAACAAATAGGAAAAAACATGACTGCTGTAAAAGTAAATGATGACGTAGTAATATTCGATATGGGTATACACCTTGACAGACTTCACATACACGAAGACACGGACATATCACGTATGCACAGTCTTGACCTCATAGAACGAGGAGTAATACCAGACGACACATTAATGAGAGAAGTAGATGGAAAAGTAAGAGCAATAGTATGTACACACGGTCACCTTGACCACATAGGAGCAATAGCAAAACTAGCACACAGATACGAAGCACCAATCATAGCAACACCATACACAATAGCACTAATAGAAAAAACAATCAAAGGCGAAAGAAAATTCAAAGTAAACAATCCACTAAAAACAGTAAACCCTGGAGAAAAAATACAAATATCACCAAACCTCACACTAGAATTTGTAAGAACAACACACAGTATACCACAGACAATCACAGCAGCATTACACACACCAGAAGGAGTAGTAATATACGCAAACGACTTTAAATTTGACAACCACCAAATGGTATCCCCACCACCGGACTACAGAAGATTCAGAGAACTAGGTAAAAAAGGAGTAAAAGTAGCAATAATGGATACAACAAACATCAAAGAAGTAAAAGAAAGCAAAACACACTCCGAAAAAATAGCCAGAGACCTTCTAAAAGACGTACTTAAAGGACCATTAGAAGAAAGAAAAGGACTAATAGTAACAACCTTCTCAAGTCACATAGAAAGAATACAAGCAATAACAAAAATAGCAGAAAGAAGCAGAAGAAAAGTACTACTTCTCGGACGCTCAATGGAAAGATACTGTTCAATAGCAGAATCACTCGGAATACTAAACTTACCAAGAAATGTAAGCATATACGGTAACTCAAAATCAATCAACAAAGCACTAGCAAGAGCAAACGAAAACAGAACAAAATACATGCTCATAGTAACAGGACACCAAGGAGAACCAGACGCACTACTACCAAGAATAGCAAACAACAAAACAAACTTCGAAATAAAACCTGGAGACAACGTAATATTCTCAGCAACAACAATCCCTAACCCAATAAACCTAGCAAACAGGGACTTACTAAACAGAAGACTAAAAGAAAGAGGAGCAAGAATATATAATAATGTTCACGTATCAGGTCACGCAGGACCCGAAGACATAAGAGACTTTATAAGAATGCTAAACCCACAACACTTAATCCCATCACACGGGGACTTAAGTCACTTAGCAGCATTCGTAGAATTAGCAGAAGAAGAAGGATATAAACTAGGAAATGATGTACACATACTAAGAAATGGACAAGCACAAGTATTTAATAGGTGATTAAAAATGGATGTAATGGAAATATTAAAAGCATACTCAGCAGAAGTTGACACAGAAATAGATGACGCATTAAAAACACTCGAACCAGAAGAGCTAAGAGATGCATCATCACACTTAATAAAAGCCGGAGGAAAAAAATTCAGACCAGCATTAACAATTCTAAGCTGTCAAGCAGTAGGAGGAAACACAGAAAAAGCATTAAAAGCTGCAGCAGCACTAGAATTAATCCACACTTTCAGCCTAATACACGATGATATCATGGACAATGATGATACAAGACGAGGAATGAAAGCAGTGCATAAAGTATGGGGAGAACCATTAGCAATACTAGCAGGTGACACACTCTTTGCAAAAGCATATGAAACAATCATAAAAACAGCAGACGACAATGTAGGATATGAACGAGCAATTGATGCACTAAAAGTACTCGTAGACTCTTGTATAAAAATCTGTGAAGGACAAGCATTAGACATGTCATTCGAGGACACCTTCGAAGTTACACAAGATGAATACATGAACATGATCTACAAAAAAACAGGAGCATTAATTACAGGTGCAACAGGTGCAGGAGCAATAATTGGTGGAGCAACATCAATGCAAATAAATGCATTACAAGAATATGGTCGAAATGTCGGACTAGCATTCCAGATACAAGATGATTACATAGACCTAACTGGGGACGAATCAATAGGTAAACCAGTGGGCAGTGACCTTGTTGAAGGTAAAAAAACAGTAATGGTATTATATGCACTTGAAAAAGCAAGTAAAGAAGATCATGACAGACTCATAGAATTACTTGAAGCAAATGATGATAGTATCATCCCTGAAGCAATGAGTATACTTGAAAAGTATGGTGCAATACAATATGCTAGAGCACTAGCATATGACTGTGTTATAAAAGCTAAGGAATCATTAGTTGTTATTCCTGATTCTGATGCAAAAGATGCATTAATGAAATTAGCTGATTTTGTATACACAAGAAAAGCATAATTATACACTTTTTCACCACCAATATTCCTTTACATTTTTTTTGAATAATTATAAATACTTGTCTTACATAATAATATTATCAAACTTTAGGAGAATAAATAATGTTAGACAAAAAAATGGAACAAGCATTAAATGACCAATTAAATGCTGAAATGCAATCAGGATACTTATACCTATCAATGGCAACTTATTTTGAAGACAACGATTTACCAGGTTTTGCAAATTCATTAAGAGTACATGCAGAAGAAGAATTAGAACATGCAATGAAATTTTATGATTACATCTTAAGAAAAGGTGGAAGTGTAGTATTACAAGCAATAGACGAACCAAAAAGAGACTGGAATAACATTGTAGAAGTATATGAAGAAATCCAGTCACACGAAGAATTAGTAACATCATTAATCCATGACCTAGTAGATTTAAGCATAAAACTTAAAGACCATGCAACCAACCAATTCTTATTATGGTTTGTAGAAGAACAAGTAGAAGAAGAAGAACTTGCAGCAGAAGACCTTAGAAAAGTTAAAATGTCTGTAAATTCACCAGAACTTTTATTCTTACTTGACAAAGAATACGGTGAATTCACTGGCGAAGAAGAAGATGAAGAATAAATTTTTTTTCCTTCTTCTTAATTTCTTAAACACCCTATTGGAATTACTTTTATACCATCATCTCTTGTATAAGCGAATTTGCCCCCAGTTATAATTGCTAAAAAGGATGGTTCAGGTATATCTACATCATCCTTGCTTTTTATTTTTTCTTTAATCAATTTATCTATTTTTAAAAGATTTTTAGCTCCTTTTTCTTCCTCTTTACCACCTAATTTAAATTCAATTAATCCATAATTTCCATTTTTTAATTGTATTACACAATCTACTTCTAAATCTGTGTTGTCATGATAATAATATATTTTTCCACCTAATGATTGTGAATAAATTTTTAAATCACGTATACATAGATTTTCAAATATAAATCCGAAAGTATTTAAATCATAAATTAATTTTTGTGGTGTTAAATCAAGAACTGCCGTTGCTATTGAAGGGTCTATAAATTGTCTTTTAGGGCCTTTTCGTATAGCATTTTTAGAACGAATATTTGGTGACCATCCCTTTATATCATCTATAACATATATATTTTTCAGTACAGCAATATAGGAATAGAAAGTGCTTTTATCAAGGGTAGTATATGTTGAATTAACATCTTTAAGAATATTAGTATTTTTTGCAAGGGTTGAGATATTCCTAGCATAAGATTGCAGTAGTAATTTAATTTTATCCGGATCTCTCTTTACATTATCTATTTCCGATACATCTGTTTGACATATATGGTCAACATATGATGTTGCAATTTTTAACTGTTTGTTTTTATCTTTTATATTTAGCGTTTCTGGCCATCCTCCACGACAAGCTACATGTAATAAGTCTTCTAAAGTAAGAAATGATTCTATGCCATTGATATCTAATTTTTCATCTTCAAATAATTTTTGTAATGAAATTTTACCATTTGAATCCCCACTTTCGTATAAACTCATAGGATACATTAATAAACGATGTATTCGCCCAGTTCCTGAATGCTTTATTTCTTTTTCATTTACTGTTGTTGATCCGGTCATTATGTATAAATTTTTAGAATCAGCATTATCTACACTAATTCGTACAGCATCCCATAGAACTGGTGCTAACTGCCATTCGTCTATTAATCTTGGTTTTTCACCTTCTAATAATTTGGATGGTTTAATTTCCGCTAATTGTAAATAGGATTTTCTATTATCAGGATCTTGTAATTTTAATACACTATTAGCATATTGTTCTGCAGTTGTTGTTTTACCACACCATTTTGGTCCAACTAATAGAACAGCTCCTATAATTTCTAAATAATCTTTTAAATCCTGTTCAATTAATCGTTTTAAATATTTTTTCATGTAATCATCTATATTTTTTTATTTATTTGACTGTTTTTCGTATTTATATTTGACTGTTTTACGTATTTATATTTGACTGTTTTTTGTGTTTTTGTTTGACTGTTTTTTGTGTTTTTGTTTGACTGTTTTTTCTGTTTTTGTTTGACTGTTTTTTGTGTTTTTGTTTGACTGTTTTTTGT
>JAFRKG010000117.1 GCA_017431845.1 Methanosphaera sp. | reverse complement strand
TTAAATACTGAAATTAAAGACTTATTTAGATAGTGAATTATTATGAGTACTGTTAGAACTCTTGTTAAAAATACCAGTGTATTGTTTTTATCATAACTTGTTAGTTACGTTCTTGCATTTTTTTATACACTTTATTCAGCAAGATACCTCGGAACAACAAATTTTGGTATTATATCTTTTGCTACGGCAATTTCCGGATTGTTTTCAATTTTTACAGATTTAGGATTGTCAACCTTAACTATTAGAGAAGTTGCACGTGATAAAAGTAAAACACAAAAATATTTGGGCAATCACGGATTAATTAAGTTAATATTATCCATTATTACAATGCTGTTATTAATCCTCTTTGTTAATATAGGAACATTTGATAATACGACCAAAATCGTTGTTTACCTAATCGGTTCATCCGTCATTATCAACGCTTTTAGTGGTACATTCACTTCAATGTTTCGAGCTTATGAACAAATGGAATATCAGTCTATTTGTGAAATTATTAATGCTGTAAGTTTATTTGTTGGAATAATGATTTGTGTATTTACAAAGCAATCCGTTATAGTTGTTTCCGCAGTTTATCTTATATCATCCATCTTTGTGTTAATATATAACTTTGCAATGTGTACAAAAAATTATGGATTAATACATGTCCAATTTGACTATAAATTCTGGAAATACTTAATTTATAATGCTTTCCCTCTGGCAATTACCAGCATTTTTGCTTTAATATCATTTAAAATGAATACTATTCTTTTAAATATGTTAACTACACATGCTGTTGTGGGGGAATATACTGCCGCATTTAATTTAATGCAAGCTCTGATATTCATTCCAACTGTCTTTTCCACTGCAATAATGCCAATATTTTCAAAATTCTTTGTAGACAGTAAGGACATGCTGGCATATTCCTATAAAAAATCATTGAAATATTTGACTATAATAAGCATTCCTATCTCCATGGGTACTTTAGTACTATCTGACAAAATTATATTGTTTATTTATGGACCTGCTTATGTAAACATTATTCCAATACTGGAACTTATCATATGGGCTTTACCTGCAATATTTTTAAGTTACATACTAGGTACCAGCATCGCTTCTATTAATAAGCAACATGAAACTATCAAAGCAACATTTATTTGTTTATTATTCAGTACAATCGGTAATTACATACTAATTAACCTCTTCGGAGGAATAGGTGCTGCAATGATTACAGTACTTAACGAGGTCAGTATGGTTATATTTTACATGTACATAATGCATAGATACGGCTATCAAGTTCCAATAAGTCATATAATAGCAAAACCTTTGATTGCTAGTGTAATCATGGGAGTTGTAATATATTACTTAAATTTAGAATTGTTTATTAGCATATTTGTAGGAATAATAGTGTACTTTACTTGTATCTTACTATTAAAAACATTTGATTATGATGATTGGGGAATTTTAAAGCAATTATTGCCTGAAAAAATTAGCAACAAGTTAGGATTATGATTAAAATGATGAGTATTATCTGTGTTTATAATAATAAAGAAATACTGAATAAATACCTGATTAGTAGTTTAAATACTCAGAGTATAGAATACGAACTAATATTGGTAGACAATAGAAATAATGAATTTTCTAGTGCTGCTTCTGCATTAAATCATGGTGCTAAAAAAGCTACTGGAGATTATTTTGTATTTGCTCATCAAGATATTTTCTTTAGTGACCCTGATTGGATAAAGAATACTACTTCACAAATAGATAAGTTAAAAAAAGTAGGAATTATTGGTGTTGCAGGCAAAACTACTGACAGCATTGTAAGAAGCAATATTAAACAAGGCGTTCCGGCAGTTGATGTTTCACCATTTAAATTAGAAAAAGAAGAAAAGGCAAGTACAATAGACGAATGTTTATTTATTATTCCAAAAAATGTGTTTGATAACTATAAATTCAATGAAAAAGTATGTCCTGATTGGCATTTATATGCTGTAGATTATGTTTATAATATTAAAAAAGCAGGTTTTGAAGCATACCTTATTCCAACAGTAGTTGAACATAGATCTAAAGGTGCATCAATGAGTGAAAGTTATTACACTACACTACCAAACTTACAAAAAAAGTATTTAAAGAAAGGGTTGATTCGTACCTGTATGGGTG
>JAFRKG010000116.1 GCA_017431845.1 Methanosphaera sp. | reverse complement strand
AAGCATCTAAGCCTGAGGTATTCCGTGAAAATAAGCAGCTTTTTTAGGGTATGAGTAGAAGACTTGTTTGATGGGATTGGGATGTAAGCTTCGAGATTTTTTCGAGTTGTTAAGTCCGCGGTTTCCAACACCCGATTTTTTCACAAATTTCATATTGAATATAATTTCAAGCATTGGCAATTATTTTGTTATGGGATGACTGTATTGTGTTGTTCTGTTGTGCATGGATTGATAGTTTGGCATGAGATTATTGTGTTATTGGCTTTTTCTTTATTCTAGTTAGGTGTATTCAGTATTTGGATAATACTAGTTTTTACTGGATGTATATACGATGATAACATTTATATACTATGATGAATATACATTATAGTATACACTGGTACGGCGACCAAAGCGATAGGGTCACATCTGATCTCGTCTCGATCTCAGTAATAAAGTCTATCTACGTTCTGATTTGTACTATAGGTGGTAAGCTTATGGGAATTTCGGAAAGTTGCCGGCCTTTAATATTTACTTTACTTGTTTTATTTCGTGTTTTTATTTGGAATTTATTATGTAGTTTTTCTGATTTTTGTAATGAGTTCATGCTTCTAATTTTTAATTTTCACTATTTTAAAATACTAGTTTTAATATAAATATTTATATTAACATTTTATGTTAATTGCCTGGTACGAGGGTTGCTCGGGGAGGAATGTTGGTAATCTACCTGTGATCTGGAGAGTTAGTAAACAGGCAAAATTTATATTAACTATTTTATAGTCAAAAACTTAATTATTGATAATATATTCCTCAATCCAATTCTCATAAGATGACTCTTTTTTTGCAAAATTGTAGAATTCAATTGAAATATGAGTTTTAAATGTTCCTTATCTTCAATATAAGTAGTTGAAACGATTCTTTTAATAGATTTCCATACTTGTTCTATTGGATTTAAATGTGGGGAATAATAAGGTAAGTATATTAAAGTTATATTCATTATTTTGCATGCTCTTTGAAATTTGGTTGATTGATGGGTGGTGTAATTATCTAAAACTATTTCAATTGGTTTTTCTTTCTTTAACCAGGCTTCAACACCAGATTTTTCTAGATTATCCAATATTTGATCTTCAGTTTTATGTTTAATTTCCTCAGATTTTGGTTTAATTTTATTTATATCTAATTCTATGCCGTGTATTAATTGTTTTTCTGTTAATTTATCATTAGTTATCCTTTTATTTATTTTTTCTTTGAATTCTTTATCTGAAATTTTTTCTTTATCCATTATTTGTTGAATAATCTCTTCTTCATCTAAATTTGAATTATAAACAGTTTTATATA
Organism: Methanosphaera sp.; assembly: GCA_017431845.1. Taxonomy (GTDB): domain Archaea; phylum Methanobacteriota; class Methanobacteria; order Methanobacteriales; family Methanobacteriaceae; genus Methanosphaera. Next base: position 31,910 of record JAFRKG010000116.1, on the reverse strand, counting down.
ACAATTCTTTGATATCCTGGTTTTTCATATTTACAATTCGAATATCGGCCATGTATTGTATCATAGAAACTATTTTGGAGTTGTCTATGAATTTTAATAAAGAATTGCCATTAACTGCTTGAAATCCTACCGTGTTTACTCTGTATTTTTTTGGATTTTTTACGATTTTTCCTTTATCTTTTGTATATACAAGAATTCTTGCTGAATTTGGTAAATTTTGGGCAGATGTTTGATCCATGAACCCTATAATAAAAGTATTTAATGTTATTTCTTCGGTGTTTTTTTTAATTGTAATTCTGCATCAGGTGGTGTTTTATCATACTCAGGATACGGTTTTACATAAGAAAAACCTAATTGATGGGCAATAATTCTAACTTGTTTATAACTATAATTTATCTCAAAACGAGCTAATATTAGTTCATGTAGTTTTTCTGTCGTTAAATAATCGGTATTTAACATTAATTCTTTTAATTCTGCTTTATCTTTATCAGATAATAATGAAGGTCTTCCAGCATTATTTTTATATCTTAAAAATTCTAATCCTTCCTCATTCCATTTAGCCAACCATCGATAAGCACTAGGTATTGATATATCAACTATATCTGCTGCTTGTTCTATATCATTTCCTTTATAACATGCTCTAATAAAATAAAGTTTATCTAATCGTTTTACTTCAATTTCAGCTTTTTTAATTTCTTCATTTAATTTATTAAGTTTTATATGTTTCGTTATTTTAACTTTAGGTTTAATTGTCATAATATTATATATGTCTTAAGTTATTATTAATAATTAGGTTTTTAACTATACTATGTATAAATATTCTTTATCTATTAAAAATCTCTTTTATTTCTTTTAATCATCTTTTAATTATTAACAGTGTAATCATTGATTGTTCAAAACTGGAATATGTCTCATCAGCAGGTATTCGTGTCCTTCTTATCATGCATAATAACTGCAAGGATGGGATTATAATGAAGTCATGTAATGAAACTGTTATCCGAGACTTATCAAATACGAATATTAAAATACAGTAAGCACTAAAAAATTTTTAGTAATAATGGGATGCAATATCCTAATTTTAAAAGAAAGGAGTTGAATAGGATTTATACTAGAACTTTTCTAGAATGTCCTTGTATACACTTTTTAATGGTTCTTCTGATTTTTCATATATTTTTTGCAGAATTAATTCAGGAGTACTGTTTGCCAGATAATTAATTTTTGGTGTCCTATCCACGATTAGGTTGTAATTTTCATCTAATCCTTTTGCTTCTATTCCATCCGTTCTAATTTTCACATTATCTGTTCTTTTCAGTATTTCAGGAGCCATATGTGTTACTATTACTGCATAGGAGTTATCATCCTGTATGTGTTCTATGAATCCTATTATTATTTTTATTGCGGCTTCCAGTTCTGTTATTGATTCTAGTTCATCTATTAATACCAGTTTTTTTTCTTTTCCTATTGTTACTGGTATGAATGATGTTAGGAATGTTTCAAATGCTCCTGCGTTAAGGGAATGTTTTTTTGTGAAGTAGTGTACTTCGTTTATTTCAGGTATTGTTGCCTCTGCTGAGCATACGCCTAGTCCCATATGTGTCATTATGGTGTGTTGTCCCAGAGTTTCAAGTAGTGTTGTTTTTCCTCCACTGTTTGCTCCGGTTAAGAGTATGATATTGTTTTTCTGGTCTAGGTTATAGTTTATTTTCTGCATTGGCGTGTTTGTTGTTTTTTCTTCTTGTTTAAGGTTTAAGTGCAGGCTTTCTTTTAATTGGTATGTGTCTTCTATTTCGGGTATTGTCAGTTCATAGTATTTGCTGAAGCTTGCTAGTGTAAATTGGTAATCATATTCTATGAGTTCCTGTGTTTCTTTTTTTATTTCTGCTGCATATTTTTCTAGTATGCTGCATGCATTAAGTTCTTGTTCATATTTTTTCAGGTTTATGTTTGCTTTAATGTTTTCCTGTACTCTTTTTACTTCGTTTTCATCAATTTCTATAGGATATTTTATTATGAATGGATCAAATAGTAGTCCTGTTTTTTCGGATAGTTCTTCTCTTGCTTCTTCTAGTACTTCATCGAATATTGTCATTAGTTTTGGTGGCAGGTCTTCATTGTTTAGTATGAGTAGTATTTCATCTCCTTCCAGTTCTACTTGTTGAATTTTTGTCTTTAGTTTTTCGTTTATGTCATCTTTTATTTCGTCTATGATTTCATTTATTGCTATTTCGTTATGTTTTTCTATTTGTATCGAGTCTAGTGCTTCTAGTGCTTCGGTTATGTTACTTCCCAGTCCTATGTATTCTCTTAGGTGGTGTACATTTTCTAGTGTTGTTCTGTTTTGTTTATAGTATTCTAGTATTATGTTTGGTTGTATTTCATAGTCCGGGCTTTGGTTGCTTATTGCCACTATATTGTTTGCTTCTCCAGGGTCTATGTTGTATTGGTTGTATAGGTATATTATGAATTCAAATTCTTCTAGGTTCACATGATCTTCTATTGCAAATACGTTACAGTATCTGTCGAATCCTTTTTTTATCAGGGTCAGGTAATCCTCATAGTCTTCGCATACTATTGCGTATTCGTCATTAAATTTTGGTCTTATATTGTCTGTGAGGGGGATTATTTTTTTGTATAGGTTTCTTATGTATGCATAGTCTAGTTCTCGTGTTTGGTCTAGTGTTTCCTGTATCATTTCCTGTGTTTTTCTGATTTTTGAATAGTCTGTTGTCGGGTTCAGGAGCAGTATTCTTGTTCTTGCATAGTCGGTGTTTGCAAATTCAAGTATTTTTGTTATTATGTCATCATAGATTTTTTGTGATTGTTCTGTTTTCAGGTATTCGGTATTCTTTTTTCCAAGTATTTTTCTTATTATTTCTAGTGCTAATTTTTGACTTAATCCTGGTATGTTCATTAGTTTTTCTAGTTCATAGTTTTCTATGGATTTTTTAAAGTTATCGTAGCTTCCATATTGTTTAATTATTTTTTTCACTAGTTTTTCGCCTACTCCTTTTATTTCTTCTATCTTGTAAATGGTTTACACCTCCCATTCCATTCTTTTTCTTTATTATATTTTTATTTGTTTTTAGTTTGTATTCAATTTTTATAAGATAAATTATAAACTAATTATTAGTTAATATATTTGCGGGATTTTTTAGTTATGGATTTTATAGTTTATGTTTTGTTATTATTATTTGGTGGTTGTTTGGGCGGTCTGATGGCTGGATTGCTCGGCGTTGGTGGGGGAGTTATTTTAACTCCTATCCAGTATTTTTTATTGGTGGCTTATGGTGTTGAGTCTAATGTGGCTATGACTGTTTCTTTTGCCACTAGTCTTGCCGTTATTTTTGTCACTATGATTAGAAGTACTCGTAAACATCATGTTAATGGTATGGTTGTCACTGATTTTCTTCCTTATATAATGTTTCTGGGCTTTTTGGGTGCTATTTTAGGTGCTTTTGTTTCCGTTAATGTGGATGTTTCTGTTCTTAGGGTTTTGTTCGGTTTTTTATGTATCTTCACAGTTTTTAACATGATTTTTGTAAAGTATCCTGATAATGATGATCATATCAGTAAAAGTGTTTTTATGCATTCCTTGCTTGGTTTGGTTGGTGGTTTGCTCTGTGGATTGCTTGGTGTTGGTGGGGGTATTATTATGATTCCTATTCTTACTCTTGTATTAAAGTATCCTACTCATAAGGCTATTGGAACTTCTTCTGCATCTATTATTGCCACTAGTCTTGGTGGTATGATTGCTTATATTGTTTTAGGTTGGAATGTTGCTGGTTTGCCCGGGTTTTCCTTGGGTTATGTTAATTTGTTGCAGTTTTTCTTCTTAACTGTTACCAGTACTGTTGTTGCAGGCTTTGCTGCTAATATTTCAAAAAAAGTTGATGCTAAGAAATTAAAATATATGCATATTTTAATTGTCTTGTATATTGGTTTGAAGATGATTGGATTAGTTTAGTGTTTTTATCTTTGTTTATATAATCCTTTTTCTAGGTTTGCTTGGAAGAATTTCGTGTTTTCTTCTAAGCTTAGTTTTTTGCTTGTTTTGTTTGTTTCTTTTATTTCCTGGAAGTGTTTTATTATTTTTTCAGTGTCTGTTATGTTGAAGAATCTTAAGTCTAGTGTGTAATTGTTGATGCTTGTTTTTCGTAGTTGTTCTATTTTATCGTCTAAGTTGAGTATTCTGTAATCGTATATGTGGCTGTTGTTGTTGCAGTCTTTTTTTATTTTGAATTTATTGTTTCGTTTGTCTGTCAGGTAGTACGTGTTTGTCAGTTCTTCGTCGATTAGGTCTTCATAGTTGTCCTTGGTTATCATTAGTTGTACGTGTCCGAATATTATGTATTCTAGGTCACAGTATTTGTTGTTTAGTTTTCTTATATTGTTTAATGATATTTCGTTTGATATTATTAGTTTTTTGAATCCTGGCGTTTCTGATAGTTTTCTGAGTGAGTAGTTGTTGTAGATGTTGAGGTTATTTCCGTATTTTGTTGTATCTATGTTTTCTGCTATGCCTATGTTGTCTGTTTGTATTTTTATGTCTATGTTGTTGTATTTTAGTTTGACTATTGTTTCGCTTATGTGTGGTAGGTCTTTGTCTTGTAGTAGTTGTGGTAGGATCCATACTAGTTCTTTTTCTGGTAGTGTCTGGTGTATTTTTATTAGTTCGTCTCCTATTTGTTCTGTGTATTCTTTCATGTTTTTGTGGTTGTAGCTTCCATCATAGTATATTGTGTTTATATAGTCGTATTTTTTGAGGAGTTCTGCTTGTCTGTAGTTGTTTATGTAGATGTTCCAGTTTTCTTCTTTTTTTTGTGTTTTATTTGTTGTGTAGTGTTGTGTTTTGAATTTTTGTATTTGTTTTTTTGTTTCTTCTTTGTCTTTCTTTTCGGGTATGTATGTGTTCATTATTTCATGGTCTATTTTTTTTATTATTTCTCTTCTTATGTTGTTTAGGGTTGATATTGGTAGGAATATGTTTTCTGGTAGGTTGTTGTATTTTATTTTGTTTATTTTGTAGGTTGTGTTTCCTGTTTTTCTTAGTTGTGTGTTGATTTTTTCTTGTGTTAGTGGTTTGTTTTTTGCTTTTTGAATTTTTTCTTTGCTCGTGTATTTTACATTTTTTTCCAGCATATCACAACAGGCATTTACTTCCATTTGTGATTCATTATTCATACTTATTTCTAGATCAACACTTGTTTTATGAATGTTTCTTTCATTTATTATTGATTTGGTTTTATCTCTAAGATATTTTGAATATGTGATATAGACCATCGAATCTTTTTCTATATGAATACCCTTTTCAACGGCAATAACAATCTTATTCTTATTCTGAGAAAAAATCCTACTAACATACATCCCACAACTTTCACCATCCAATTCAAACTTCAAACCATCACCATTAACAATCCTAGTCGGAAAACTCTTATTAGTAAACTTAATAGTCACCTCCCTACCAGTACTCTTAATAACCCGGCCAATAGGATAACCAGTATTACCCGAACGAGACCTGCTAATAACCTCACGAGGACTCTTTCCAGAAACATACCCCTCAGTCAAACCCCTATTAAAAGCCAAATTCAACAACAAATAATCTTCACTATCACAACAACCATTAACAGCATTATGATAAGCAAAAGTAGTGCAGGAAACATACTCCCTAGACTTCATCCTACCCTCAATCTTAAGACAATTAGCACCAGCATCTACCAAATCACCCACATTATTATAAGTACACAAATCCTTAGTACTTAACAAATAATCATCACTAGCAAGCAAAGTATTATAATAATCCCTAAAAGAATACCTCATCCTACAAGGCTGAGCACAAAGACCCCTATTACCACTCCTACCACCATAAAAAGAAGACATCAGACACTGACCAGAATAACAATAACATAAAGCACCATGAGCAAAAACCTCCAAGTTAATATCATGACCAAACCTCTTCAATCTATCAGAAATACTTTTAATATTACTTAGAGGAACCTCCCTGGACAAATTAACACTATCAAAACCATTCTCACACAACCATTTAACAAAAGAATAATCATAAACAGTCATCTGAGTAGAAGCATGAACACTCATACTCGGAATCAAATCCATGATAACACTAGCCAAACCAATATCCTCAACAATAACTCCATCAACACCAATCAAATACAAATAATAAACATAATCCACAACATCAGGAATCTCATCCTCTAAAATAGAAACATTAACAGTCACAAAAACCTTAACATTATACTTATGACAAAAATTCGTAGCATCCCTCAATTCATCATAACTAAAATTATCAGCATAATCCCTAGCACCATAATTCTTACCGGACAAATAAACAAAATCAGCACCACTAAAAACAGCAGCATCCAAAACATCCATAGAACCAACCGGTGAAAGAATCTTACAAGTATCATAAGTCAAAAAAATACACGCCCCAAAAAAACTTTATTATATAAACTTATGAATAACATAATTATTAATTAATTACTTTCAATGGATGATAAAAAATGTACATAGTATTAGAAGGAATAGACGGAGCAGGAAAATCAACACAAACAAACCTACTAGAACAATGGTTAACACAAGAAGGATACAAAATCAAAAAAATAGTAGAACCAACAACCTCACCGATAGGAAAACTAATCAGAAACGAATTACAAAACCCCGAATCAACAAACGACATAAACCAACAAAGACTAACATTACTATTCGCAGCAGACAGACTAACACTAAAAAAAGAGATACTAGAATCAAAAGAGGACAAAAACAAAATACTAATAAGTGACAGATCATTCTATTCAAGCATATGCTACCAAAACAATTCATCAATAAACAAGCAATGGATATACCAGGTAAACCTACATACACCACGACCAGACCTGACAATACTACTCGACTTAAAAGAAGAAGAAGCTATAAAACGTTGTGACAAAGAAGAAGTATTTGAAAACATAGACTTCCTGGAAAAAACCAGACAAAACTATCTTGACCTATTAAACACTGAAGAAAACATAAAAATAGTAGACGCCAGCCTACCATTAGAAAAAGTACAGGAAAATATACAAAAAATAGTAAAAGAAAAATTAGAATCAATAAATTAAGAAATTAAATATCTAATCTTTCACTCATAATATCAACAAGGTAATTAACAGCATTATTAATTTCCTCATAAGTACCATGCAACTGCGGACCATCATCAGACTGTTGCAATTTAACATCAAACTTTTCAACAGTTTCCTTAAGCTCACTAACAGTAGGTCCAGGAGGCAAAGTAACATCAACAACATGCTTAATAGCACGTCTTAAATCCTCAAGCTCACCCTCAAATAAGATAATTCCCCTATCACTCTGAAGCATATTCAAATGGTACTCATCAATCATAGTATCCACTTGTCTAGGCTGTAAACCTGATAAAACACGCATAGTATGTTTAGCCATATAATCACCTAATTATTCTCCATATACTCCCGTGCAGGAGCAAATCTATCAATTAAATATTTGCTAACAGTATTCTTTAAGTCCATAGGATGTAATTCTTCTTTAGAGAAAACATCTATCAATTCCTCTTCTGTCAATTCAAGGTTTCCACCAAATTTTTCAGGCCTTTCAATCAACATTTTTTCATGTTCATCAAAGATATAATAATGAGCCATTTCAATTACAGGATTATCCTCCACCACACCAGTAGGACAGAAACTCTTATTAACCTTATCCTTAATATCCTTAGAACTATCATCAATAGCAATAAAATTACCTTTACTGCTACTCATTTTATCAGAACCATCAGTACCATGAATTAAAGGAATATGGATACAAACAGGCGTATTAAGATCCATTCTTGGAAGAATTTCCCTTGCAAGCATATGAATTTTTCTCTGCTCCATTCCACCAACAGCAACATCAGCATTTAAATCATGAATATCAAGTGCCTGCATAATCGGATATAATGCTTCGGCAACATTATGTGTTTCATCCCTAGAAACCTGCGCCATACTTCTCTGAGCTCTCTGAATACTTATAAGAGTAGCTGCATGAAATACTCTTTCCATAAAGTCCATGTTCATACGTTCAGAACCAAGAACAAATTCAGTATCATCTTCACTTAATCCTAATGCCTTGAAACATTTAATATTATACTCTGCAACCTTATTTAATTCTTCTAATGTTCCTTTACCATTAAGATAAGCATGCAAGTTTGCAATAAATATTTTAATTTTAAAACCAGCATTCTGTAAGTCTTTCATTTTCTTAATAGTTAATGCATGACCTAAATGAACTTTTCCTGATGGTTCAAAACCAACATATGCAACTTTCTCATCCTTTTTCAATAATTCTTTTAATTCATCAATTTCAATTATTTCAGCAGTATCCCTGGAAATATTTTCTATTGCCTTATCTATATCCATTATTATTATTCCTCCATTTTTTCTATTTTTAATATTATAATATGATGTATATCTTATTTTCTATCTTAATAACGTTAATCTCTTGACCAATAACCAGATTATCTAAACATGATTTTTTTTCTAAATCAACAGGCATATAATTATCAGGATCTAAAACTTGAACTTCTATGGGAGTTATATTAGTAACCGTTGTAGGCATAATATCATCCGTACTTCCCACTTTCTTAATTTTATCATATTCCTTCCAACTAATAGGCTCTGATTCATAAGTCTCAAGATTTAATCCAACAAACTTGTGACTGCCAATCTTCTCAATCTTAAGAATCTTATCATTATACTTGATAAAATCGTTTTTATGAAATGATGGTAGTCTGACAGAAATCCATGACCTATACAAATCCCTGCTTTTAGACTTGTCATGGCCCACAATCTTTCTGCTCTCTGTAATAATGCCACCAAATTGTTTCTGCATATTCTCCGCAATTTTATGTGCAGCATTATGAGAACCAACCTGATAATCCACGCCTTCCTTCAGAACAATACGTTCAGTAACATAAGCTAACTTATTGGTTTTACATAGGCGTTGAATTTCATTCGATATAAACTCATCTGCCTGCACTATCTCATCATCTTCCAGCTTTCTATCATCAGCCCTTAATTGTATGACTGCTTCATAGTAACCAGAATAAAATTTGCTGCAATCTGGACAAACACCTTTTTCTACTTTAACTTCAATAGGATAATCCTTCTCTAAAAAGTCATCAAGTACACGTGCACATGCATGAATCATGCAGTCATAAACAGTACCCCTATTTGTAAGTATTTCAGTGTTTATTTCTACATTATCTAGTTTTTCATTAATCGTAATATCTTTTTGAATAGCATCATTAATTATTTCATCATCATAATAACCGGTCTGTATCCATTTGTCATGTTTTAATGTTGCACCACAATGAGAACATGCAGTAAAAGTAGCATATTCTGGCACATCTATTAATTCAAATTCTTTAAGATAACAACTTCTACATAAACCATCATATAATTTTTCTTCACTATTACATAATAAACAAAACATTCTATCATCCTATATATTTGGTTCTGTAATAATTAATGTTCTAAAAAAAGTTATTCTGGGAGCTTAAAAAAGAAAAATATAATAGTTTGATACTATAATGATTTGAGAGGTGATCTTGCCCCACAAGCACTACATTTTAACATATCAATACGATCTTCACGTATGATAACAGTATCCGGTCTATTACATTCATGACAAATAACAAAGTTATCAACATATTCTTTTATACGATCATTAATTACGTAATGTGTAAACTTTCCCTGAAGTATTGCACGATTTCCTTCAACATTTCCAGAAGTACCTAATTCTCTTAATAAGTATTTGAGTACGTGTTGAGGGTCCCTGTTTAATGTACTTGACACATCACCAAAGTTTTTAATAATTGTACGATTTCCTTGAATAACTGAATATCCTTTAGGTAATTTAAACCTTTTTGATTCAAAGAGTTTATCAGGTAACTGTTCATATGCTTTATCAAGTAAAGCTTCATATTCTTCAAATTCTGCATCAGCTTTTACCATAGTATACCTCCGTTTCATCTTTTTTTTATCAATTTGATTAATATAATATTAAAATAATATATTTTGAAATTTTTTCATTATAATATACTATTTATTTATCTTATTATTTACTATTTTCTAAGCAATTTTATAATGATCAGTTGTAGGTGAATAAATAACACCCTTACTATTTAACATATTAATCATTTCATCAGCTTTATTCTCAGAAATATTATACTTATCAGCTAAATTACCATAAATAACGTTCTTAGGAGCACTACCACCATATTCCTCAGAAATTTCCTTAATTTCATCAATTAAAATATTAATTTTATCCCTTTCTGATTTGGAAGTTCTTCCCTCAACCTTATCAATATCAACTTTACCAGTATCTGGGTCATAACCCACCTGTTTCATGCAATCTTCCTGTAATTTAATAGCTCTTTCAGCATCTTCCTTGCTAACTTCATTACTAAGCCTTATTTTTGCACTTGCCTCTGACAAACGAACAAGAGCTTCAAGTTGACGGGCAGTAATAGGAACAGGAGATTCTTCATCAATAGCACCACTACGCATTGTAACATAAAAATCCTGTAAAACCTTAGCAGCATCTTGTGATAAGACTGGCTGAACATTCTTACGAGCATAAGCAATATATTTACGCATCAATTCAGGCTCAATTTCATAATTAATATTCCGGTCCTGATGAATCTTTAAAATATGCCCTGCAAGACTATGATCCCTTTCAGCATTAGGTTTATCTTCAATAATGAAAATCAAATCAAAACGTGAAAGAATTGGTGAAGGCAAATCAATCTGTTCTGCAATAGATTTATACCGGTCAAACCTACCAAACTTAGGGTTAGCAGCAGCAAGCACACTACAACGACTATTAAGAGTAGCCATAATACCTGCCTTAGCAATAGAAATTGTTTGCTGTTCTAAAGCTTCGTGAATAGCAGAACGGTCTTCCTCACGCATCTTATCCAATTCGTCTACACACACATTACCCTTATCACCAAGTACCAGAGCACCAGCCTCTAAACTCCATCCGCCCAAATCATCACGAACAGCTGCAGCAGTAAGCCCTACACCACTAGTACCTTTACCACTGGTATAAATACCACGAGGAGCTAACTTAGAAACATATTTAAGAATCTGTGATTTTCCAATCCCAGGATCTCCAACAATCAAAATATGCATATCACCCCTCATATGAGTTTTATCCTCCAAAATCTTAGCACTACCACCAAAGAGTTGGAAAGCAATAGCTTCCTTAACCTCATAATATCCCTGAATGGATGGAGCGGTAGAATCAATAATCTTCTGATAAATATCCGGTGAATTAGCAAGTTTCAATATTTCGGCTTCATCCTCTTCACTAATCTCAAGTTCCTCAAATTCCTGTTCTAAGGGTTCAAAGTAATTACCATAAATGTAATTATTAAACCGTTTAGTTCTTTCATCACGAACCGTTTTAAGTATTCCAGTTACCCTAATTTTATCACCAGGAGTTAATGTATCAACAAGATCATCTTCTAAAACAATGTTAATTTGTCTTGGCTGATCTCCCCCAGATAAGTTTTCTAAAGGTTCCTGTAATTTAACAGTTTGCGTATCCATATAACGTGATTCATCCTGTATCAATTTAAATGATCTTCCACCACATTCATTACAAACTGCAGGCTCATGTATGATATTAGATTTTTGTTCAACTTCATGTATTCTCATACAACTTCTACATTCAAAAACAGCAGTCATTATACGTGGATGAATTTCATCAGTTTTTCTTACAATACCATCCACAGCAATAAATTTGCCTATGTACTCACTACGCAAATTTCTTAATGGCACATGATTACGAATATTAGAAAATCTAACATTCAATTGCGCATTTTTTCTCTGTGGGTCAATATTTGAAATAGATTTAGTTGCAGCTTCTAGTGTTTCATCAGGTTTTTCTAAAAGTAAATCAGCTAAATCCGGATCAAATACTTCCAAACTATTATAATCTATAATCACTGATTTTTCTTCTGGATAAACATCTAAAACTGCAAAAATTTCATCTTTACAAAGTTCACTGAAGAATTCTTCCAATTTTACTGTTGTTGATGCAGAAGACCTATTATTATTTTCATCTGCTGTTATTGTACTCATATGATATAACTATAATTTTTATAATTTTTAAATTTAGTTGTTTTCCAAAAAATGCTAATTTTTATAAATATAAAAAATTAAAGATTTACTTATAATAAATTATTGTATTTCTTATAATAAACAATAAATCATTCAGAGGGTTTAAATGAAAAAATCAAGGTTAAAATTATTTAAAACTACTTCATTAACTATATCCTTACTAGGAATAATACTTATTCTTTTAACAGTAGGAGTAATAGGATATGTTGCTGTTGCAGGCCTAACAGATAGTGTTTCATCAACAGTTAACAGTGGTTCAGCATATGACCAACTAGACCAAGTTAAAGCACAATATAATGATATCAACAAAAAATACACAGATTTAGACAAAAAATTAGGTACAAGTCCTGATCCAAGTGTTAAAACAACATTCAACACAGGAAAAGTAATATTAAATGAGGTAGGACAATCATTATCATCAATTCAAAACGATATAAGTAATGGTAAATCCGAATCCGACATACAAACAAAATTAAATCAAACAAAAAGTAAAATAGGAGAAGCTAATGATATTTATAATCAAATAGCTAAATAAACACTATTTTTCAACTATTTCTTTTTCATCTTTTAGAAGCCTTAAAACCCCTTGCAATAACATACATCTCAGAACTTCTCTTTCTAGAAGAATTTGGCTTAGTAGTTTTAACAGTTCTGAACTTCTTTTTCAACTCTTTCATCAAATCCTGATAAGCTTCCCCCTGAAAAGCTTTCATAATAAGATTACCATCACGTTTAAGAATATTACCCGAAATATTAAGAACAGCTAAAGCTAAATCATAAGACTTAAAATTATCAATATCCTTTATACCAGTTAATTTAGGAGAAGCATCAGACAATATAACATCAGCCTTACCATCAATCAATTCAACGATAGTATTCTGAATTTCCTCAGTCGTAAAATCACCTTTAACACCAGTATAAGCTTCATGATCAATAGGCTTAATATATTCCAAGTCAACACTAATAATCTGACCCGTACCTTCTTCACCAATAACTTCAGCAACAACCTGACTCCAACCTCCAGGAGCAGCTCCTAAATCAACAACATTATAATCAGGTTTTAACAATCCATACTTCTTATCCAACTGTTTTAATTTATAAGATGCTCTTGAACGATAATTCTGTTTCTTTGCAAGTTTATAATAATGCTCCTTATCATGTTTTGCTTTCCATCTGCTCATAATACTCCCCCCACATTAATGACTAAATTGTGAAAAATCCAACGCTTTACATGTTGGTCTTCCAATTTTAACAACCTCTGCATTAACTTCACTACCATTTACCTCAAGTAACATTACACTAGGCTCACTAAGCCTTGGCTGAGTAGCACTGCCTGGATTTAATAACAGCACATCAGCCTCCTGTTTTATCAAAGGCCTATGAGTATGACCACTAACAAGAATATCAACACCTAACTCTTTAGCAAGATAATATAATTGCTGACAATCCCCTTTAGGATAAACAACACCATGTGTTAAACCAATCTTAACATCATCAACCTCAATTACCTCATGAGTATTAAAACCTATATACGGGTCACAGTTACCATGAACAGCCCTAACAGGGGCAATCTTTTCTAACTCTTCAATAACACTCATAACTTCAATGTCACCACAATGAAAAATCATGTCAACATTCTTAAAAACTTCAAAAACCTTCTCAGGTAATGACTGAGTTCTAACAGGTATATGAGTATCAGAAATAATACCAATTAACATCATCAATTCTCCCATAAAATATTATATTCAAAAATTTTTCAAACCTAATAAATTTTATATATTTTCAAATCTATAATTTTTTTCATTAAATCTAATTTAGATTAATATTAAATACTTAATATGAAAATATCTTTTTAATAGAAAATTCATTTTAATTAAATAATGAAGAAATAATCATAAAAATATGATCACATTACTAACTTATTTTATCAAAAAAAATCAGGGGGAGAGTGAATTATGAGTGAATTAATAATATGTGAAAAGCCTAAAGTAGCAGAAAAAGTAGCACAAGCACTATCTGATTCACCAGTCAAAAACTCATATAAAAGAGTACCATACTATGAAATAGAGAAAGAAAACGGAGAAAAAACAACAGTACTCTCAGCCGTAGGTCATCTATTTTCATTACAAGCAAAAAACAAGAAAAACAAAAGATTATACGATGTAGAATGGGTACCACTATACGAAACAGACAAATCAAAAAAATATGTAAAAAATTATATAGACACAATAAAAAAGTTCTCAAAAGATGCAGATAGATTCATACACGCATGCGATTACGATACAGAAGGAACACTAATAGGATACAATGCATTAAAATACATATGTGGATCAAACTCAATAGAAAAATGCTTCAGAATGAAATTCTCAGCATTAACAAAAAAAGACTTAATAAAATCATACTCTGAAGCATACCCCTTAACTGAAGACCAAAGTTGGGTAGATAGTGGAGAAGCAAGACACATCCTCGACTACTTATTCGGAGTAAATATCTCAAAATCCATGACAGATTCAGTATTAAACGTAACAAACAGGTACGTGCAATTATCAGCAGGAAGAGTACAAACACCAACACTAGCAATATTAGCAGAACGAGAAAAAGAAATTAAAAAATTCGTACCAGAACCATACTGGCTAATAAAAGCAAAAATAGAAAAAGGAATCATAGCCGACCATAAAAAAGGAAAAATCTTTGACAAAAAAGAAGTCGATAAAATACTTGAAAACTGCAAAGGAAAAGATGCTTTAATAACCAAAATCACAAACAGAAAAACAAAAAAAGACTTACCATATCCATTTGAACTAGGAACACTACAATCAGAAGCATACGCACAATTCGGATTCACTCCACGAAAAACACAACAAATAGCTCAAAACTTATACGTAGAAGGATACACATCATACCCTAGAACATCATCACAAAAATTACCAGAATCACTCGGTTTATCCGACATCCTAAAAGATCTATCTAAAAATCCAAAATATAAAACATTAATCAACAAACTAAAAGCACCACTAAAACCAAATGAAGGAAACAAAACAGACGAAGCACACCCTGCAATACACCCAACAGGAACATTACCAAAAGACATATCAGAAGATTACCAGAAAATATACGACCTAATCACCTACAGATTCATCAGTTTATTCGGAGAACCAGCCGAACTAGAATCAATAAAAGTAGACCTGGAAATAGGAGAAGAACCATTCGCATTCTCAAGACAAAGAATTTCAAAAGAAGGATGGCTGGCATTAGACCCATACCAATATAAAAAAGTAAAAAATGAAGAATTCCCTGATGTAAAAGAAGGAGACACAACAAAAGCAAAAGTAAAAAGTGAAGAAAAAGAAACCAAACCTCCTGCAAGATATAATCAAGCATCAATAATAAGAGAACTAGAAAAAAGAGGATTAGGAACAAAATCAACACGAGCAAACATAGTATCCATATTATACACAAGAAAATATGTTGAAGGAAACAAAATAACAGTCAATGAACTTGGAGAACACATGATAGACACCCTAACAAAATACTCTGAAAGAATCACCAGCGAACAAATGACAAGAGAATTTGAAGATGACCTCTCCAAAATTAAAGATAAAGAAATAACAGAAACAACAGTTATTGATGACGCAAAAAATGAACTGGATGGTATTCTTAATTCAATAGATGACAATCAGGAAAATATTGGAAAAGAATTATTTGAAGCATATGAACAAAGTAGAATAGTAGGTAAATGTGACTGTGGAGGAAACCTTATAATCATATCCTCTCCAAAAGGTGGAAAATTTGTGGGATGTACTAAATATCCTGATTGCAAAAAAACATACTCATTACCATCTGGAGCAAATGTATTAAAAACCACTTGCGAAAAATGTGGATTACCATTAATATCATATGGAAAACCAAGACAGAGAGCATGTCTTGACTTCGAATGTGCTAATGGTGGACAAAAATCCAGTAACGAAATAGTTGGAAAATGTCCGGATTGTGGAGAAGACCTAATAAAACGTATGGGAAGATTTGGTGAATTCATAGGATGCACAGGTTTTCCTAAATGCAGATTTACTTCATCAATAGCAGATTACGAAAAATCACAAAAAGAAGAAAGCAAATAATTACTGTTTATTCTTCTTTAATTATACTATTTTTTAGACATTATTTTATTCAATTCCTTTAAAATGAGTAATGTGCCCTGTTTACTCAAATGCTTATCTTCACTCTGGTTTTGAGAACTATAAATACAAGCAGGACAACCATCTTCACAATCACAATCCCTAACTAATTCATAACTCATCTTAATAATTTCATCAAATAATTTAAATGCCTTATTAGTTAATCCAACACCACCTTCAAATCCATCATAAATGAAAATAGTTGCATTCATAGTATCCTCATGCAAATTTTTAGACACTCCACCTAAATCATAACTGTCACACATCACATGGAATGGAGCTACAGATATTAAAACATTCTCCACACCTTGTAAGCAGCCCCGGAAAACATCTTTAAATTTAGCATCACTAACTAATTTTTCTTCTAATAACTCTTTGATATAAAATGGTATAGTGAACCATAAACCTTTTGTTTTAAAATTCAATGGTGGAAGATTTAATTTTTTAGATGCACTAATCTTACTGAACTTGATTAAATTATAACGATCATACTTTTCGGTAACAGTTAGTTTACCATAACATAATGTGAGATCACCAATTTTTTCTTCTTTTTCTTTCTTTAAATCTTTCACATCCACCTCTTTAAGTGCCTGAGTATAATAGTTTAAGTCCTGTTTTTTAACATAAACTCGTTTTTCCTGAATATCCATTTCTCTAACAATGTATGTTTCACCATTATGTATTAAAACAGCATTTTCATGAGCTTCTCTGAATGCTTGTTTTTCACTCATCTCCTCGAGGAAGTTATGTCCATTGAATACCTTGTATGGTTCACTCATCACATCACTAAGGTTTACCTCAAAATTCGGACTCTTATCCTGTTTAAGTAAATTAATGTCATTGTAATGCCATTTACCATCCCGATATTTGACAATTTCATCATTTTCTAATTCATCAATTTCATCTATAACAATTCCTTCATCATCAAATCCAAAACTTTCAATCTCTTCTAATTTTAATGGTAATTCATATGCAGCACACTTAAGATGACCTCGGAGTATCTGCTGATTATTCAAGTCAATTATTGCATGTTCATGTGATTTTTTGAAGAAAATTTCTGGATGTTTCATAAAGTATTGGTCTAAAGGATTTTGAAATGCAAGCATTGTAATTATGGACTGCTGGTTTTTTCTCCCTGCCCTACCTGCTTGTTGCCATGTTGAAATAAGAGTTCCAGGGTATCCTGATATTATCACACTATCTAATGAACCAATATTAATACCTAATTCTAATGCATTTGTAGTCACTATTCCTTTAAGACTTCCCTCTTTAAGATCATCTTCTATCTTTTTTCTTTCATCCACAGTATATCCTGCTCTGTATGCTGTAATTTTATTGGATAATTCAGGATGTTTTACAGATAGTTCCTTTTTGGATCTTAAAGCTATTACTTCAGCCATTTTTCTTGAAATCTCGAAGCATATTGTTTGAAAATCATTTTCTACAAACGTATTGAATAACTTCAATGTATCATTATGTATTGATGGACTTTTTGATTCTATAGCATACGGATTGAAGAATATGAAATGTTTCTTTCCAGAAGGAGAACCATTATCATCTATAATTTTTGATTTTAATCCCGTTAGTTTTTCACCAAATTCTTTAGGATTTGCTAATGTAGCAGTAGAAATAATAAACTGGGGTTCACTACCATAATACTTACATATCCTTTTTAACCGTCTTATTAAAAAGGCCATGTTAGAACCAAACACGCCCCTGTATTGGTGTGCTTCATCTATAATAATATATTTTATGTTTTCAAAGAAACGTTCCCACTGGTTATGCCAAGGTAGAATGTAATGTAATTCATAAGGGTTTGTAATAACTAGTCTGGATCTACGTTTAATCTCTGGTCTTTTAGACTTGGGCGTATCACCATCATATTTCTCAGGATAAATTCCTAAATCACATTCCTTGTCAATGCTAAGTAAACTTTTTAATTGATCGTTAGCTAAAGCTTTGGTAGGATAAATATATAATGCAGTATCATCCTTATTAATAGTTAAATCTTCGATAACAGGTAAAGTAAAAGATAATGTTTTTCCGCTAGCAGTTGGTGTTGTGATAATAACATTATTTCCTGCTCTAACTTCCTTTAATGTTTTATATTGATGTGTATATAATCTTATTTCATGTTTTTTAAGGTAGTCCTCTAAAGGTTGGGGTAGTTCTACTTTTTCTTGGGTATATCTAGCTCTTCTTGCAGGTATCTCTTCTATATGTTCAATACGATCTCTGAACCATTTCTTGTTCTGAAAATAATTTAATATCTCTTCTGCCATTTTTATACTACCTTAAATTTTATGATTTATTTTGTATTATTATTTTAGTATTTTCTCTGTTAAGTAGATTTTATCTACAAGTTTAATCTTAATTATATAATGAAATTCATCATTTTTTTTATCATTTTTAATAGAATTTTTTTAATAATAATTTTAAATATATCTTTAAACTTAAATCTAAATAAGGATATTTAATAAAAAAAATTTTATAATCAAATAATATTTTATTTATATTTCATTATATATTCTCGATTGAAAGTTTATAATTTGATAAATACAATCATATATACTATTAGAGGATATTATCCTATTCATATCTAATAATTGGAGGTCAAAGGAGATTCACACATGGACAATAAAAATTTAATCACTAAACTAGCACCAATAATCATAGCATTATTATTAGTGTGTACTGTTTTTGTTATACGTGCAGAAACAATAGAACTGGGCGCTATAAAAGATCCAGAACTTAAAGAATTATATAAAGATGAAAATGGAATGCCATATTTCACAGAGTTAGATTCATATTATAATTATCGTTTAACCGAGAATTATTTAAAAACAGGACATTTGGGTGACACCCAAGTAAATGGAACGGATTGGGATTCGCTCTCAACGTCACCACATGGTAGGCAAGCAAATTATCAACCAGTAATAATCATGTTAGCTGCATGGGTTTATAATTTTGTAAACATCTTCACAAAAATATCATTAACTCAAGTAGCATTCTGGTTAGGACCACTGGTAGGTTCATTAGCAGTATTACCAGCATTTTACATGGTAAGACGAGCAACTGGCAGTATCTGGGGAGCAATCATAGCCGGAGTAATAGCTGGTGCAGCACCAGCATACTTCTCACACACATATGGTGGTTTCTTCGATACAGATATGTTCAACGTACTGCTGCCATTAATGATAACACTATTCTTAACAGAAAGTATATATGCTAAAAAACCATTAATCAAATCAGTATTTGCTGTTTTATCAGCATTATCATTAGCACTGTTCTCATTAACATGGAGTGGGTACGCATATATGATATTATTAACCTTTGGTTCATTAATATTATATTTCCCAGCATCATATATCATGGACAAACTTGATGGAAAAGATTTATCCAATAAAAAAGAATGGATAATGAATAACCCTGCTTTCATAACTTTAATAGTATTCGCAATAGTTGCTATAATAACATTAGCTATAACAGTAGGTTCAACAATATTTGATACAATTCTAGGTGTTGTTGGAATGTCTACAAGTTTACAAAGTGCAACAGCAGGTTCAGCATATCCAAACGTATATGTATCTGTAGGTGAGATGCAAATACCTCAAGTAATTGATGTAATAAACAATACTGGTGGATTATTCCCAATAATCTATGCAATAATTGGTTTTGTACTAATGTTCGTGGCATTAAGGAAAAAACCTAAAACAGAAGAACCTGATGAAAAACAAGAAACAACCGAAGATAACAAAAAACTCAGAACAAGACGTTACATACCAAAAACAAAGAAAGCAGAAGAAATTGCACACAGTCATGAACACAGATTCATACCAGGTAAATTTGAATGGACACAAACAGAAAAATACAATAATCTCTTCCTATTTGTCATGCTAATATTATGGACATTAGGTATAGCAGTAATGTTAACACAAGGTACAAGGTTTATCGAACAGTTCGAAGTACCAATAGCATTAATGTCAGGATTATCAGTTGGATTGCTCTTAAAATACATTGATCTAAAAATTGAACAAAAAACATATGTTAAAGCAATAGCATTAGTGCTTGTACTATTAGCAGTTATCAGCCCATTATATGCTGATCATTTAACATCCTCACAATCAGCAGGAAGTACAAATGATGATATGTACAATACACTAACCTGGATTAAATCAAACACACCTGAAAATTCAGTATTAGCATCCTGGTGGGACTTCGGGCACTTGTTTACAGCAGTAGCTCATAGACAAGTGGTATTCGATGGAGGTTCACAGAACAACATGAGAGCCTACTGGATAGGTCGTTCATTATCAACATCTAATGAAGATTTATCAGCAGGTATCCTGAGAATGTTAGCAAATAGTGGTGAAGATGCATCTAACACACTAGATGTATACACTGGTAACACAAGTAAAACAGTAAAAATATTAGATGAAATATTACCAATGGACAGAAATCAGGCTAGCACTACATTAACAGGTACATATGGATTAAATCAGCAACAAGCAAACTCAGTACTTGACCAAACACACCCAGCTAACCCAAAACCAGTATATCTAATATTAAGTTCAGATATGCTTTCAAAAGCAGCTTGGTGGGCATACTTCGGTAATTGGAACTTTGAAAACCAAACATCAACACACTACTCATATTATGCTGCTCAAAGCACAGTGGAGAAAGTTGATGGAAAAGACTTTACATTAGGTACAGAAAACGGTGTTGTTGGAGTTTCAGGAACAAGTAACGAAACAAACGGTTCAACAATGAACTTCGCATATCTTGATCAAACAAAACTAAATAAAACAATAGATATGTTCACAACAGAAGATAAGAAACGTTTAGCAAATGAACTTAGTGAAGGAACAGGTAATGAATTATTAAAACCACACAAATTAATAATGGTTGAAAATAATCAATTAACAGAAAAAATTGTTAACAACAATAGTGATATGTCAATCATGGTATTCCATCAGTCTGATGGTTCCTATTTCACAGTGTTATTTGATTCATTCCTAGAAAATTCAGTATTTACTAAGTTATACTTAGAAAGTGGATATAATTCAACTAGATTTAACTTCTCACACTCAGAACCAGGAATTAGTGTATGGGGAGTTTATGAATATCCAAATTCTACAGCAACTAATGCTAATAATGTAGCAACTAACACATCATCTTAACCTCCAAACTTTTTTTATTATTTTTTAATTATTTTTAAAATGAGTATCTTAACTATTTTATATTATAAAAAATAAATAAATTACTAGAATAATGTCTAAAAACATAATGGAGATACTTAATTGAAAACACTTTCAGATTTAAAGCAATCAACATTAATCTCAACTAATTCTATATTAGATGAATTATTAGGTGGGGGTATAGAAAAAGGAGCTATAACTCAGTTTTATGGGCCTCCTGGTTGTGGTAAGACAAACATTGCTTTAAAAATATTATATGAATCTACTAAGAAGGGTTCTAAAGCTATTTTTATGGATACTGAAGATGGATTATCATTAGAAAGAATTCGTCAAATAGCGGCGTCAGACTTTGATTTAATAGCGCCCAATATTTACTTATTAGAACCTAAAACTTTTAATGAGCAACAGTTAGATATTCAAAATATTGAAGATTTACTTAAAGAAGATAAAAAGATTGATATTTTAATAATAGATTCTATAGTTGCATTGTACCGGGTTGAAGATGGGGATCCATCAGAAATTAATAAAAGATTGGGGAGGATAATGGCTAAATTATTAACTCTTAGCAGAGAATTTGACATAGCTATAGTAATAACTAATCAAATATACTCACCATTTGATTCTGATGATCTTATAGTTGAACCTATAGGTGGAACAGTACTAAAATATTGGAGTAAAATAATTATAGAAATCGAAAGAAACATGGGTTCTCTAACAAGAACTGCTACATTACAAAGACATAAAAACAAATCTCCGGGTCAAACAATAACATTTGAGATTACAGATAGGGGCATTTCATAAACAATATAAGGAGTAAGTATTATGGTATTTAAAAAGAAAGAAAAAAAGGTACCTTCAGGATTTAATTCAATAAATGAATTCTTTGATTACTTATATAAAAAAGAAGATTTAATATGGATGGGACAAAACACCAACCATTTACAAAAAGACAAACATATCGAAAACGCATTAATAGAAGCAGCAAGAAAAAGAAATTACTGTAAATATCCTCCACCAGAAGGATTTCCAGAACTTAAAAAATTAATTCTTAAAGATTTGGACTTAAACCCAGAACAATATGATATACAGATAACTGCAAGTGCAACCGAAGCATTATATTTAGCAATAAGCACAACATTACATCATACAACAAATACAATAGCATCAGATCCAGGATATCTTATCATAAATAATTTCTGTAATAGGTTTGGACATCATGTAAAAGAAATTCCAATTTATAACCAGGAAAATGGATATAAACTAACACCAAAATTAATCCGCGAAAATATAGATATGCAAACAAAAATGATTGTATTAATAGATCCTATGAACCCTATGGGATTTACTTATACAGAAGAGGAAATTAAAGAGATAGCAGAAATTGCTAAAGAAAATGATATATATGTATTACATGACATAACATACAAAGATTTTGCCCGAGAACACCATTTAGTAGCACATTATGCACCTGAACACACAATCACAATTTACAGCTTTTCAAAAATATTTGGAATGGCAGGTCTAAGAATAGGTTCAGTAATCAGTTCACCCGAATTAATTAGAAAAATGAGGGCCAGTGTAATAAATGACTTAGGAACAAATTCATTAGCACAAGAAGCAGGAATAGCAGGATTACAAAGTAAAAATTCATGGATCAAAGAAGTTAAAGGAATTTCATTTAAAAATCAAGATTTAATTAAAGAAGCTGTTGATGAAACACCGGGCGTATTCCTACCAATATATCCTGTAGATGCAAACATGATGACAATTGATATTTCAGGAACAGGCCTAACACCAGAAGAAGTATCAGACTATCTGTTAAGAGAAAAAAACATATTTGTTCGTGAAGGAAACTATACAAGTAAATTGTTTGGAGATCAATATATAAGAGTAAGTTTCTCAATACCAACAGAAGAAATCATGAAATTTAGGGAAGAATTTCCTAAAGCAATAAAAGTATTAAAAGATAGAAAAGAAAACTAAAATTATCTTTTATTATTTTTCTTCTAAATCTTCTGGATTAACAATTTCAACATCAAGAACTTCTTTTTTCTTTTCATCTTTATTATCTGTTGAAAGTTCTGATTTAGAAATGTTTAATAGCATGTAATCTCCAATTTGTGCAATATTTTCTGGTGAAATCTCATACATAACTTTTCTTAAACTAAGTTCACCGGAATTAATAAAAATATTGTTAATATTATTGGATTTTAAATCTAAGTCAATATCATGGATTTTTCCTATTTCATTAGCCTTACTGTCTAAAACTTTTTTACCTATAATCTTGGTAATTTTCATTTATAATCACCTTCAAGTATAATTATAATAATATTATATAATTATAACAATACATTATTTATCATTATCATTTTACTAATATGAGTGTTTGAATAACATGTAAGAAGCATGTAGATTAATTATTAAAAAAGAAATTCATAACAACATATCTACAAAAAAAGAATTAGAAAAGTTAAAAATTCAAACATGTAGAGAATTAAATTTACCCGGTTTCATGAGTAATTCTAAAATATTACAACATGCTAAACCTAACGAGATTGAACTATTAAGACCAATCCTTATGAAAAAACCATCACGTACAATATCAGGGGTTGCAATTGTAGCGGTTATGTGCAGTCCACACAAATGTCCTCATGGAAGATGCAAATACTGTCCTGAAAGTAGTATTGCACCACCTAGTTACACTGGTGAAGAACCAGCAGCCCTTCGTGCACGAATGTTTGAATTTCATCCATATATTCAAACTTTTAACAGATTATACCAGTTAAACAATATAGGACATCCTATTGATAAGGTAGAATTAATTATTATGGGAGGAACCTTTGCTTCCAGAACATTAGATTATCAGGAATGGTTTGTAACACAATGTTTAAAAGCAATGAATGACTTTGAAAAGGTTAGTTCACAAATACCTAAAAATCAGAAAGAAATAAATATTATTCCCCCAACAGATTTCACATATCTATCTGATGCTCAAAAAATAAATGAACATAGTAAAGTAAGATGTGTAGGATTAACATTTGAAACAAGACCAGATTATTCTAAAAGAGAAGAAATTAATAGAATGTTGAATTATGGAGTAACACGAGTAGAATTAGGAGTTCAAACATTATACAATTACAGGTATAAACGTGTAGACAGGGGACATACTATTCAAGATGTTGTTGAAGCTAACCAATTACTCAGAGATTCTGGAATAAAAGTAGCAATGCATATGATGCCAGGCTTATTATCAACATTTGACAGTGACTTGAACATGTTCAAAAGATTATTTACCGAACCATCTTTTTCACCAGACATGTTAAAAATATATCCTTGCCTAGTGACAGAAGGATCTGAATTTTATGAAATGTGGAAAAGAGGAGAATATGAACCTTATACTTCAGAACAAGCTGTTGATTTAATAGTTGAAATTAAAAAAATATTACCAAAATGGGTAAGAACTATGCGTATTCAGCGGGATATACCAGCAACTTTAATCGATGCAGGAGTAAAAAAATCTAATTTAGGGGAACTTGTTTATAATCGATTAGAAGAGGAAGGTGTGCAATGTCAATGTATAAGATGTAGGGAAGTAGGTCATAAAAAGGCACATGATGTGGAACCTGATTATTCTAATATTGAATTATTAAGAACAGATTATGATGTTACAAATGGTAAAGAAATATTCTTATCATTTGAAGACCAGGAGAATGATGTGTTAATTGGTTTTATAAGATTACGAATTCCTTCTAAGAACATATTCCGTTCAGAAATTACAAATAGCAGTGCATTAATTAGGGAATTACATGTGTATGGACAAATGCAGGAAATTGGTAAAAAGGATGATATGTTATGGCAACATAAAGGTTATGGTTCAGAATTATTGAAAGAGGCTGAAAAAATAGCTAAAGAAGAATTTAATAAGGATAAAATATTAGTTATTAGCGGAATAGGAGTAAGAGATTATTATAGGAAATTTGGTTATCATAAGGATGGTCCTTATATGTCTAAATTTATTTAAGTCTTATTTTTCTCCCTTTTTTTCTAATCCCAAAGAATTATTAATGATATATGATATACATAAATATAGTATATAAATTTTTTAAATTGTTTAAGGTTGTATTATTTTGGAAATAGAGACTTCAGCAAGATTACATTTATCTTTAATAGATCTTAATGGTTTAGAAGGTCGACTAGATGGTGGTATAGGTGTTACTCTTCAAGAACCTACATTAAATATTGAATGTAAGGAATCTACTGAAGATACAACAATAATTTTTGATAAAAAATTATCTGATTATCACTTTGACACATATGAAACAAAAATAATTGACGCAACTAATAAAATGAATAAATATCTGAATATAGATAACAACTATGAATTTAACATTAAAAAACTTTATCCTATTCATCAAGGATTAGGTTTAGGAACACAAATATCCCTATCTGTTGCTAAATTAATCTCTGAATTAAATGAACATACTTTAAGCACCATAGAATTAGCAAAGATCATTCAAAGAGGAGGAACTAGTGGTATCGGAGTATACTCTTTTGATATGGGTGGGCTAATAATAGATGGGGGACATAAAAAATCCTTAAAAAAAGATTATTTACCTTCCTCAGCATCTAAAGTTTCACCACCACCATTAATAGCACATTATGATTTTCCTGAAGAATGGAATATAATTCTTGTAACTCCACAATCAACTAAAGGTGCTTCTGGAAAAAAAGAGATAGATATATTTCAAACATATTCACCTATTGATATTCAAAATGTACAGCAAATAAGTTATTTAACCTTAATGAAGTTAATGCCAGCAATAGTTGAAAAAGATTTACAAAATTTTGGGGATGCAATAAATAAAATTCAAAGATTAGGTTTTAAAAAAATAGAGCGAGACCTTCAAGATTCTACTATACATGAGATTATGGAACACATGGAATTATTAAACATACCCGCAGTTGGAATGAGTTCATTTGGTCCAACTTGTTTTGGAATTACTGATGAAAATCCAAAATTACTTCAAAAAGAGTTGAAAGAATTAACAGATAATACTGCTGAAATAAGAGTAACAAAAGGAAAAAATCATGGTTCAATACTAAAGAAATAGGGGGATAAAACATGGAAATAATGAAAGGAAAAGCATGGAAATTTAGGGATAGTATAGATACTGATGTTATCATAGCAGGAAGATATCTGAGGACATTTAATCCAGAAGATTTGGCAGCACATGTCATGGAAGCAGAAGACCCAGAATTTTCACAAAAAGTTAATAAAGGGGATATCATAGTTGCAGGATGGAATTTTGGATGCGGTTCATCAAGAGAACAGGCACCAGTAGCAATAAAAACTGCAGGAGTTTCTGTAATAATAGCCAAATCATTCGCAAGGATATTCTATAGAAATGCTATTAACATTGGGTTACCAGTAATCACAGCAGACATTGAAGCTGATGAAGGAGATATTCTTGAAGTTAATGTAGAAAAAGGAATTATAACTAACATTTCTAAAGACACCACTGTTAACATCAAACCTTTTGATCCAGCAATGCTTAATATTTTAGAAAATGGTGGATTGGTTGAACAATACTTAAAAAATAAGAAGGAGGAATAAATTTATGGTATGTCCAAGTTGTGGATTTGATGAATATGAAATATTAAAATCCAAAGGAAAAAAAAATAAAGAATTATTAGTAAAATGTGATGAATGTGGTCATGTATATCATGAAACTCTTCCCGAAGAAGCTCAAGAAATTCAAGTTAGAGTTGTTATAAGCGAATTTGAAACATCATGGAAAACTAGTATACCCTTATATTCTGATGAATATCTTGAAACTGGAACTTTATTATATATTGATGATAAGGATGTTGAAGTTACTTCTATTGAAAATAATGAAGGAAACAGAGTATATGAATGTCCTGTTGTGGAAATTAAAACAATATGGGCTAAATCATTAGATACTCTGTCTAGGATTGGATTATCTATAGATAATTCCGGTAATGTAATTTCATACAAAATTGAAGTTGAAAGAGAATTTGCTATTGCCATAGGTGATGTTGGTGAAGTAAACGGTTTAAAATTCAGGGTTTACGGAATCAAAACTTTAGAACGTAACATGAAGAAAGGATTTGCTTATGCAAGAGTTATTAAAAGAGTCTATGGTAAATTATTATCTCCGAAAGATAAATCCAAAGTTAAACTAGACTTATCTCAGTATGTTGTAAAAGTCACTTCTAAAGAAAAAAATTATAATTAATTTGTGGTATCATGAAAATATATTTAGAAACACATGGATGCACATTTAATCAAGCTGACGGGGAAATTATGGCAAGTATCCTGGAAGAACGTCACGAAATTGTGGACTCTATAGAAGAAGCGGATATAATTATTTTAAATACTTGTTATGTAAAATTACCTACAGAGCAGAAGATGATTACTAAGATTGATAAGATTAAAACCCAATATCCTGATAAAAAATTGATAGTTGGGGGATGTATGGTAGAGGTTGATCCCATACGTTTAAATAAGTTTGCAGGTGATGCTTGTTGGATAGGTCCTCATAAATTAGATAAAATCAATGAAGTTGTTGACAAAGCTATTAATGGGGAAGTAGTTCATGAATATGGTAAAACTTCCATTATCAAGGCAGGAACAAAAAATAAAAGTTTTGATTCACTGACTCATATACTTCAAATATGTGAGGGATGTAATGGTGCTTGTACTTTTTGTTGTACTAAAATAGCTCGTGGATTTTTAATAAGTTACCCTATAGACATTATTGTAGATGAAGCAAGGGAAGCAATAAAACGTGGTTGTAAGGAGTTACAAGTTACTGCTCAAGATTCTGCATGTTATGGTCAGGATTCTGGAGAATCGTTTGCTGATTTATTAAATGCCATAGCATCAATAGATGGTGATTTTCGTATTAGGGTTGGAATGATGCATCCAAAAAGTCTAAAAGGACAATTGGATGAAGTAATATCTGCATTTAAAAACAATGAAAAAATATATAATTTTGTTCACATACCTGTTCAGACAGGCAGTCCTAAAGTTTTACAAGAAATGAATCGTTTACATAGTTTGGATGAATATAAGCATATGATTAATAAGTTCAGAGAAGAAATTCCAGATTTGTCCTTAGCTACTGATATTATTATAGGTTATCCTACTGAAACTGATGAAGATTTTCAGCAAACTTTGGATTTATTGTATGATATAAAGCCGGATATTATTCATATTTCTAAGTATATGCATAGGCCTGGTGCAAAATCAAGTTCATTGAAAGAAATAGATCATAAAATTATGAAGGAACGTTCTCATAAAATTAATCAAGTTAAAACAGATGTTATGTTAGAAAATAACAAGAGGTATGAAGGTACTGAACAAATAGTTTTAATTACTGGAGAAGGTTCTTCTGGTGGATTTGTTGGTTATACTAATTCATATAAGAATGTTATTGTTGAAAATGTTGATATAGGTTCTTTTGTTAATGTTAAGATAATTGAAGGTAAAAGAACTTATTTGCAAGCAGAAAAGATTTAAAATTTAATTAGAATAAAGTATTTATTTTAGAAAAATTAATAAAGAATTGATAATTATGAGTTATATAGTATGTCGAAATTGTAAGAATTTTGTTGAAGTTGATGAAAATATACCTTTGAACTTTGATAAATGTGAAAAATGTGGACATATATTGGAATTTGTACCGAATAATACTGAATTAAATATGGTCTTAAATGATATTCATATTCCAAAAGTTTCATATAATAAGATATGTTTGTCTTGTAATTCTATGAATCCTAGAGAAACGGGTGCTTGTTTACATTGTGGTTCTACTAATTTACATTTTCAGTATGATCTTAATAGTTTTCAGGATTTTCAAAAATCAACGGGTTTAGTCAGTGATATTGATTTTTCTGATTCAAATAAAACTATTATTATTCAGGCTAATCCTAATTTTTCTCCAAAGAATAGTATACTTTTTAGGATTTTTTCATTAATTATTGGGTTAATTGATTTCTTTTTCTTTTCATTAGTGGGATTTCAGTTTATATTAGGTTCTTCTGAGTTACCTACGGATATTATGGCTTTTGCTACTCAAAATATCAGTTCTTTAATGTTGATAATTAGTGTTTCGTTAATACTTTCAGGTATAATGTCTGTGCTGATTATTCCAAAAATGAGCTATAAGGATTCGTTAACTACTGCTTCAACTGTAGGTGTTGTTGTTGGATTAATAACCTTGTTTGCTTCAAAGGATTTGTTGACTTTAATTGTTTCAATTGTTATATGTACTATTTTAACAGGTATTGGAGGGTTAATTGGTGAATATATTATTCATAGATTGACTCGTCATTAATTTTTTTCAAAACCATTAAGTTTATATATGATAAAGTGTAAACATATTATTAGTCTTTAGAGAGATATTTCTGGGCCGGTGGTCTAGAGGTATGATACCTCCTTGACGTGGAGGGGATCGCGAGTTCGAATCTCGTTCGGCCCATAAATTATTTTTAATCGCCGTGATAGTTCAGTTGGGAGAACGCCAGACTGAAGATCTGGATGTCGCTGGTTCAAGTCCGGCTCACGGCATATACTTTTATATATAGTTCTATTTTTATTTTTAATTCAAAATTTATATTATATACTTACTAGATATATTTCTATATATGTTTATTATTGAGGAATAAATATGGATTTTAATAATTCTATTGAAAAAACTTTAGATGAAATACAAAAACTTATGAATACTAATAGTATTGTTGGTGAACCAATAGTCACCCATGACAAAACAATACTTCCTATTTCTAAAACAGCATTAGGTTTTGGTATAGGTGTTGCAAATAAATCAGATGAGAGTAAAACTGATCTTGGTGGTGTTGGTGGAGGAGGATCTATAGATCCAATTGCTTTACTAATTGTTTATAATAATATTCCGGGCCCTGAAGGAGTAGAATTAGTTCGTTTAGATAATCAAGATACACCATTAGAAGATTTATTGTCTGGTGTAGGTAAAACAATATTTGGTTTATTAGAAAATTCTAATATAAAACCTGCTTCTGAAGCTCCAGCTGATACTAATATCGATAAAATAAAAACAAAAATTAAACCTAAACAAGACAAAAAATAATCTCATAAATTCAATACAATAATATTAAAAACATGATTAAAAAAAATTGGACTGATTAGTAATGATTACTGAAATTTTAATTATACTTTTAATTATTATTGTTATACTTGTTTTTTTATTATTTTTTAAGACATGGCATCTACATATACTTTTTAAAAATCATGATTTAGATTACATTTTATCAGTAACCATCATATTTCTATTCATACAAATAGAAATATCTGAAATTAATTCAAACCCCACTATTGGAATAAGCATAAAACTTTTCTCAAAAGTTAAACAACTACACTCAATTAAAATAGAATCAAACACAGAAACTGACGAATTACCAGAAGAAAAAACAGAACAAAATACAAATACAAATACAAAAGACTATACCAAAATCAAAAAAATAAGTCAATTATTATTAGACAGTAAATATGAATTATATCATATAATTCAACTAATAACTGGTATGATCAAATTTAATTATTCAAAAATAAATATGGATCTAGGACTAGGAGATAATAACTTAACAATAAAAATCTGTAATTTAATCTGGACCATATCCGCACCATTATATCCCTTAAATTTTCACTTACTACTAACACCACACATAAATGAAACAATAATCAAAACAGATTGTGATATTAATTTTAATATAAAATTAGTAAATGTATTAAAAATCGGAATAATAATCATCAAAAGTAAAAAACTCATAATGGTAATTAAAACAATATTAGGTAAAGAATAATGAATTATAAAAAATTTTTTGAATTAGATTCAATAACAGTGGCTAACAAAGAAATATATCCTATTGTCTTGTTAAAACTAATTAATGTAAAAGATACTTTCTTCAACATTGATTATGAAGTTGTGATGTTTAAAATAATAGAAAATAAGAAAATTTATTATAAAAATGTAATTTTATCTCAAAAAGATTTTGAGTATGTGAAAAACTTTTTTTAATAAATATAGATGGAAGTTACCTAAAATAATTTTTTATATGCAACTTCTATGTCTTGTGCTTTTAAAGTTTTTCTTCCTTGTTCTTCAGCATTTTCTAAAGCTAATTTAGTGAGATCTTGTGAAATATCCTCTAAAAATTCAGATAATGCTACTTTAGCATCCTCACTAACTCTTTCTGCTCCACCACTTTTAATAATTCTTCCAAGTGGAGTTAATGGTAAATTACTCATTTTTTCATCTCCATGCATTTTATTTATATTTTTTTTTTTTTTT
>JAFRKG010000115.1 GCA_017431845.1 Methanosphaera sp. | reverse complement strand
ATTATCCATAGTATTACCTACCATATAACTGGCAGCAGAGAATAGTTGATTTAACTTTACATTAATAAAATAACAATCCTTAATAGTATTAAATTTAAGATAAGAACCACTATCCTGACCAATAAAATTAGCATTACTTGTTATATTGGTGAAATTACAATTGACCATTGTATTATATTGCTGTAAAATAAAATTACTTGCAGTATTATTAAATACTATGTTTTTAACATAAGTATCCGGTGCAGCTAAAAGAAATGAACCGTTATTTATAATAACATTATCATCTTCACCAATGAAATTAGCCAAAGTTGACACCCTAGTACTAACATCATTATAAACACCAGTAGTTAAGTGTATTACTCCACCATAATCAATCATTTGAAGTGCATATGTTAAATTACATAAATCACCTCTTCCTGATCCAGATCCTTGTGCATTAGGATTAGGAGAAACCCATAAATCAGTATAAAGTTCAAAATCCTGACCATTATCCACAAGACAATTTGCTTCAGTAGTATTATATGTAATGCCAGATATTTTTCTTGTAACTCCACTATTGATAATACTATCTTTACCAGAAATGGTATTAGTAAATTTTAAATTAGATAATTGAACTTGAATACCATTCGCTACATTAATAACAGTAGATGATGCTTTAGAATTGGTAAAATTACAATTTTTAACAATAGCATAATTAGGATCATACCCAACACCTTGAGTATTATGCTTCATTAATATTGCACCTTTACAATCAATAAAACGAGAATTAGAAACTGTAATTCCCGGATAAGCAAGTGTCAGTGCGTAATCTCCTTTAATGTTTTCAAAAGTACAATTATCAAATATACTACCACTTCTTACCATAAATTGTCCAGAAGTACCAGAATAAAGTTCTAGCACTGAATTCATGTTTTTAAATGTTGTGTCATAAACACGAGTTAAAGTAGATTCAAAACTAATTACATTATTAAAATCTGGAGCATCAATATAACAATTACGTATAACAACAGGAGCACTACCACCAATAACTTGATGCCACCTATTATTATAATTTCCTGTTCCAGTTTTTGTAATATTAAATGTAGAATCTTCAACAGTTGCCTGTCCATAAAGACTAATCATAGAAAAATAAATGTCGGTAGAACCAGAGTTTATTGTTCCTTTAAATATGCAGTTTTTTATTAATGTGTTTGTTGAATATGCCTCTGTTTTAAAATAATACCAAACTGTAAAATCTGTGAAATTAGAATTTAAAACCTGTAATGAATCACTTCTCGCACTTATAAGATTAGTAGCACCACTTCTTGTTTTTCCAATGAAACGTGTATGGTTAATTACTAAATTTGCACCAGATACGATTAACTGTTCACAGTTTGTAAATGTTGAATCTTGTATTTGTCCATTTTTACCATTCCATTGGATTACATTATTACTTTTTTTAAAGTTTATATTTTTTAAAACTACATTATTTGCACCAATAGTGAATATTTTATTGGTACCAGTTATACTGTATCCATTACAATCAATAACAATAGATTTACTAATAGTAAAACCATTACTATAACTAGAATCAGTTGCACTATTATAAATGTAGTTTTTATCTAATACTAGTGTGTCTCCTAAATCAGTAGCACGAATT
>JAFRKG010000114.1 GCA_017431845.1 Methanosphaera sp. | reverse complement strand
TAAGAAGACAACTAGCACTACTAAAAATACACGCACCAAAAGAACAAGACAAAGCCGAAATAATACAATACGTAAACATATTCAGAGGACACATAATAGACGTAACACCAAAAACAATAACAGTAGAAATAACAGGAAACCCAGACAAAATAAACGCACTAATGAACCTACTACGACCATACGGAATCAAAGAAACAGCAAAAACAGGAATAACCGCAATAGCAAGAGGACAAAAAACATTATAAAAGGGAATTAAATTCAAGAATAGTATATGAAAAATATAATTATTCTTCTAATCCTATTTTCATATTGAACTTATCCGCCACAACCTGCAACATAGTTTTATTTTCCTTATTAAGATTAATTTCTCTTATTTTCTTTGGAGAATGTCTTTTAAAGTTAACATATGCCTGAGTAAATGATAATGAAATGAACCGAATTCCTTCAAAATCAAGGACAACCACTTCATCATCCTGAGCGTTTATATTCTCAAATATTTCTTCTGCCAACCAAACACTATCTAATGTCCAAGCATATTCTTCTTTTAATAGTATAGTCATGTCAGTCACCCCCATAACTATAAGGATTATCAAATTCAAACTCTGATAAATCCATAAACTGAGAAACATGATTTTGTTTTAATCTAATTGTAACCAAAGTACCATTAATTACTTTTAAATGACCATATTTATAATTATTTTTATCCCGAATATGTAAATAACCATTTCTAGAGGCAATCAGAGCTTCACCTTTATTTTCATTAATTAATTTATGGATTACTGTTCTTATCCCATTACCTCTTTCATTTAACAAATCATTTGATCCTTTAGTTTTCCTGTTGAATTACGTGATAAAGCTAACTCAATAGCATGACAATCATCTGTATAACTAATACCATGCTCCGTGTAATTGCCAGGTATGCTCACACCATCATCAAAAATACAAATATCCATTAGATTATTAGCAGGATATATTTGAGCATAGTTTATCCCTATATTTATGGGATGATTTCCAAATGCATGTTCATATATATTATTTGTTAGTTCAGAAATTATATATGTTTGAAACCACCACCCTCCATAACTATGATCTAAATTTTCAACAAAAATAGAGTATGAATCTTCCTCTAAACGAAGTTTTGAAGTTGTAGGCATTTTCATATAATACCTATCCTCACTCTTTAAAAATGACGTTAACTTAGTATCTTCTTGCTTTATAACTTGATTGACATATTTTTTTTGTTTTATTAGAAGCAATAATTTTTCTATTATATTTTTTTGCATAATAAAATAATGGAATTAATATTGTTGGAGTAAGAAAATCATATTTTGTCGTGTCAATAATATCTAGTGTCATATGATTATTCAAAATATCCTCTAATTTCAAATATTCTTCTTCTAAATTATCCATATCATTACTCCTAAATAAGTTTTAGGCTATCTGCTTAAATAATCAGGACTAATAAATTTATTAAATAGAATAAATTTTTTACAAAAAAACCTAAAAAACTAATAAAAAGTATTAGCATTAAATGATATAATTATATATGTATAAAAAATTATAAAAAATATATCATTTTTATCTAATTATAATTTAAACAAATATGAGGGGAAAAAATGAATGGAAGTGACGCATTACTAAAGAAACTTAAAGAAAATGGTACTGACATAGTATTTGGTTACCCTGGAGGAGTACTTCTACCATTATATGATTCATTATATGATTGTGACATAAAACACATACTTGTAAGACATGAACAGGCAGCAGCACACGCCGCCGATGGATACGCAAGAACATCAGGAAAAACAGGAGTATGCATAGCAACCAGTGGTCCTGGTGCAACAAACCTTGTAACAGGTATTGCAACTGCACAAATGGATTCAAGCCCAGTAGTTGCACTTACTGGACAAGTTGGAACACCAATCATTGGAACTGATGCATTCCAGGAAGTTGACACTATAAGTATCACAATGCCAATAACAAAAGCTAATTTTCAGCCAAGAAAATCCAAAGACTTACCAGAAATAATTGACGCAGCATACCATATTGCAGGAACCGGTAGAAAAGGAGTGGTTGTAGTTGACCTTCCAAAAGATGTTCTTGAAGCAGACGTTAACGAAGATGACATGAAAAAAGTTATGAAACTTGAAGGATACAAACCTACAACCAAAGCAAACATAAAACAGATAAAAAAGGCAATAGAAACCATAAAGAATAGTGAAAAACCTATTATCCTAGCGGGTGGTGGAGTAATATTATCTGATGCAGCAGGTGAACTGTTCGAATTTGCAAAACTATCAAACATAGCTGTTGCAACTAGCCTAATGGGTAAAGGATCAATACCTGAAGACCATGAATTATCCCTTGGACTTCTTGGTATGCATGGGCTAGAATCAACAAACAATGCAGTGACAGATTGTGACTGCCTTATAGCAATTGGTTGCAGATTTTCTGACCGTACAACAGGTAAAGTATCAGAATTTGCACCAAATGCAACAAAGATTCATATAGACATTGACCCGGCAGAAATTGGTAAAAACGTGCCGATAGACATACCTATAGTGGGTGATGCAAAAGTTACCCTACGATCACTCATAGAAGAATATGGCGATGAAGCTGCTAACTGGACAAGTGAAGTTGTAGAAAAAAGAAAAGCATATGTTCCAAAGATGAACTTTAATACTGTTCCACTTAAACCTCAAGAAGTAATTAAGGAGATAATGGAAGCAATTACGCCAACAACAATAGTATCTACTGATGTAGGACAAAACCAGATGTGGATGGCACACTACTATAAGACCAGGAACCCAAGAACATTCTTATCCAGTGGTGGACTGGGGACCATGGGTTACAGTTTGCCTGCTGCAATAGGTGCACAAATTGCCAAACCTGATGAAAATGTTCTTGCTATATGTGGAGATGGTGGATTCCAGATGGTATCACAGGAACTTGCAACAATACATGAGTATGATCTTCCAATAGTTACATGTGTATTAAACAACAGATACCTTGGAATGGTAGCACAATGGCAGGTATTATACTATGATGAAAGAATTTCACAGACAAAGCTTGCACCTACACCTGACTTTGTTAAACTAGCAGAATCTTATGGTGTACGTGGAGAAAGAGTGGAAAATCCTGGAGAACTAAAAGAAACCATACAGGAAGCGCTTAAATCAAGAGAAGCAACCGTGATTGATATACCTATAGATCCTAATGAGTTATTACCTATGGTACCTCCTGGAGAGAAAATTACTAAAATTGTTGGAGAATATAAAGTAGAGGAATGATTAAAATGGGAAAACATGATAAGCATACTATAAGCATACTCGTAGAAAATAAGACGGGTGTACTGCAGAGGGTAGCAGGACTATTCACAAGACGAGACTTCAACATAGACAACATCACAGTAGGAAAAACAGCAAACACCAAAATTTCAAGAATAACCATCACAACATACGGTGACAACAACACACTAGAACAAATCATAAAACAACTAAACAAACTCATAGAAGTCATCAAAGTACGAGAAATGAAACCAGAAAACACACTAAGAAGACAACTAGCACTACTAAAAATACACGCACCAAAAGAACAAGACAAAGCCGAAATAATACAATACGTAAACATATTCAGAGGACACATAATAGACGTAACACCAAAAACAATAACAGTGGAAATAACAGGAAATCCAGACAAAATAAACGCACTAATGAACCTACTACGACCATACGGAATTAAAGAAACAGCAAAAACAGGAATAACCGCAATAGGAAGAGGACAAAAAACATTATAATACTCTTCCAACTAAACTACTTTTTTTGTGATGTTTAATGACCCAAAGATCAATTTTATCAAGAATTGCCGAGTTTATTCTTAAGAAAAGTAAACCAAAATATATGGATTCGCAAGAAGAAATTAAACTATTTTTAGCAGATAAACAGGATGAACCCGTTAGGACAATATTTCAT
This sequence comes from Methanosphaera sp., assembly GCA_017431845.1. GTDB lineage: Archaea > Methanobacteriota > Methanobacteria > Methanobacteriales > Methanobacteriaceae > Methanosphaera. The sequence goes on along the minus strand of JAFRKG010000114.1, from coordinate 3,885 downwards.
ACTGAAGAATTTGAAGATATGAAACTAGTTACTATGGGCCATGACTATGATAATTCTCATGTAATAATATACCTCCATGGTGGTGCTTATGTTAACCAGTTAAATTATCAGCATACCATCTACTGTTATCTTCTTAGCAGAATTCTTAGAATTCCCATTATTTTACCTGCATACCCATTGGCTCCGGAACATGATTACATAGATGCATATGATTTTATGTATAAGTTATATTCAAGATTATGCCAACAATACGATCACATTACATTGATGGGAGATTCAGCTGGTGGAGGATTCATACTAGGTTTTAGTCAGTATATTAACTCTACTTCACTAAGACAAGCAGATAATATCATAGCATTTTCACCATGGGTTGATTTGTCAATGAGATATGAATATGATGATAAAGAGGACCCTATACTGGGAACTGTGGGACTGAAAGAGATTGGAAAAAAATGGGCAGCTAAGGATATCTTTAATTATATGGCAAGCCCCCTATATGGTGACAACCAAAAACTACCAAGAACACTAATTACAGTAGGGACAAATGAAATATTCTATCAAGATGTGAAAAGATACTATGAAAAACTAGTAGATAATGACGTGGATGTAGAATTAATAATAGGAAAAGATTTATTCCATATTTACCCCTTGTTTCCAATACCCGAAGCAATAAACATGATAAAAAAAATAAGAAAAGAAATAAGATGATTAACGCATGTACAACATAAATTTACCAAACTTAGGAATTCTGTAGATTATAATTGCTGTAGCATAACTGCACACTATCAATAATACCCATAACAGTAATGCTTTAACCGGCTCAGTGAAAGGTAACATTACAATAAATGGAAGCAATGGAAGTCTAAACAGGTTATGTATCAGGAATACAGCAAATGAATACTTAGACAATACTTTAACCTGACTATAAAATCTTACACTATTCATCCTTGAAACCAGTTCAAACAGTGCAAAGGATCCTGTTAGTATAAATGGGAATTCATACCATAGGAAGAAATTATATCCTCTGATGAATGTATAATACTGGAATAATACACAAATCAGGAAGGACACAATAGTCACTATTCCCCAGATATTACTTGATATTTTCTTGAACATTCCCTTTTTCACAAGATAACCTAAAATAATGTAAATACCATAAATACCACCACTAAATCCCAGACAGTATTGTATTGAAACATTCTGAATACCCTGCATATCAAGTAGAACTGTTATGAAAGGCAAACAAAATGCTAATAGAGCAAATACAACTGTTGCCTGAAAAATTGTCCTATCTGCAAACTGCTTTAGGGCAGCTGCAACAAAAGGCATAGACAGATACATCCCAATAATCATAGGCATATACCACATATGACTAAAGAAAAGATTACCCGCTTCCACGGGATTGACCTGAATATACTCATGAGATATAACTAACAAAGATAATGCATAAATAGCTGACCATAATACTGTGACAACAATCAATGTCTTACAATTATTATTCCAAAACTTCCTAACCTTCTCATCATCATAAACCCTATCCAATAACAAATAACCCGTTATCATCAAGAAGAAGGGAACACCAATACGTCCAATGAATAATGAAGCAAATTGAAAGATTCTTGAAAATAATGTGTAATTCATGATTGCATCAGAGGATATAATATATATACCATCCACAGAATGAATATACAATACTGTTAATATAGCTATTGCACGTACTAAATCAATCCATTCAATTCTTGTTTTATTCATAAACCAATCTCCTTATAAAGAAGTTTGTTTAAAATAATAGAAATATTTTTAGTTAAAAATGTCATAATAATTACAAGATACATGAAAATAATCTTATAATTCTTAACAAACAAGTAACCATCCAACATAAGGCCAATAATGAAAAAATCATACCATATCCTTTTGAAAAGTCAAACACCCCTCCAATAAGAAAAAAATTGTATACACCATAAATTTAGGATAACTTTATGATAGGAGAAAAAAAGATTGAATTAAATATATAAGATGTGAAAAAGATATTGGGCATCCAATATATCATATGGAAAAATAAAATTTTATAATAAAAAAATATTGTAATATAATTTATAAAATAAAAAAAAGGATAAAAAGTGGTTTTTAATTAAATAGTGTATTCTACACCATTTACATATAATTTGTAATCTCCACAGATTATAGTTCCATGATTTGTTAAGCTTGTCAAATAACTATCTCCAGTTAATGTCCATGTTGAACCTTTTTCTATAGTTATTGAACTTGTTGCACTATTACTTGTTGTAATAGCTCCTTTATATGTACTGTTTTTTAAGTTTAAACTTAATGAACTATAATCTCCAACAATTACTTTACCATTTAATGATTCGTTAATTGCATTAAAAGTAAGATCTCCACCATTAGAACCGGTTGTTCCCCATTGATTTTGATTTGATACTTTTATTAAAACTCCACTTCCAAAGTTTAATGTGGTGTTGGTAATACTAACAATTCCTTTTGTATTGGTTACATAGAACATTGGAGCTGTTTTATAATAATCAGAAGTTGATAATATACTTAAATTACTATTTGTTGAAGTAAATTGTGCTGTTCCTACATCAGCATCTCCACTCATACTTTGATATATGAATACTCCAGCCAAATCTACATAATTACCATTTTCTTGTCTGTTACCTTCCCCACTACAGTAAAGTGTTGAATTTATTAAATTTATACTATTTTTACCTTCAATACAAGCAATTTGAGCACCGTTAGCTGTTCCAGTAGAATTTATAACAGTGATTGCACCTGTTGAATATATACATGGTGAACCTTGTCCTGTACCATTATCTACTCCAGTGTTTAATATTGAATTTGATACTTTTACTGTACCTTCTCCTCGATCAGTTGCTAATGCGGCACAACTACCACCACGTGTGTTAATTGTAACATTATTTGCAATTATTGTTCCGCCGTAAGTTGCATCTAATCCACGGGATTTATCTTGATAAGTGTCTATTGTTGTATCATTTACATATATAGTTGCTCCACTATGGCTACTATCTGTATTTGTTGCAAATATTGCGTTTGCTCCGCTTGCATCGGTTACTATTGTGGAGTTCATAATATATGCTGTACTTCCATATGTGGTTAATACTGCTGCATTTGTTCCGAGGAATTCTGAATTTCCTGAATTTGTTGTATCACCAGTTTTTGTTATTTTGGAATTGGATAATTTTAAAGTTCCTCCGTTTTGTACTAATACTGTGTTACTTTCTGAGTTAGTTACTGTGTATTTGTTGTTATTTTTAGTTGTTGTTGTACCACTGACTAGTAATTGTCCATCTACATTGGTTGAATAAGTAACATCACTTGTTTGTGAATGATCCATATTGTTATTTGATGGTGTGTTACTTGTATCCATAGGTTTACCGTTATCTCCAGGAACCATAGAATTATTCATCCCAACAGGCCTACTATTGTTCACTGAATTCATGAAATTACCCATAGGTTTACCGTTACCTCCAGGAACCATAGAATTATTCATCCCAACAGGCCTACTATTGTTCATAGGATTCATGAAATTACCCATAGGTTTACCGTTACCTCCAGGAACCATAGAATTTTTCATTTCAACTGGTTTACGGTTGTTTTTAGGGAGTATGTGATTATTGATGTTTTGTTTTGGATTTATTTTTTCTCTTGGTATGTTTGATTTTTGATTGTTGTTAAATATTTGATTTGTATGGGTTAATGCTTGTGGTATATTCTTGTTTAAATTTTGTTGTGGTTGTTGTGGTTGTTGTGGTTTCTGGTTTTTATTGAAATCGAAGGCTATATTGTTTTTATTGTCTATTTGTTGATTCATATCGTGTTTTGGTAAATCACTAGTATTTTTATCTT
>JAFRKG010000113.1 GCA_017431845.1 Methanosphaera sp. | reverse complement strand
TTCATCAACATATTTAATTTCATTAACAATAATTTCAATTATATAATCAGATAGTTCATAAGAATGATAAGTTATTATATTATAATAATTCATACTCTATATGGGTAAACACCCATTTGTTTATATTTTATTATCAGCCATCTGCGCAATAATTTTGCTGAAAATTCATATTTACCTTCTTGAAAAACTATTAAGTCAAGATTTTGTAATTTGGTTAATCGTTCACTTAGTGAGCCTGATTTTACATTAAGTTTTTTGGCAAGTTCTACACGTTTAAGTGGTGATTTAATCAGAGCAATTAACAATTCTTTATCTTTTTTGGTTAACCTATTCCATTGGTTTATAAAATTTGTTGCTATATACTCTAAATTATTATCAAAACAAGAAATTATATCCTCCTCGGTTAATTTTTGATTTGTAGGCAGTAATCTGGCAAATGTATTGATGTATGAAGGATTACCTGATGTGCATTTATAAAATCGTTTAAATGATTCTTGATTAAAAATTATTTCGGGCACTTTTTCTTTTAAATAGTTTTTAACAGTTTCTTCCGAAAATGGGTTTATATGCATTGATATCATTCTATTACCAAATGCGCCTTCATTACTTGAAATTTCACTAATAAGTTTATCTTGTAAGCTCATTGAACCACTTATTATATAGCCTACATTTCTTTGATTTGAGATATAACCTCTAAAATTCCATAAAAATGATTCTAGGTAATTTCCTAATTCTTTGATAATTTGAAATTCATCAATAAATAGTATTACTCCTTTAATTTCTGTTTTATAGTTATTATAAATATTTTGAGGTAAGTTAAATATGAATTCTTTATACTTTTCTATATCAACTTTAGTATCAATTAGGGGTATTGGTATTCCATTAATTGTTGTGTAATCTTTAATTTCAAAATTATGGGTATTGAAGTATTTTTTGATATTTTTATCTATTGTTTTAATATTTTTTTCTTTGCATTCTTTGATAATTTGTTTATAATAATAATCCAGTATTCCTTTTATAGACATTTTGTTCTTTTGAAATGACTGGGACATACTTAAATCCATATAAATAACTAAGTAATCTTCATCCATCATTTTTTTAATTTTATGTAATAATACTGTTTTTCCAACACCTCTTATTCCAGTAAGTAATATTTTAGGTGCATTATTTTCTCCTGTTGATTTTAAAATATTTATTAGATTGTTTATTTCTTGTGTTCTATTATAAAATTCATCATCAGTTAAATATTTGCTTGTGGGCCATGGCAATTGAGACATACTTTAAACACTCCTTAACTATAATACAAAGAAATGTATTAACTCAAATAATACTTTTTCTATTACATATCGTATGTAACTGTTTTTCCATTACATATCGTATGTAACTGTTTTTCCATTACATATCGTATGTAACTATTTTTCCATTACATATCGTATGTAACTATTTTTCCATTACATATTATATAAATTTTTTTCATGTTTTAACGGGTATTGTACTGATTTTAAGGGTATTTTTTTTGGGTTATTCTTTATTTGCATTATTTTTTTTTTAATAGAATATTTTTTTTTAGTCTGTTTTATAATTTTATAATAAAAAATATAAACAGGCTAGAACATAAATAATATATATAATAAAAAAGTGGATGTGCACAACAATGGAACTAAAACAAATAGTACTCAACAAAAGATCAGGAGTCATACACACACGAGACTGTGAAAGCGTAAAACAAATGAAAGGATCCAACAAACACATAGAACTAGTAAAAGATGTCAACCAAATAGAAAACAAGAAACCCTGTGGCCACTGCCTAAGAAAAAGAGACCTGAAAAAAATATACAAAAAAGAATACAAACGAAGAAAAAAAGTACTCGAAGAAAGAAGAAAAAGAGACCATAAACGCGTAGACCAGAAATATGATGCTAAACAAGAAAAATTAAGGGAAGATTATGAGGAAAGTATCATAGGACTGGATGATGAATAACAATTAAAAGGTTTTATTGCTTAATCTTTTATTATTTAACATTTTTTTTGGGAGGTAATTAATATCATTCATAGTCTATCTTCATGATTTCCTGATAATCCTTTTTAAGTTCTTCCTTTTGTTTATCATTTAAGTTACCACTATTCACCTCATCTAATCCATATTCCAACATATTATACAGTATCCTGTTTAAGTTATACCCCTTCCGAGTCAAAAAATATTCTTTGTCCTCTTTCTTGATAAGATCATTATTTTCCATAAACTTCAACGTATCAGTCAACACCCTCGTACTTAACGTTTTTTCTTCAAGAAATTCACTAAACTGAGTTTTACCAAGGAACATATCCCGTATAATGAAAATCACCCACTTTTTAGAGATTAACTTTAATGTATCATCAATGGGACAGTTATCATCATAATCTCTGATTGTTTTCATAAAAAATCATTCACTCCCTATTTTGTGAGTTTTAACTCACAAAACTCTTTTATATAATATTATAAATATTCTCATATAACACTGTTATTGTAATTAAATAATAAATAGGAGAACAGAACATGACAAAAGATAAACACGTAATAGAAGCCCTAGGCAAAGCCGAAGTAACAATAGAAGATGGAAAAATAACAAGTATAGGAGAACCAGTAGTAGATTACTGTTCAATATTCGAAAAATATCAAGACAACGGAAACCTGACAAAAGAATTCATCAAAAACAACATAAATAAAAGAATCCAGGAATTCGGAATGTGCACACCAAAACGTTCAATAAAAGTAGAAGATGTTATGAGCTTCGGAATAAGTGAAACACTACGAACAAACATGAAAGAAGAAAAAATAGACTGCGTCGTAGGAGCATGCGATGGAGTAGGAACACTACTAATAACAGACCCCGACAATGTACAAGGAGTAGGAGGAAGAGTATCAGCACTAATAAGCACCACACCAATACCAGAAGTCATAGAAAAAGTAGGAAAACACAACATATTAAACCCCGAAACCGCAGAACTAAACCCAATAAAAGGATTAAAAATGGCAATAAACAGGGGATATAAAAACATAGCAATAACAATCATACCCTCCACGATAATAAAAGAAATCAGAGAATACCCTGTAGATGAAGACGTGAAGATTTACATCCTAGTAGCACACACAACCAACGTAACAAGAGAAGAAGCCGAAATGCTATTCGACTACGCAGATGTCATAAGTGGCTGTGCATCAAGAAATATTAGAATAGTAGCAGAGGAACGTAAACCATACTACTCCGGAAAAAAAGTACCATTATATGCACCAACAAGTGCTGGAAGAAAGATGCTTGATCTTCGACTAAAACACATAGGCAAAGAACTAACTAAGAGAAATTATCCACAGGACTTCAGTAAAAGTCCCAAACCACTAATATAAATAATCATATTCATACATCATTTTTTTTTAATCCTATCCAGAACTCTTACAACTAGACCCAAATATATTTTCTATACCAAAATAAGTATAAAATTAAGATATATATTGAATAATATTCTATAAAAAAAATGATATTTATACAAATAATATCATAAAAAGAAAAAAAGTGTGGGGATTAAATTATTTTACTATGAAACTAGTATTAGTACTAGTTTTTTTATAGTTGCTACTTCCAGGGAATGATATTGTTACTTTGTTTGTACCATGGGTTGTAGTTTTGTAGTTATGTGTGTAAACACCCTGTTTGTTGGTCTTTATCTTAACTGTTTTCTTGTTAATCTTTATTTTTACTAGACTATTCATGACTGGTGATTTAAGGTTATCAGTTAATTTACCCGTTATCTTAACAGTTTTGCCCTTGGTGGTTGTACTTATCTTGTTGACTGTTATTTTGGTTGCTCTTGCAACGGTTTTGAATGTTGTCTTCTTGGTTATTGTCTTGTAGTACTTGTTTCCAGGATAGGTTACTGTCACTGTATTTGTTCCTACCTTGTTAGCAACTACCTTTAGAGCATATGTTCCCTTATTATTGGTTTTTACTGTGTAGGTTTTAGTGTTTATTTTTATTTTTATCTTAGTGTTTTTGAGTATTGTTCCTGTTTTATCGGTTAGTTTTCCTGTGATTGTCATGTTTTCTTTGTAGGTTTTCTGTTTGATTGTGTTGATGGATATTTTTGTTGATATTTTTGGTATTTGGAACGTGTTTGATCTTATTTGTGTGTTTGTGCCTTGTAGTATGTGTATTGTGGAGGAGTCGTTTGATTTTTTCATGTTTGTATTATTTGTCATGTGGGTGTTTTTTCCTTTGTTTATTATTGCTGGTCCTATTGTTTTTGCTTTGTTTTGTTCAAAATTGTTGTTTGTTATGTAGGTTATTGTATTGTTGGTATTGTTTGTGTATTTTCCTTCTTTCCATATTCTTGTTGTTTCATTGAGGAATATTGCGGATCCTTTTCTGGCTTGGTTTTTATTAAATGTATTGTTGTCTATGTGTATTGTCATAAGATTTTTTGTATTTCTATATTCTAAGTCGTTGATTATGTTTATTGCTCCTCCATTGTTTGTTGCTTTGTTGTTGTTTAGTGTGGATTGTGTAATGTTTAGTTTTCCATCCAGGTTGTCTATTGCTCCTCCATCGTGTGCGGTGTTATTGTTTATGGTAGTGTTTGTTATGGATATTTTTTCATTCCAGTTACTTATTGCTCCCCCTGTTTCTGTTGCTTTGTTGTTGTTTATTGTGGATTTTGTTATGGTTAATCTTCCAAAATTATATATTGCGCCTCCATTGTTTGTTGCTTTGTTGTTGTTTATTGTAGTGTTACTTATAGTTATTATTCCTAGTTCTGCAGTGTTATATATTGCTCCTCCAATGGGTGCGGTATTATAGTTTAAATTACTATGAGTGATGGTTATTTTTCCATATGCTCCAGTGTTACGTATTGCTCCACCAAAATCGTGGGCTTTGTTATTATTAAGTGTGGATTGTGTTATGGTTATTTCTGCTTCGTTGTTTATTGCACCTCCTCCTATACTTCCTCTATAAGCTGTTCCTGTTGCTTTGTTGTTGTTTAATGTGCTGTTTCCTATGAATAGGTCCCCTTCGTTGTATATTGCTCCCCCTGAACTGATTGGTCCTGTTGCTTTGTTGTTGTTTATTATTGTGTTTGTAATGTTTAGTTCACCCTCGTTACTTATTGCTCCACCGTCAAATGCTTCATTGTACTTTAATTTACTATTTTTTAAAAGTATTATACCATGAAAGTTGTATATAGCGCCTCCAACACCTGCATGGTTATGGTATAATTGGGAATTTGTTATAGTATTTGTTTCGTAATATCCCTCGTTGTACAGTACGCCCCCAAGATCTGCATTGTTATTGTTTAATTTACTTTGTGAAATGGTTATTTTGGCTTTGTTAACTATTGCTCCTCCATGGGTAGCGGTGTTGTTTTCTAGGGTACTGTCTGTCATGGTTAATGTTCCATCGTTGTATATTGCTCCTCCTCCTGGATAATAATCGGTTCCTTTGGCTCTGTTATTGTTTAGAGTGGAGTTGCTTATTGTTAAGTTTTCATAGTTGTATATTGCTCCCCCTTCAGAATAGTTGCTTCCTTCGGCTCTGTTATTGTTTAATGGGCTGTTTCCTATGAATAGGTTCCCTTCGTTGTATAGTGCTCCCCCTTCAGAATGATTGGTTCCTTTGGCTCTGTTATTGTTTAGAGTGGAGTTGCTT
>JAFRKG010000112.1 GCA_017431845.1 Methanosphaera sp. | reverse complement strand
ATGGCATTAATTATTGTTTATTATTATGTAAGTAAGCCTTATGATGTTCTTATAAGATTTAATCAGAACTTAAATAATAATATGAATTATAATAATAATTTCAACAATATTAATAGGGGTAATTTAAATGGATAGTATTGGTGGAGATAGTAATTATGGTTTAAAACTGTTACTTGGAACAATAATTGGCGTAATTATCCTATTATTTCTAGTACCATTAGGAGCTAATATAATTGCTTCACAGGAAGTTTCCAGTGCAGCTAATGATGCATTTAATGCGGTGGATTCACAGCATGGCACTCCACAGTTAATTATTCCAATTAATGCAACCAGTTTTATTGGAATAATAGATGTGAATATTACGGATAATTCATCCAATAATTATACTAATATAATTAATGAAATGCAAAATAACTCGACCCATAATAATACAAACAATACAAATAATACAATTAATAACAATACTATTATCAACAACACAGATAATAACGATACAAACACCATACCAGTTAATGAAAACAATAATACCGAAAATACAGCTCCAGTTGAAAAAGCAACTAGTGATGTAAGTAATATGAAAATATTATCCGGAACTATAAGTACTGGTAGTGGAACGAAGGATAAAAGTGTTTGTACAGTATATGTAGGTTCTGAATTTGCAGGTGAAAACGTTAAAATGAGTACATTGTACAGTCGTGATGGCAGTAACTTAAACAGTGGACGATTAGTTTCTAAAACTGTTGATTCATCAGGATATATTACATTACCTGCTGCAGATAGTTATGAATTGTATCCAAGTAATTGTATAGTTACAATATATGATTCTCAGGGAAATGAGCTTGATTCTAGGTCTGTTAGTCTTGAACCATCAAGTGGTACCCAATCATTCTAACCCCCCCACACATTTTTTACAATTTTCTTATTTTATTGTGTTTCTTATTGTTTCTATGAAACTTTGCCAGTTTAATTTTATTATCTTAGTTACTTGTTTTGATTTTCTTATACAGACAGTGTCTCCTGTTCGGATTTCTATTGGTTTTCCATCATATAATACGTATGCTGATTTTTTGTTTCTTATTTCATTTATCCTGATTTTAATGGTTGAATTATCTGATAAGATTATGCTCCTGTTGATTATTGTGTGTGGAGCTATAGGTGTGAGGGTGATTATTTGTGCTGTTGGTTCTACTATTGGTCCTCCACATGATAAGTTGTATGCTGTTGATCCAGTTGGTGTGCATATTATTATTCCATCTGCGGTGTAGGAGTTTATTTGTTTTCCGTTTATTATTGTGTCAAATTTAATTACTCCTAATGTATTCTTTGAGATGGAAATTTCGTTTAGTGCTGAGGGTATGCTTATTTTTTCTCCATTTGCTTTTGTTATTTCTCCTTCGAGCATCATTCTTTCTTCAATATAATAGTTTCCTTCTTTTATATCTGATAATGCTTTTCTGATTTCTTGTGGGTTTACATCTGTCAGGTATCCTAGTGTTCCACAGTTTATTCCTATTATTGGACATCCCTTGGAGAGTTGTGATGAGGATAGGAAAGTTCCGTCACCACCTATGGAGCATATTAAGTCTGCATATTGGGGGTTATCTGTGACTGTTATTTTTAATTCATTGCATGCTTTTATTAGTTCTTTTTTTGTTTTAATTGCTAGTTCCTTGTTTTTGTCTGTGTTGATATATATCCTCATATTATCATATTTTCTTTTCTTTAGTTTCCTGTTTCTGTTTCTTATTCGTCTGATGATTCTTCTATGTAATTGTAATAGTCTTTTGCTAGTTGGCTGATGATTTTACTGTTTTCTTCCTTTTTTTCGTCACTTATTGTGAATAAGTTTTCTATCATTTGTTCTTCTGGTAATTCTTCTAGTATTTTGCTTATTCCTTTTACAAGCATATCATATACATTAACTATTGTATCTATGTCTGCTTCATAGTCTTCTTCAATATTATCGGTTTCAACCATCATTAAAAGCACACTATCTGTGAAATAGTTAGGTGCAAATAGTAGTGTTTGTTCATTAGATGCATACTCAAAGAATACATCTCTTTGTATCATATAACAGTCAATCCAATTGATTAACCTATCTACTGGTATGTACCAATTGTATGCAGTTTTTGTAGCAAAATCTTTTAATGATAATAAGTATTCCTTATTATTGCTTTCTTCCATGTATTCTATTGTTTTTTCTATTTGTTTTGAATGTGTGTCCTGCTCTAGAACATTACAATACTGGATATTCTGTTCAAGTATGTCTAATGCATATTTTTCCAAGTTTTTATAGCCATATGTTTCAAACATGAACAGTTCCTGTTCAGCAGTCATTCTTTTAATTAGAATACCGTTTGCCCTTGTTTTATACTTGAACATGTGTTTACGCAGATTTTTCTTATACTCCTTATCAGTATAGTTTAAACTTTTAATGTATTCTATTCTTTCTAATGCATGTTCTTTATCATCTAATATTATGCCTGCCATAAAAATTATTCCCTTAACTATTATTATAGTATTATTTTTGTAGTTAAATGATTAAAAACTTTAATAATATAATGTTTACATAGTGTATAATATGAGTTGATATTATGGTATGTGAAATAAACTATGAACATGAAAAATCATTATCTGACTACATTAAATCATTATGTGAAGTAGAAAATGTTGAAGTATTATTTGAATGTGTGAGGATGCTAAAAGAGGATAAGAATTTAGAAGAAATAAAAGAATTAAATGATGAAGAAATGTTCAATTATTACGTGAAAGCAGAAAAAAAAGTAAGTGAATAAAAAATCTTAAGAAGTTTGCATTGTTGAAAACAAGTATATTAAAGATTAAACATAATATTATATATTAGTATGTATGTGATATTATGAAACAAAGCACCATACCCACAATAGCAATAATAATAACAGCAATTGCAGCATTACTATTATTTGCATTGTCTGATCATTCAGGATTTGCACTGACCGATTGCAGTTTACAGGAAGATACTAATAAACCAGGCACATATAACCTAACATACAATTTACTGGTTGGCAGACATTTTAACCATGTTGAATGTCAATACATTCTTTATTCAGATAAGAATCAAACAATAGCTAATGGCAGTAATACGCTGGACCATGTGAACATGGGAAGTTTTCCAATCAATAATAATATAAATTTATCAGAGGATACTAATGTTTCACGTGTTGATATAGTAATTTATACCAGGACTGTTAGAGAAGTGGATGGTGTGAATAAGACTTCAATGAATAAAGCTTATTCAAAATCATTTAATTTTTAATTCTATTCTTTTTCCATATTTTCTGTTAATTCTTTTAATGTAACATATTCTATGTTATTCTTATTTTTTAGATAATACCATTTAGTGATAGTTATTTTTGTTGGATCTACTGTATACTTATTTTTAACGGGAATTTTAGTAGGTACTACATCAAAATTATCTTCGTCTATTCCCATAAATGTGTATTCATGGGTTAATACTTCACCATTTTCTAGTACTATTTTATAAATGAATTTTCCTTCAAAATTATCTTCTTCCATAATTTTTAATTCTTTTTCGTTAAATTCTTTGATAGGTACTAATTCATATGATGTTTTCATATAATGCTCTAAAGTTCCAAAGTTTTCTTTAAAATCCATTCTTGCGGTTTTGTATACTCCATCATCATCCAGGTATATTAATCCTATATCGTTTCGAATTTTTTTCATTCCATCTATATCTAATACATCTACATATTCTAAGTTTAAAATCATAGTATCAACCTTGGATTATTTTATATAATTATATGATTTATTTAATTCCATAAAAACTTGTAATAATGTTTATTAACACTATTTTTTTTATAAAATCAATAATTTTTATCATATACTTACTTTATTTATAATATTTAGGAATATATAGTATTTATATTTTTTCTTAATTTATTCCATTATGTTTAAAAAAAATATATTATTAAAAGTCTAAAGTTCTTCCACCCCTAGACTCATTAATATCCGATGAATCATCACCACCCTCATCACCAGGATTATCAAATTCAACATGACTATCATTATACTCTTTTCTATCAACCTGAGATGTAGCTGCAACAGCACGAACATCAGCCCATTCCCTGATAGCTCTAATCTGTTCTGCCTGAGTAATACTTAAAGGAACAGTATTTTTAACAGCATCCTCAAAGTCCACCATAGTAATACTTCTATCCTCAGCAAATGCATCAAATAATCCCATAATAACTATCTGCTCAATTTCTGCACCACCAAAACCTTCAGTTAAACCAGCCAAATGATTCAATGTAGCATCATCAATTATAAAATCACCAATAACAGAGGGATCCTTAATACGAGTCTCCAGGTGAACCTTAAATATTTGTTTTCTCTCATTAAAAGTAGGTAAATCAATGAAGAAAATTTCATCAAATCGTCCCTTTCTCATCATCTCAGATGGCAATCCATGTATATTATTAGCAGTAGCAACAACAAATACGGGCTTAGTTTTCTCCTGCATCCAGCTTAAGAAGGTACCGAAAATACGGCTACTAGTACCACTATCACCACTATTACCTAAACCACTGAAACCCTTTTCAATCTCATCAATCCATAAGATACATGGACTAATAGCTTCTGCTGTTTTTATAGCTTCCCTCATGTTAGCTTCACTATTACCAACAAACTTATTAAATACTTTTGAAACATCAAAACGTAGTAATGGCAAATGCCACATAGATGATATGCTCTTAGCTATTAAACTCTTACCACATCCAGGTACTCCCGTTAATAAAACACCACGTGGTGATGGTAAACCATATTTTTTTGCAGAAGATAACCATGACTTGTCACGTTTTTTCAGCCAATTTTTAAGATTTTCCAATCCACCAACATCTTCAATATTTACTTTTGAATCAATATATTCAAGCAAATCATTCTTCTTAATTACCTGACTTTTTTCTTTCAGAATAAGATCCACATCCTCCCCACTGAGTGAACCATTATCTACCATTGCCCTTGCAAATGCATTTTCTGCTTCTTGTAATGTTAATCCTATTGCGGCCTTAACAAGAGATTCCTTGTCTTTTTCGTTTAAGTTAATGATTAAATTTCCGCCAGCATTGGCTTCAATAATTTCGTCTAGAACTTCCTCTATTTCTTCAGCTGTTGGAAGTTCAAAGTCCATTACTGTAATATCTTTTTTAAGGTCATCGGGAACATTAAATGTTGGAGATACAAATATTATATTTTTGGGTTGTAAACTTTGTTTAAGATTAGGCATTAAATCTTTCAAGTTTCTTATGATATTATAGTCAAGGATTCCATTAATTTGTTCACAGAATACATGAAAGTCTAGGAATATGAATATTGCTGGTCCTTCATAGTTTTTTACATAATTTAATGCTGATGTTTTTTCCTGTGTGTCTTCTATGATAAATCCATTTTCGTCTCTGAATCCTTCGGATGACTTCCAAATGTATACATTTCTTACTGTATGTATTAATTCTGGTGTTGAAACTATTCGTTTAACTTCGTTAATTAGTCGTTCTTCTTCATATGTTGAGACTTGTATGTATGGAAATCTTGCTCTTAATAGATCACATAATTCTTTGTCAAAATTAGTCATTTTCTATTATCCCCTTTTATAAGTAAATGTTTATCATGTTAATTATATATTATTATAGTTTTTTTATTGGGGATAATATTATAAAGAATAATAAAAGAAATTCTTGGAATTATATTATATGATAAAAAATATAAAAAAAGATAAAATTTTGAAGGTTAAAAAAAAAATTGCATGAACCCTAAAATATTAGAACGGTAATGAAATGTATCTTCTAACAGTAGTTGAATAACGCCAGTTAACAATATTGTTAAAACTGTTACTACGTGAAGTAGTATCACATTTATACCATCTACCATTCACATATACTTCCGACCATACGTGACCTGTTACCAGACCACTTCTAAATGAACAGGTAGCATGACAATAACGTGCAGGAATATTACTTGCCCTCATAAGAGCATTTAATAAGTGTGTTTGATCCACACAGTTTCCATATTTTCTGTTAAGTGTTCCAACTGCACCAGCCCTAGTATTATAGTATAAGGTATATGATATTTTATCACGCACATAATTAAATATACTTTTTGCTGCTGAAAGTGCATTTGAACTTCCAGAAGTTAAAGATGCTGCTAAACTTTTAATTTTACTATTGGATACTTGACAATTACTTGTTGATTTAACATAACTTGAGTATCCTGCAGGTACAACAATTTTTCCTTTTTTGGATACTGTTAAAGAAGTTGTTGCTGATGCTTTAGTATATTTTCCATGTCCACCATATACAACTGTTATTTTATAGTTTTCATTCCAGCTTGATGGTATTTTATATGTTAGTTTTGCAACACCACCGGTTACACTAACTCTGCCTATGGTTTTACCATTTATTTTAAAAGCTGCTTTACCACCACTAATCTTGTTTCCTGATGAATCAGTGATTCTGGCAGTGAATGTTATTGACTCTCCTGAGTATGCACTTGTTGTATCAATGGTAACTTTACTAGTTACAGGTTTTATGACCTTGAATGTTGAACTTTCTTCAGCAGGATTATATTTTCCATATCCTTCATAGACTACTGATAATTTATAGTTACCACTCCAACTTGATGGTATTGAGTATGTGATTTTTGCAACACCACCAGATAATGTGGTTGATCCTATTGTTTTATCATTTAATTTATAAACAACTTTTCCTCCACTAATTGCTACCCCTGTTTTTGAGGTAATTTTAGCTGTTAATGTTGTTGTTTGACCAGCTATGGCTGAATTTGAGCTTATAATTATTGCTGGATTATGTTTTGCTGTGAGTTTTAATAATCCTGTTGATTTTGCTCCATTATAATATTCGTTTTTACCATATACTACTGTAATAGTATATTGTTTATCTTTATAACTGTTTGGTATGGTGTACTTTAGTTTTGCTCCACCATTTGATACACTTGCTGTACCAACTGTTTTTCCATTAATTTTAAATGCTACTTTTCCTGTCTGCACATATTTTCCATCAGATGTTGTTACAACTGCTTTTAGTGTTGTTGTATCTCCTTGTACTGAAGTGATATCTTTAACTGTTACTTTTGTTGCCAGGTTAGATTTAAGTTTTAATACACCTTTATTACTTGATTCAGTGTATTTGGAGTTACCATTGTATGCTGCTGTTATAGTGTATTTTATATCATTCAATTTTGATGGTAATGTATATGTTAGTTTAGCACTACCCCTTGATACTTTGGATTTTCCTATTGTTTTTCCATTTAATTTAAATGTTACAGTTCCACTCTGTACATTTTTTCCACTTGTTGTTGTTACCACGGCTTTGAAGGTAACTTTGGAATTTCGGGTAGCTGTTATGTCATTTATTTTTGTTTTTGTACTTGACTTACTTGTCGAAGTAGTTTTAGCAGTACTTGAACTACTTTTAACTGATTCATTGCTGATAGTTTTTGTTATTGATTTGCTTGTTATGTCATTTGTTTGGCTTGAATCTGTTGATGTTGTTTGTGTATCGGTTGTTGTTTGTGTAGCTTGTGCTACGTTATTATTGGTTGTTATTGTGTCATTGGATGCAGTGTCAGTTGCTGCTACTGATCCTATCATCATTACTATGGCAATGAGTAATAAGATCATTCCATAATAACCCTTAATTATAAAACCTCCTTATTTATAATAATTTGGATTTAATGTATTTTTTTCTTAAATTGTCGAAAAGTCTTAATACTTTCAACTTAGTTATATGTTAAGTTTTTTATCACTTATAAATGTATTGTAGAAAATTTATTTTTAAAACCCATTTAGAAGATGTTAAAGGTATAAAAGACTATTTAGAATGTTTTGGATTATTTTAAGATTATACTAATGTTTTTATAATGTTAATAAAAATATTTGTGTTTTTTATATTGATTGTAGTGCTATTAGACTTTTTTATATTAATTATTATTAATCTTACTTTATTTAGAGAAATAACCCTTATTTATTCTCTTTTTATAAATTTAAAGAAATTTTTTAAGCATTGAATATTAGTTTTAACAATTTTAGATTAATCTATTTCTTTTTTAGAAAATAGAGAATATTTTATTTAAAAATTGAATAAAATATATTTTTTTCTATAAATAATTATTTTTTATTGTAAATGAGATAATCAATACTATTCAAACAGTTCAACAGTAATATATTAATTATATAACACTCATTCATGTTAATAATAGATAAGAATTTAAATTTAATAATTTCTTATTGCATATAATTAATATAATATATGGAGACATAGAATTTGGATGAAAATAAGAATATAAAAATACTAAGAGGAGATCCTAGAAAAGCATTAATCAAAATTGCATTACCCATGATATTTTCATTACTTTTAATAAGTTTCAATCATATTATTGACAGAATATGGGTAGCAAGCTTAGGAACAGATGCATTAGCTGCCATAGGATTTGTAACACCAATATTTATGATTATCATCGGTATTGGTAATGGTATAGGTGCAGGTGCTAATTCATTAATATCAAGGTATATTGGTTCTAATGAATATGATGAAGCCTCAAACACTGCTTAACACTCAATAATTATAGTTTCAGTATTATCCCTCCTAATACCTGCCATAATATTACCATATTATAATCAGATAGTGTCTATTATGGGAGCAAATACTATCATAGCATATACTCGTGACTATGGAATTATATTAGTAATGGGCACATTTGCTTTCTGTTCAACATTCTCTTTTCCAGCCAACTAAGAGCTGAGGGAGATATGAGAAAGGCCACTTTTTCAATGGCATCAGTTGACATATTGAACATAATAATGGACCCCATATTCATTTACACATTCCATCTTGGAATAAAAGGAGCAGCACTTGCTACAGTATTATCTACTATCATTCCAACAATCGTATCAATTTATTGGCTGTTTATTAAGAAAAACACTTATCTGAACTATGAAATCAGTAATTTTAAGTTTAAACCTACCTTAATTAGGGGAATTTTAAATGATGGTGTTCCAGCCAGTTTAGAAGAGTTTATCATATCAGTAGTTAACATGATGTTAAAATAACTTGTCATTATGGTATAAAGATTAGTCTTATTATTTCATTAATAATCACGATCCTGTTATTTGCTTTTGCACCGGAAATAGCATTATTGTTTGTTGATAAAAGCAATATGGAATTTTATCATTTGATTATTCATGTATTAAGAGTTACCCTGTTATTCTTATTAGTTACACCAGTAGGTGGAGTATGTGCAATGGTATTTCAGGCAATGGGTAAAGGTGCACTTTCATTACTATTAACATTTATACGAGAACTATTCCTTGTAATATTAATCGCATACTTAATTGGTATTACACTTAATTTCGGATTAAATGGCCTGTTAATTGGATTTATATTAGGCTTAGGTATAGGTTCAATTATTTCTTTAATCGTTTTTGAAAGATATGAGACTTGGCATAAATTAGTTTCAAGAGAAAAAAAGTAATACTCAAAAAAATATTAACCTTTTTTTCAAAATGATAACCAGCATTATGTCTTTGTTCAAATCAAATATAACAATACCCCTTTTCTTTTATTGTTTATTTTTGAAAATAGTCTTGTATTTTTTTGATTTTCCCAGGGGCAGTCCGTGCCCACTTATACAGTCGTTCCTTGGGGAAGTTCTGCT
>JAFRKG010000111.1 GCA_017431845.1 Methanosphaera sp. | reverse complement strand
GGAAGCATTCAACCAAGTGAATTTATGAAAATCTTTTTAATGCTTTACTTAGGTGTATTTATTCATGATTTTAGAGATAAGTATACTAATCCTTCTATTAAAGAGGAATTAATATTTATTATAAAATCATTTGTTATCTTCTTAATACCTGCTGTTTTAACCTTCATGCAACCTGATACAGGATCCGTTATTATTTATTTAGTAATCTATCTTTGTATGATGTTTTTATCAGGTATTAGAGCTAGATGGTTTATTATTGCTTTTGGAATTATTGGTGCTATCTTAGGTACAGTTTTAGGAATATATTTCTTTAATAGTGATTTGTTTATCAAGGTTTTTGGTACTGATTTATTCTACCGTTTAGATAGAATATTTGCTTGGACTAGTGGTAGTGGATTACAACTAGAAAACGCTTTAGCGTCTATTGGTTCAGGAGGCTTAGTTGGTCATGGATTTAATCATACACCACTATACTTTCCTGAATCAGGAACAGATTTTATCTTTGCTGTTTTTGCTTCTAATTTTGGTTTTATTGGTTGTCTATTACTAATTGGTCTAATTCTTTACTTTGATATTAATCTAATATTACTTTTCAAAAAGAAAATACAAGATACAGAAAAGTTCGTTTTAGCAGGTATTGTGGGAATGCTTTTATTCCAACAAATCCAAAATATTGGTATGACAATTGGTCTATTACCGATAACTGGTATTACTTTACCATTTATATCCTATGGAGGAAGTTCGCTTCTATCTTATATGATATTAATTGGTATATTAATAAATATTTCTAACGAAAAAGATCATAAATATAAATATTAAAAAGTGATGATTAATCATCACTTTTTTATTACCAAGATATCGTTGCTGGGCATTGGGATAAATTACCATATTTTTGATCGGCAGTTACTTCTTTTTTGTGCCCCACCTCATCTACTATTTTAGTATATGTTATTACGATATTAGTATTGCCATTTGCAATTTCATCATTACCATTATTCCCTGGAAAATTATACCCCCAACCTGGGTCAACTTCACTACCACCACTAACCTTCCATTTAAGATCGTGGGCACCTCTTGTTCCTAGCCCTGAGTGGTCATCGTGATAGTATATTTTAACGCAGTATGTATCATGTACACAAGCCCTGTTTTTAGCAGACTTTTGACTTTTACAAAAATAAATTTTTGGATTAGCTTTATCAACATAAACACTGTATGAACAAGAATTAGTATTTCCAGCATTATCTTTGATAGTTACAGAAGCCGTCTTTGTTGATGAAGTATATTTGGTGTCATAAGAGTTCTTAACACAACCACTATTACTATCGCTGCATGCTTGTTTTATAGTTCTGTCAGAAGAAGTCCAAGTAGAGCTTGCTCCTGAGGCTGTTCCACAAGTTGGTGCTACTTTATCTATTTTAGGATTATAGGAACAAGCTTTAGTATTTCCAGCCTTATCAGATATTGTTATTGAATCTGAAGTATTTGCTTTTCCTGCTGCTGCAGTAGCAGTAGCAGAAAATGTTGAACTAGTACATCCACTATCATTATCACTACAAGCTATACTAGCTGATCTATTACCATTAGTCCAACTACTAAAACTAGGTGCTGTTCCACAAGTTGGTGGAGTTTTATCTATTTTTGGATTATATGGACAGGATCTAGTATTACCAGCCTTATCAGATATTGTTATTGAGGCTGAAGTGTTTGTTTTTCCTGTTGCTGCAGTAGCAGTACCTGAAAATGTTGGCTTAGTACAACCGCTACCACTATCACTACAAGCTATACTAGCTGATCTATTACCATTAGTCCAACTACTGAAGCTAGGAGCTGTTCCACAAGTCGGTTTAGTTTTATCTATTTTTGGATTATATGGACAGGATCTAGTATTACCAGCCTTATCAGATATTGTTATTGAGGCTGATGTATTTGTTTTTCCTGCTGCCGCGGTAGCAGTTCCAGAAACCGATGGTTTAGTACAACCGCTTCTACTATCACTACAAGTTATAACGACTGATCTATCGCCATTAGTCCAACTACTGAAGCTAGGTGCTGATCCACATGTTGGCTTAGTTTTATCTATTCTTACAGTTACACTATCACTAGTACAAGTTCCACCATTTTTCATATAAGCTACTACCCGATATACACCAGTTCCTTCTTCACTTATTGTTTGAGTAGTATTATCATCTTTGGTTATTGAACCAATTGCTAGC
>JAFRKG010000110.1 GCA_017431845.1 Methanosphaera sp. | reverse complement strand
TTTTGCTCATTTCTCACTATATAAAACCTATGCGTTGATGATACTTGCAAAGTAGTTTTATCATCAAAAGTTAATGTATATAATTCTTCATTAATATCATCTGGATTATATGCATATAACTTTGTAACTTTATGATATTCTTTATTTTTTGTTCCTTCATTATATGTAAGTACCATATCGCCTATTTTAATTTTATCAATATCTTTATAACCGCCATTAGTTACTATCTTAGTTCCAGCTAAGAAACATCCACCGCCCTTTTTCGTTGTCTTACTCTTTGTTGTCTTTTTTGCTGTCGTTTTTTTCGGAGTTGTTGGCGCTACAGTAGTTTTAGGAGCACAAGTACCCATATTACCAGCAGCAACATATCCAGAATCACAAACGCAAGTAGGATTGCCGCTTACCATTTCGCAATGTTTATGAGTAGAGCTTCCTCCACAATTAAAATTAGTACATGATTTTGTTGCAGTCGTAGTCGTTGTTGTAGTTGGCTTTTTTGTCGTAGTAGTATTCTTTTTCCATACGGCATATAATGTATAGTTGTTTGCATTACTTTTATTCCATGCTTGGCCAGCCGAATATGATGCTGTTGTAGCCGTAGAACTTGTTGACCATCCTAAAAATGTATATCCAGTTCTTGTAGGTCTAGTACTTGATAAATTAATAGTACCACTTGATGCATATGTATATGTTGTAGCACTTGGAGCACCACTTCCTCCATTTGCATTATATGTAATCGTATATGTATTGACTTTCCATACAGCATATAATATATAATCGTTTGCATCGTTTCTATTCCATTCTTGACCTGCTGAATATGATGCTGTTGTAGCGCTAGAACTTTTTGACCATCCTAAAAATGTATATCCACTTCTTGTAGGTTTAGTACTTGATAAATTGGTAGTACCACTTTCTGCATATGTATATGTTGTAGCACTTGGAGCACCACTTCCTCCATTTGCATTATATGTAATCGTATATATATTACTAAATGTTATATTAGTATCTAATGTTTTTTCATTATTACCATTATCTATTTTATCTAATACTTTATTTGCACCAATTATAATTTTTACTTTTCCTGCATGTACTCTATCTTCAATTTTCAAATTATATATACACTCATTAGCACTTGTACATTCTTTCTTAGTTAAAGTTATACTAGTTATAGTATCATCACCTATTTTAACAAGAACATCATCTGATCCGAAACTATCTTGATTTATTCCACTACCAACATCAGTTACTTTTAGCGGTATTGTTACCGTTTGCTTTACTGTTTTAGTTTCGTCACTATTTAAAGCTATTTCTGGGCCTGTTGTATCTATCTTATCAATTACTTTTTCCTTGTAAGTAATTGATTCCAACTGATTATTATAAATATTTCCTTCTAATTTCCCATTGCTTGTTACTTCAATAGTTTCACTAGCATCTATGGTATTAAAATTAACAGTTTTATTATTAAGCATATTTTCCCCAATAGCATATTTATAATCATAGCTATATTCAGGTACATTGCTTACATCATTTAAATTATTTAATCTATATATTATTGTTATAGTTTTACTCTTACTCCAAGTATCAAATGATTGTTCAGATTTAAATA
>JAFRKG010000109.1 GCA_017431845.1 Methanosphaera sp. | reverse complement strand
CACGTGTATCGTTTTCTAATTTTTTGATTTCCTTTTGTACATCTGTAACAATTCCAGGATACTCTTTTATTAATGTTTGCTCAGACATATTACTATATCTATCTCCATACATATTTATAAGTTTCTATGTCGATTACTATAGTATTAATTAATGAGGGTGGAAAAATAAGGGTATACCATTATTGTTAATAGAAATTTTTCAGTAATATGAATTCTTCTTTTATATGCTGGGGATGATTATCTTCTATAAGGGTAGTGTGTCCATGTTTATTTCATGCCTTATGATGGGAAAAAAAGAAAAATGAAGAAAGGAATGAGAATATACTGGTTTTCTTTGTATCAAAGTGGGGGGGTTAACTTGTTATCTTAGATATTTTTTTTCTAGCTGCAAGATATGCGAGTCTTTGTCCGGTAACAATTTCTAAGCTTTTAACCTTCACATTTTTAACCTTTATGTTATCTATGTTTATCACACCATTTTTAACAGTATAATACTTAGTGGAATTATTTTCCTTGTAAGTTACTCCATTAATCTTTATACATATTTTACTTTTGCCAACGAGCCGGTACCCCAGATAATCTGTTAAATTACCCCTCAACACTAATACCTTATTCACTCTTGCTTCTCGTATATTAATATTTACGGGTGACCTTTCAACATTGAATCTTGTCGTGTTTTTATTGTTTACAGGATAATAATAGGGTGTATCATATACAGCTGTGACAACATAATTTCTTAGCGTATTGCTTTTAGTTATGCCTGCCATTGTTGTAATATTATATTTTAATGTTGAAGTATTGTTTTTTATTTTTGTTTTAATTATTTGCCCATTTTTGTCTTTGATTGTTACACCATTTATTTTAAAAAATACATGTGCATCCTTATTTAATAAGTTTTTATTAGATTTTGGTGTTGTATCTTTTACTCTGGCAGTGAAAGTAATGATTTCATGATGTTTTACTTTACCTGTGTTTGTTGTTACTTTAATACTGGCATATCTTAGTTGTATGTTTGCAACTGCAATATTTGATTTTGCACTATTATACTTATATGATCCACTGTAACTGGCCGTGATATTTTTTCCATTCCTAAGATATAAATCTGCAGTTAATATGTATTCCACTAATCCGTTTTTAACACTGAACTTTATAACAGAACTATTGTTGGTGTCAAATCTGCCGTCACTTCTTAATGTTCTACCGTTTAGTTTAAATACAAGGTTTCCTCCATAAACAGGATTTCCATACTTATCATGTACCTTTGCCTGAAATTTTATGTTTTCTCCAACTCGTGCCACTATGTTATCCACGCTTACCTGTACATCTACTTTGTTACTATTAATAGTTTTATGAGCAATAATCGTATTATAGTTAGAATCTTCGAATATCACATTTATATCATATTTTCCCATATTAATATTGGTTATGTTTTTTATGAATCTGCCCATAGCATCGGTTACTGCATTGAATGTTTGGTTATTTACTGTTATGTTAACGGTCCTGTAGGGTATGTGCTGGTTTTCTATGTTAACTAGTTTTCCCTGAATAGATAATGTTTGACCAGGCACTACCTGTTCTGGAAGGTCTAGTATTATCTTCGCATCTTCTTTTTCTGCTTTGAATGTTTTGTTTAAACTGCTTTGTTTAATGTTCACGGTTTCCGGTACGATTATGGTTAAATTGTTTATTCCTGCTTGGAAGTTTTCTATTGTTATATTATATTTTCCATAATCATCAGTTATTGTCTTGTATTCCGTGTTATCTGTTTTGATTATTATGTTTTGTTTTGTGAGTGGCCTGTTATAAGTGTCTGTTAGGTTTCCGGTTATGATTAATTGTTTGGAATATGTTGTGTTTTCTATATTGTCCAGATTTATGACTGGTGTTTTCTTTTCTATAATCACATTTCCCATATCTTGATCGTACTCGTTAAAGTAATCTGTTTGCTTTACTGCTAACAGTACTGAGTAATTACCTGGCTGTAACCTGTCTGTTTTTATAGTGAAAATTCCGTCATTATTTGTTCTTTGAGTATATGTTTTATTGTTGCATATTATGTTGACTTTTATATTGTTTGTTGGAATATTGTTATTGTTTACTAGTTTACCAATTATTGTGATTGTATCATCTTTTTTATCAGC
Organism: Methanosphaera sp.; assembly: GCA_017431845.1. Lineage (GTDB taxonomy): Archaea > Methanobacteriota > Methanobacteria > Methanobacteriales > Methanobacteriaceae > Methanosphaera. The sequence continues at coordinate 5,181 of JAFRKG010000109.1, read as the reverse complement.
TTGTTTTTCCATGTTTGATAATTGAAGGTTTGTGCGAATTACATTGAATGTCGTGTTAATTCCTGTAGTTGTATATATGTTTGTGTCTGGTGTGAATAATATGTTCAGCGTGTTCTGTCCCATTTTAACTGTTTGGTATGTGAATTGGTATGTGGAATTGTTTAATTTCAGTTCCATGATAGTGCTTTGATTGTTGATGTATATTTGTACTTTTCCATCTACATCTTTATTGTTTTCATCAGTGACTCTTCCATTGATTGTTATTGTTTCATTTATTTCTGTGCTTGGTATCTTGTTTGCTGTGATTTTTGTTGTTAATGGTGTTGTTTCAAAGTTTATTGTTTTGTTTGATTGTATGTATACATTGTTTTCATTGAATTTTATTTGTAGTTTATTGTCTTGTATTGTTTTTATTGTGTGTGTTGTTTTGTATTGTCCGTTTATTAATGCTATTGTAGTGATTATATTGTCGTTTAGTATTATTGTTACTGTTCCATTGACTGTGTGGTTATTTTCGTTATCAAGTACTTGTCCTGTTATGGTTATGGTTGAATTATATTTTGATGTGTTAATCTTTGTTATTGTGATTTGTGTACTGTGTTTAATTGGTGTTATTGTGATGTGTGATTGGGATTGATTGTATTTATATGTTCCATTGAATATTATTGTGATATTGTATTGTTGTGTTTCTTGTGGTTTGAATTCGTATTCGTAGCTTCCTATTGCACTTGTTTGTATAATGTCGGACGTGTTTGTATTTGCTGATTTTATGAGTATATTGAGTTTCGTGTTAGTTATTGTTTTATTGTTTTCATCCACTAGTTTTCCTGTGATTTTGATTGTGTCATTCACGTATGCTCTGTTTGGTGTACTGGTTACTAGTTTTGTGTCTGTTTTAGTAGCAATAATTTCCTTGGATGCTGTTGTTTGTGTGTAGATATTTGGTTCGCCTGCATATTCTGTGATAATATTGTATATTCCATCCATGTTTGGCGTGAATGATATGTTGTTTTTTCCATTGTTTAATGTTAATGTTTTGTCGAGGATTTTGTTGTTTTCTTGGTCGGTTACTGTGATTTTTACTGTTTTATCTAACTTGTTTTTGTTTTCATCTTCTAGGGTTATGCTTATATTCACTTTAGTGTCCACATGGGAATTATTGGCTTGTATTGTTAGTTGTGTGTTTAGTGGTTGGTGTGTGATTGTTTGTTTTGCATAATTTTCTGTGCTGTATACTAGGGGGTTTTCTGGTATGAATACTGTTTTTATGCTGATTTTATCTTTTCCTATGTAATTTTCTTTGATGTTTATGGTTGTTTCGTATTCTCCATTTGTTATTTGTATATTTTCTTTTATTATGTTATCTTCTATGTATGCTGTGATTGTTCCCAGAGGTTTTATTGATTGGTTCTTTGCATCTTTTATTTGTCCTTTTATGTGTAGAGTTCCGTTTATTTTTATATGTGTCTCTGTGTTGAGGGTTATATTTGTATTTCTTCTATTTATATAAAGTTTTGTTTCGTTATGTATGTTGTTACAGTTGGTGTTATTAGTGACGTCAAAGTATATTTTCAGATATTCGTCTTCTATGCTTTCATTGAATATGTAGTTTGTAAAGTTGAACATTCCGTTTTCGTCTGTTGTGAGTGTTGTTATTGTTTGATTTTGTGTTGAGATGGTTATGTTTGTGTGTGTTAGTGGTTTTTGATATTCTGTTATTAGTTTTCCTGTTATTGATATGTTTTCTTGTACTGTTATGTGATATGCATCTTCTAGTATTAGTGTGGGTGTTGCTTTTTCTACTGTGAATTCTGTATGATTTGTGCTGTTTAGGTAATATTCGTCTTCGGGTGTTATTAGTTTTACTGTGTAGTTTCCACTTGTTATTGGAGTATAGTTTATGGAGTAGGTTCCTCTGGGTATGGATATTGTGTTATTGTATACTTGTGTATTTGTGTCTGTGTTTGTTATTATTGCTGTTAATGTTTGTGTGTATGTTTTGTTGTTTTCGCTTGTTACTTTTCCGTTTATGTTTATGTTGTTTAGTACTATGGTATTTTCTATTTTGTTTGTTTGTATGTTGTTTTTGATTTTTTCTATGTCAAAACTTGTTTCTTGGTATGCGTCTGTATGTGTTATGTTGTCACTAGTGTATTCTAGGAGGATTAGTGCTTTATTTTGTATTGGTACGTTTTCGAGGTTTAATGTGTATGTGAATTGGCCGTGGGTATCTGTTTTTAGTGTGGTTATGTGGTTGTTGTTGAATGATAGTTCTATGTTTTTGTTTATCATTGGTGTGTCTTCTAGGGTTAGTGTTCCGTTGATTGTGATTGTTGAGTTGTAGCATGTGTTTTCTATTGTGTTGGTTGTGATTGTTGGAGTGTATTGTTCTATGCTTAGTATTAGGGTGTTACTTATTGTGTTTTCGTATTCGTTGTTTCCTTGATATTCTGCATGTATTTCGTATGTTCCGGGTGTTTGTGCTATGTATTTTTGTTGTGTTTGTCCTGATTGGTTTAGGGTTATGTTTAGGGGTTGTGTGTCTTCTTGTAGGTATAGTTGTATTGTTGCTGGTAGTGGTGTTTGGTCTGGATCTTTTGTAAGTGAGATGTCTATTATGTATTCTTCGTTTATGTGTGTTGTTTTATATATTTCGTCTTCTGGGTTGTTTTGGAATTTGATTTCCAGGTTTGTTGTTATTTTAGGGGTGTCTTGTTTTGTGTTTTGTTTTGTTTTGTGTATTTGTTTCTTGTTTTCTTGTTGGTGGTTGTGTTGTTTTTGTGTGTTTGTTGTTATTTCTGTGTTTATTTCTTGTGTTGTTTTTTCTTGTATGTTTGTTGTTTGGTTTTCGTTTATTTCGTTTGCTGTTATTGTGTTTAGTCCAACTAAAAGAAATACTAGTGTTGTTATTATGAATAGTTTTTTATTGTTTTTGTTCATGTGGATTCCTCTTTAGTTTTTCTAGTTAATAATAAGAAGTAATACTTTTATGGTATTTTCTTATTACAATTAAATATTGAACAAAATAATATATAAAAGTATCATACAATTAACAATAAAAGTAATAAAATATGCAATAAATAAAAAAAAATAATAAAAAAATATAAACAAAAACATAATCAAAAAAAGATAAAACCACCAAAAAACAAATAATATAACATGAAAAACGGCAATATGTGACTGTTCAGAATTGTACTGATGAACTGTCAAAATTATGTTGTTTTTGATTAATTTATATACAAAAGTTAAGCTTTTTGAGTATGATTTTTTTATAATATATTATTAAATTATGTCTTTTATTATAATTATTTAATATTGTAATAATAGAGTTTAATTATCTTAAAAAAAAGAGGTTATGAAAAAAGTTTAAAAAAAAATGAAATTAGGAGTATTTTTTTTCTGCTAAATAAGCAGTAGATTTATTTTTGTTAGTGGGTTTTGTTTTTGTAGTACTTGTCTGTGTGTCCATCGTATTTGGCTGAGTGTTATTTGTCTTTTTAGTCCTTGTATTGTTCTGTAGATTCTTTTTTGTGATTTTGGTAGTGTTGTTCTGTAGTATCCTTCTACTTTATTGTTAGTTTTTGGTATATCTTCATTTGTGATGTGATTTAACATGCTTGGTAGGTCATCTTCGATTCTTTTTATGAAGTTTGCTATTTTTTCTGGTAAATTGTCCATATTGTCTTTTAGTTTGTTGTATCTTTTCATTGCGGTTGATTCTTTTTTGGATTTGAATATTAATGAGATTTTATCTTTATATTTTAGTAGGTCTTTTAGTTTCTTTCGGCAGTTTTTTCTTTCTTGAATTAATTTGGTGTTTTCTTTTTGTAGTTTCTTTCGTTTTTGGATATTGTTATTCCATTCTTTATCATCATGGGATGGTTTGCCTGTTTTACCAGATACTTCTTCTTTTAATCTTGCTATTTCTTCTTTGTTCTTTTCTATTTTCTCGGTATTGGTGCTGATTTTCTTTTCTAGTGTTCTGATGTCTCGATTGATGCTGTCCATTAGGTTTTTCATTACGTGGAATATACAACGATGATGTATAGCTCCTAATGATTGTATTATACTGGGATATGCATTATGTCCATCTGTTGTAATGGATTTAATTGGTTTTCCCTTTAAACTTTTTTCTAAAAATCTTTTTATGGTGTGTTTATCAAATTGTTCGTAGGATATTATGTCTTCATTAATAATCAAATTAGTTTTATTATCTATTATTGTCATACGTAGAAATAAGTCTCCATTAACAAAAACGTACTGCTCATCGTATCCATAATGGCCTGATGGCTTTATATTTAGTTGTTTGATTTCTTCTAATTGTTTTTCACGTATTTGGTTGATAATATCATCCGTTGTCTCTGTTCCAAAGTAAAAGATAGTTTCACGATTGACTTTTATTCCTGTTAATGCTTCCAATAACTCGGATTTAGATGCATATGATAAGTTACCCAATAATCCTATTTTAGAACTTAATGATCTTATTTCACGAGTATAATTACAGTGCATATCAACGTATTTTTCCTTAGAAGAATAAATATAATGTATTTCTTTCTTATTAGTGCATTTGTATTGTTGAATTCTTATTTCAGAATTTTTATTGAAGTTAAATCTACTTGTTCCATTATTTACTAATTCACAGTTACAATGAGGACAAGTAAGATCTTTTTTAACCAAACGTATCTGATCAAAACCTTCTTCTTCCACAATATTTGAATATATAATCATTAAATCAGTATCTTCGTACAAATTTAATATTTTTTCATCATTTTTACCGTAAGAAATAAATCCAAGTTTAGACATAAATGTATCTGTAGGGGTGTTTCTGTGTTTCATAATTATATTTACACCTCTACACCTTTATAAAGGTCTCATCAAATCTATTTTCACTTGAAATCATATAAAATTGAATATCTGAGATAATAAAGCTGATATATCTCATTCTATTAAAATTATACTATTTTTAAAACTAAACTAATTAAATAAACAAACTTACATTAAAATAAATGATTTAATCCAACAATAATAATAAAATAATAATAACAAATATTAATTTAATAAAAGTAAATAAAAAACGATTTATAGAAACTTAAAAAATGAATGAAGTTATATTTCAACTGTAAACTAAAAAAAGAGATAATAACAAAAGAGTATAAAGTAATAACAAAAGGTTTAATCAGT
>JAFRKG010000108.1 GCA_017431845.1 Methanosphaera sp. | reverse complement strand
ATAGATGATAATAGATTAGTAACAAAAGGAGACGCTAATAATAATCTAGATCAAGTAGTATATAAAAAAGATGTAATAGGGAAATTAGCATTAATAATTCCAAGCGGAGGATTAATAAAAAAAATATTTGTGTTACCAAAAGTACTAATTATATTACTAATGACATTATTAATAATAAGCATAACCATTTCGTACAAAACTAAAAATGTTAGATCTAAAGTAAAAAAACCTATTAAAGGATTAAATCCTAATATATACATAAAAAAAGATATAACAAAAAATATAGATAAAAAAAGATTCAAAGGAATGCTTAAGGTAGATTTATTAGTTATAATATTATTATTACTAATAAGTAGTATTCCAATTACATTATCTAGGTATGATTCATTAGCCATAGGTAAAACTAGCACAAATATTGCTTTTTACTTATTAAAGCCAGATTATGTAACAAACAACATAAAATTAACAACACTAACACCAAGCGATACACCATATGTATATACATTTTCAATAAGCAATTATGATGCTGTATCAACAAGTGAAGTTGATTTAGAGTATACATTAAAAATAGTAACTACAACAAATCTACCACTAACATATAAATTGTATAAAAATGAAGATTATACATCTAATTCATCAACTAACTTAGTAACAAATAATAATACAACAATAGAACAAGATGATGATGGGACATATTTCAAATATATAACATTAAATAAAGAAGAAATGTATTATACGACACCGCAAAAAAACAACTACACACTTTTAATATACTATACAAGAGAAAGTGCAAATGCTAAATATCAAAACACGATAGAAAGCATAAGGATAATAATTGATTCAAATCAAATAGTGGATACATAAAAAAATTAAAAAAATATTGCATTCTAAAAAATAATTTGTTATATTATATATATAGAGTAGAAGAGGGTTAGTTGATAAATAAAAATAAGGAGAGAAGTTATGGACGAAAAAGAATTAAATAATGAAGCAGTTGTGGGAGAAAACGTTAGTGAGGTAAATAGTCAACAAACAGAGCAAGTTGAAAGAAACGTAATTCCACCAACTGAAACGCCTAAGGAAGAAAAGCCAAAAAACAAAAGAAGAATATTACTATTATTACTGCTACTAATTGCAACTGGATTTTTATTAACAACTACAACATATGCGTGGTTTACATCAAATAGAACAGTAACAGTAGGAGATATTGATGTAAATGTTGCTACTAGTGGTGGTATTCAAATATCAGTAGATGGTGCTAACTGGAAATCATTAGTTTCAACAGCAGAATTAAACGCTGCAAATACAACATATGCTGCAGCTACTAATCAAATACCAGCAACATCATCAGCATTACAGCCTGTATCTACAGCATTGACATCTTTAACAAAAGATACAACAACACTTGAAGATCCTGAAAATTCAGAATCTCCATTACTTGATAAAAGAAATGATAATGGGTATTTGTCAATGTGGCATGGAATTGTAGAATCAAATACTGGTGGACAATATATTTTAACAACTAATGATATAAGTAATGTAACACATACACAATCATCAGGATATTTTGTATGTTTTGATTTGTTCTTTAAAGTAGATGCTGAAACGGCAGCAGAAACAACTGGAACACAAAAACAAATATATTTAACAACTACATCAGATGTAATTGCAAATGGATCAGATTCAGGAATTAAAAATGCAGCTCGTGTTGCATTTATAAAAGAAGGAGCAGCAGAAAGTGGTACTGATTTAGCAACTATACAAGCATTAAAAACAACTACAGTAACGGATAATATAGTATTATGGGAACCAAACTACGATAAACATACATCAAGTGGTGTAAATAATGCAGTGAATGTATATGGTGTAACTCCAAGTACAATAAGTACAGACACAACAGAAAGTGGGAAGAATGCAGCATTACCTTACTCAGGAGTAATATCAAAAGTAACAGCAACTGATAACATTACTTTAGGAAGTGCAACAGCAGCACTACATTCAACACAATTTGCAGCAGTTCCTCCAACAGGAGTAACAATGTTTAGAACTAAAGAAGATTGGACAACAGCTGCTAGTGGAACATATGAGACAATATTTACTTTAGGAGCAAATCAAATAACAAAAATGAAGATTTACTTCTGGGTTGAAGGACAAGACGTAGACTGTGAAAATAATGCATCAGGAGGAGCAATTACATTAAAATTACAATTTAGCTTAAATAGTCAAGCAGAATAAAAGTGATTTGATTAAATCACTTTTTTATTGTATAAAAATATATAATATGATAAAATAAATACAAATGGAGGTAAAGTATAATGAAAGATAATAAAGTTGGATTAGCAAGCAATGAAACTAGATTGGATGAAATTGAATATATAAATAAATATAGTAATTATAGCAATGAACAAAAAATGGAATTATTTAATATATTAGACCAATTTGAAAAAGTTTTAAAAAGAATAGAAGAAATAAATTTTGACAATGGATTAGCTTATGATAGCAAACAAAAATTATTACATGATTTAGATAAAATTTATACTAATTTAGAAATAAAATATAAAAACAAAAGAGCTGAATTTGATGGAGAAAAGAAAAAGATGACAAAATAAATTGTCATCTTTTTTATCTACAATTACCATGGTTGTTGCCACAATTAT
>JAFRKG010000107.1 GCA_017431845.1 Methanosphaera sp. | reverse complement strand
CTATGAGCTATAACATACTCATGCATTGCTTCTTTTAACTCAGATTTAGACATATTCCTAAAAATATCAATTTTAGTTTTGCCTACCATATATAATAATATATACATCATCACTTATAAATATTATGTAAAAAAAAATAAACATTAAAAAAAATATATAATCCTACCAAAGTTCAACAATACCTCAACTTAATAGCATTGGTTAAAAATCATATTGTAAAAATAATAACAAAAATTGTGGAAAACTTAAAATAATTATATGATAAAGAAGAAAAATATTAACATAAAAGAAATAATTAGAAGGAATTAATAAAATGGCATTCGATGAATCAGGAAAAATATGGTTTAACGGTGAACTAGTAGACTGGAAAGATGCACAAATACATGTATTATCACACGTAGTACACTATGGTTCAAGTGTATTCGAAGGTTTAAGATGTTACGATACCGAACAAGGACCAGCAGTATTTAGATTACGAGATCATATGCAAAGATTAATTAACTCAGGAAAAGTATATAGGATGGAAATTCCATACACACTTGACGAATTATGTGATGCAGTAAAAGAAACAGTAAAAGCTAACAACTTAAAATCATGTTATATTAGACCAATAGCATTCAGAGGTTACAAGGAACTGGGAGTATATCCATTAAACTGTCCTATGGAAACAGTTATTGCTGCTTGGGAATGGGGACAATACCTCGGAGAAGATGCATTAGAACAAGGAATAGATATATGTACTTCAACCTGGAGAAAAATGGCACCAGACACAATGCCAAACATGGCAAAAGCAGGATCAAACTATATGAACTCACAACTAGCAAAAATGGAATCAGTAGCTAATGGATATAGTGAAAGTATTGTACTAAACTATAATGGAGACATTGGTGAAGGAAGTGGAGAAAACCTTTTCATGATAGAAAATGGAGTAATATACACACCAGACATAGGTTCAAGCGTACTGAATGGTATAACAAGAAATACCGTTATCCAAATTGCTAAAGATTTAGGTTATGAAGTAAGAGAAGAACGTATACCAAGAGAAAGAGTTTATACTGCTGATGAATTATTCTTCACAGGCACTGCAGCAGAATTATCTCCAATAAGAAGCGTGGATCAGATAAAAATTGGTGAAGGAAAACGTGGTCCTATCACCAAAGAATTACAAGACTCTTTATTTAATATAATAAACAACAAAGTAGAAGATAAATATGGTTGGTTAGACTTCATATAACCATTATTTTCTTTCTTTTTCCATGCCCTCCCCAATTTTTATTAAAAATCACATAATATGAGGTGATTATTATTTTAGATATTATCAGTGCCATAATACTAGGTGCTGTACAGGGACTTAGTGAATTTTTGCCAATAAGTAGTTCAGGTCACTTAGCATTAATACCGCACCTTTTAGGTGTACAAACCGGCCTAGAATTTGATACTGTCCTACATATAGGTACGTTAGTAGCAATATTTTCATTCTTCTGGAAAGATATAATAAATTTGATAAAAGGTTTTTTACTTAGCTTAATTGATTTAACGGAAGGCTTTGACAAATTCAAATTTGAATTACAAAAAGTTCCAGAAAAACGTTTTGCATGGCTAATTATAATAGGTACCATACCAACAGGTATAATGGGAATATTATTAAAGGATCTTATTGAAACAATATTCAGGGGAACAATATTCATTGGATTTTTCTTAATAATAACAGGTTTATTATTATATTACTCTGAAAGGCATTCTTCAGGTAATATTACTGCAAAGGACATGTCTTTTAAGCAGTCAGTAATTATTGGTATATGTCAAGGACTTGCAGTATTACCTGGTATTTCAAGATCTGGTTCAACTATTGCATCAGGATTATGTCTTGGTTTAGAAAGAGAATATGCTGCAAGGTACAGCTTTCTATTATCTGTTCCTGCGGTAATTGGTGCAGGATTAATTCAAGTAAAAGATATTGCAACTCTTGATATTCCATTCATGGTATTATTAGCAGGATTTATATCTTCAGTAGTCTTTGGTTATCTTGCTATTAAATTACTTATGAAAATGATTAAAGGTTGGAGTTTAGACATTTTTGCATATTATTGCTGGATTGTAGGTGCTTTAACATTAATTTTATCATTAGTTTTCTAAAAAAAAAGTATTATTAGAGGTATCTTCCTCTTTTTTCTATTTCTTCTATTTTTTTAACTACTTCTTCACTGTCATAACCTTCTAAAAAGTATGTGAAATATTTTTCAGATTCATCAGGTACTATTGTTGTTAATGACTTCTTGAATACTAGTAAGTCCGTTCCCTTATCCTCTAAAAGATTACTGTATTTGCCTAGACCAAAGTCTATGAATACTGGACTATCATCCTGTATTAATATGTTTGCAGTTGTTAGATCCCCATGAATTATTTCACCATCATGCATTCTCCTTACCATCATACCAATATTGTTTAGTATCTGTTCAAGATTTCCTGGTTTTTCCAAGATTTTTTCTTGCAGCTGATTTGCACATACTTTTTGCATTATAATATCATAATTTTTTAAGTCTACTGAGTATATGAATGGCGTTTTCACACCATACTTTTTACAGTCATGTAATAATTTGGCTTCTTCCTTGGTTCTTTCTATGCGTAATTTATTATCTAATTCTCTTGTTCTGTAATTTTTTGATACTCTTTTTTTGATAATTGCCTCTTCATCATCCCATAGTATCTCAGATATGTCTGCCTCTGCTCCCTTAAATCTGATATCACTTGGCAGTTCTAGATTATGTTCCACTTTTTTATTTATCCATGTTACATCTACCTGGTCTGTCCGGTATTTTGGATTAATGTAACTGTTTTCTATACCTGTTTGTCCCTGATTGTATGATAGTAATCCTAACCTTGCTATCATAGAACCATTATCTCCACAGTACTTCATTGGCGGCATATAAAAATCAACGTAATGTTCTTCACACATCTGTTTTAACATTTCCCTTAGCTTTTTATTAGCAGCTACTCCACCACACAGTAAGACTTCAGTCTTTCCAGTGTAACTTAGTGCTCTTTCAGTAACCTCACATAGCATTGCAAAACAGGTTTCCTGAAAACTGTTACATACCACATCAAGGTCTACTCCATGTTTGTATTTATTAATTGCACTTGTCAATATTCCACTGAATGATAAGTCCATACCCTTAACTACATATGGCAATTCGATTGTTTTATCTGTGTTGAGTGCATGTTTTTCTACTATGGGCCCACCGGGATGTCCTAGTCCAACATCTCTGCTGAACTGGTCTAGACAGTTTCCGATAGCTATGTCTAATGTTTCACCAATAATCCTGTATCTTCCTGTCTCGTAACTTATTATCTGAGTGTTTCCACCACTAGTGTATAGTGTCACAGGGTCTTTTGCTCCTGTAGTGAGTTTTCCAATTTCTACGTGTCCGATGCAATGATTTACTCCTATAAGTGGTACGTTAATGTTTTGTGCCAAGCTTCTTGCTGCTGTTGCTATTGTCCTGAGTGCTGGTCCTAGTCCTGGGCCTTTTGCGAATGATACTAAGTCAATATCATTTAATGTGAGATTGGATTCCTTGAGTGCTTCTTTTATTAGTGGAACAATGTGTTCTGCATGGAAATTTGCTGCTTCTCTTGGATGTATACCTCCTACTTCTGGATATAATTGGTCACCACATGTTGCAAGTATGTTACCTTCACTATCTACTATACCAATTCCTGTTTTTTCTGCTGTTCCTTCAATACCTAAACATATCACAGTAATAACCCCATTAATCAAAAAATCTTAAATATAAAGCCGTTAAATCAAGTATTTTTTATTTTTTATTCATAACTATTAATATATTTGAATAAAATAATTAATATTATATTTGTTAAATAATTAGAGAGGAATTACAATGGTAGACAATGTTAAAATATTCGGATCAGACAAAGTATTAAAAGAACTAGAAAAATCAGAAAACATGGTATTTGCATGTGTACTCGGTAACACCGAAGTATCAAAAATTGAAGGAATCAGTGGAGCAGGTGGAAGTCCAGAAATGACACCATACACTCCAGCTTTAGATGTTGAGTTAATGCTAAGAAATGCAGCATTAAGTCTTCCAGAAATTGCAATCACAGAAAGTGATGAAGTACCTGCACCAACCCCTGGAGTACTTACAAAAACAACATATGAATTATTAGATATGCCTTTTGTAGCAATAAGTGCAGGACTTGAAGTTGAACCAAAAACATCATTCATAAGCTTAAACGGTCAACCAGGTGGAGACCTAAGAGAAGGAAAAGGAGTTCCAAATCCTAAGGAAATATTTGATAATGCAGTAGAAACTGGTAAGCTTTTATCACAACTTGCTGACCATATTATGATTGGAGAATCAACACCGGCTGGTACAACAACAGCACAGGGAGTTCTTACAGCACTTGGTTATGATGTTGAAGGAAAAATTAGTGGATGTATGATGCATAATCCTCATGAACTTAAAACAAGTGTTGTGAATGCTGCACTGGAAAAGAATAATGTTAAACCTGGAGACTTGAAAGATGATGCATTTAAAGCAGTGGAAATAGCTGGTGATCCAACAATTATTGCTGCTGCTGGATTAGCAGTTGGTAGTAGTGTTCCAGTAACACTTGCTGGTGGTACACAGATGACAGCTGTAATAGCAGTTATTAAGTCCATTAAACCAGACTTTGACTTCTCTAACATTGCAATTGCAACTACAGTTTATGTAGCAAATGATGAAACTAGTGATATTTTAGACATTGTTAACCAGATTGCTGATGTGGCTGTTTATGCTGCTGATCCTAAGATGGAAAATTCTACTCATCCTGGACTTGCAAGTTTTGCTAAAGGTTCTGTTAAAGAGGGAGTAGGTGCTGGTGGAAGCGTGTTATATGCTTACCTTAAAGGTATTACACCTGAGGAATATTTAAGTAAACTTGAAGAAATTACAAGAGCTGTTTTCGGATAAGATTATTGTAATTCTTTTTCTCCCCCCCCACACCAACAATTTTTTTTGGGCATGCATAATTTTTTTGTACTAGTTTTTTAATATATAATTATTGATAGAAATGATAGTAACATTTATTACTGGAAATGAACATAAAGTTAAAGAGGCAAGAGGTATTTTTGAAAAATTTGGTATTGAAGTTGACCATGAAAATCCTGGTTACCCAGAAGTTCAAGGCTCAATTGAGGAAGTGGCAGCTTATGGTGCAAAATATGTTGCTGAGTTGCTTCAAAAACCAGTTATAGTAGATGATACTGGCCTATTTATAAGGGCGCTTAATGATTTTCCCGGTACATATTCCTCATATGTTCAGGATACAATAACCAATAAGGGCATTATAAAATTATTAGAAGACAAACAGGACAGATACGCCGAATTCAGGTCATGTATTGGTTACTGCAAACCCAAATGTGAACCCAAGACTTTTTTAGGCACTGTTTCTGGAGAAATTTTATCAGAAGAAAAAGGTGACAACGGATTTGCATATGATCCACTGTTTTATGTTGAAAAATATGATAAAACCTTTGGTGAACTTACTACTGATGAAAAAAATGAATGTTCACACCGCAGAATATCTATGGAAAAATTTGCTAAATGGTATTCGGAGAGTGAATTATAATTTTGTTATATTATATGTAAATAAGATTTTTTAGTATAATATAAAATATTCTTATAAATAATTAGATGGAGATATTTTTTATGGCAGATAAACCAGCATGGTTAGAAATGAGTGACGACGAAATTATAGAATTAATCGTAAAATTACACAGAGAAGGACAAAGTACCAGTCAAATCGGTATTATATTAAGAGACCAGTACGGAATTCCTAGTACCAAAAGTGTTTTAGGTGCAAAAATTACTGAAATTTTAAAAGACAACGGTACCGAATTTGCTTACCCAGAAGACTTATTAAACTTAATTAAAAGAGCAGTTAACATCAGAGAACACTTAGAAGAAAATCCTAAAGATTTACATTCAAAAAGAGGATTAATGAAAATTGAATCCAAAATCAGAAGATTAGTAAAATACTACACAAGAAACAATGTACTTCCTGAAGGATGGAGATATGACCCAACAACAGCAGATCTCCTTGTTAAATAGGGCTGATGAAGCTTGTGATTTGTTAAAATCACATATTGATAACCAGCATGTTGTGAGAATTATTTCTCACAATGATGCTGATGGATTAACTTCTGCCGGAATTTTTGCTAATGCAATTACAAAGGCAGGAGGTAAATTCCATATTACTATATTACCAAGATTAAGAGATAGTAATGTTAAAGACCTTACTAAATCTCGTTATAAACTATTTATTTTCTCAGATATGGGTAGTGGAAATCTTGAAAGCATTTCTAAACTTAGTGGAGATGTGATAATTGCTGATCATCATCAATTTCCTGAAGATGTAGATCCTGAAATGCAGGTTGATTATAAGAAGATTGTTCACGTTAATCCACATATTTTTAATATTGATGGAACCAAGGAAGTTAGTGGTTCAGGTTTATCTTATTTATCAGTTCATGATTATGAATATTATGAATTGGCAGGGCTTGCCTTAACTGGTGCATGTGGAGACATGCAGTTAAAGAATGGTCCAATGGGTATTAATAAACTTATTTTAGACGAAGCTTTAGAACATAATACTATGGAAGTTAAGGATGAACTTAAATTAGCTTATTCAAGTACTCAGCCATTATATAAGTCATTAGCTTATACTTATACTCCTGTGATTAAGGGGGTTTCAGGTTTTGTTGAAGAAAGTGGTGAGTTCCTGGATAATATTAATGTTCCTAAGGATAAACTGCTTCATCAGCTAAATGATGAGGAATATAATACCTTGAAAGATGAATTGATGAATATTAATGAGAACATTTATGGTAAAACTTATAATATTCCTAATATTAGGCGTGAATTAAGTAATGTGGAGGAATATGCTAATTTATTGAATGCTTGTGGTAAAAATAAGGAGTATACTGCGGCTGTTAGTATTGAACTTGGCAAGTATAATCAGATGGATTTTGCTCTTAATTTATTATCAAAGTATAGTAATTTTATGCAGAATGGAATTGAATGGATAAAAAGAGAAGGTAGTATTCAAGAAGAAAATATTCAGTACATTTATACTGAAGACAAAGAGCAGAAACAAGTTGCTGCTGCTGTTAGCAGTATTGGTATTGAGTTAGGTATATTACCTGATAAGCCAATATTAAGTTTAATGAAAATGGATAACTTAATTAAAGTATCTTCAAGAACTACTGATAATATGGTTGAAAAGGGTGTTAATTTAGGCGTTATTATGAAGCAGGCATCAAACAATTTTAATGGTTCTGGTGGTGGACATAATATTGCTGCTGGTGCAACTATACCTTTTGATCAGAAAGATAATTTCATCAATCTTGTTAATGAAATGGTGGAGTATCAGATAAATAATTAATTGTTGAAGTGGTGAATATGCAACTTACAAAATATGAAGAAGATATGTATAATGGTGAATATGGTGAAGGTAAAGCTGAGTGTATGGAAATCCTTGTTAGTTTAGGTAAGATATATGATGCTGAAAAGATGATTCCCATTACATCTGCACAGGTATCTGGGGTTTCATATAAAACTATAGGTGATGCTGGATTAGATTTTGTTGTTGATTTAGGTCAGAAAGCTGATGTTGAATTGGAAACTATGCTTAATCCTGCTGGTGTTGACATAGAAAACTGGGAAGAACTTGGTTTTAGTAAAGAATTTACTGATAAGCAGATTGATATTATAAGAGGTTATGAAAGTATTGGTGTTATGAGTACCTGTACTTGTACGCCTTATCTTATAGGTAATACTCCTTTATTAAATGATCATGTTTCATGGTCTGAGTCTAGTGCTGTTTGCTATGTTAATAGTGTTATTGGTGCTAGAAGTAATCGTGAAGGCGGTCCTAGTGCATTACTTGCTGCTATTGTGGGCAGAACACCATATTACGGTAATCATATATTAGAAAACAGGAAAGCTGACATGATATTTGATGTGGATTATAACTTTACTAATGAAGCAGAAATTGGTGCTTTAGGTTATTATGTTGGACAAATTGTTAATGATAAAAAACCTTATTTTAAACTTAATAACAGTCCTGGTCGTAATAATTTGAAAAATTTAGGTGCTGCTCTTGCTTCCAGTGGTGCTGTTAGTCTTTATCATGTGGAGAATGTTACACCTGAAGCTGATTTTGCTAAGAATCATGATTCATTTTCTGAACTTGAAGTTGTTGATGTTGATGAGAGTATGGTTAAGGATTCATTAGATAATCTCAGTACTACTGATAAGATTCCTGATCTTGTTAGTTTAGGTTGTCCTCATGCTTCTATAACAGAGATTCAGAAAGTTGCCAGTTTACTTAAGGGTAAAAAGCTTAATAAGGACTTGTGGATTTGTACTTCTAAAGCTATTAAGTCTATTAGTGAACAATGTGGTTACTTGGATATTATTGAAGCTGCTGGTGGTAAGGTAGTATCTGATACTTGTATGGTTGTTGCACCTATTGAGGAATTGGATTATGAGGTTATTGGTGTTAATTCAGCTAAGGCTGCTAATTATGTTCCTAATATGTGTAATTTAGATGTTGTTTATGATACTGTTGAAAACTTAATTGACATGATTACCTGAAATTTTTAGATTAAATGATAGATAGATGTTATGATTAAATTCATAATATTTTCACACACTTATTTTTTTTAATTAATTATCCTATTAATATAATAACTATTTTTTTATAGGTGTTTTAGTTTAATGATATGTTCTTGTTATTAAATTATTGATTGAATGATTTCAAAAAATAGAATTATTAATTATAATCTTTTAACATAAAGAGTATATGTATGAATAATTTTATAGAACATGAATATTTAAACAAAAACACAATAGAAGGAAGACTTTATCAGCAAAACCTGGCAATGAGTGTGCTTAAAAAAGGAAACACAATGATAATTGCACCTACAGCAATGGGAAAAACAGTTATAGCAGCACTAGTATCAGCAGAAAGACTAAAACATAACCCAGACAGCAAAATCTTAATATTAGCACCCAGCAAACCATTAGCACTACAACATGAAAAAAGCTTCAAAACATTCTTAAATGCAAGTGTAGCAAGCCTAACAGGAAACGACAAACCAAGCGACAGAAAACAACTATGGAACAATAACCAGGTAATATGTGCAACACCACAAACAATAGAATCAGACATAATATCCAGAGAATACAATTTTAATGACGTATCACTAATAATATTCGATGAATGCCACCATGCAGTAGGATCATATTCCTATGTATACCTAGCACAAAAATATGTTAAACAAGCAAAAAACCAGCTAATATTAGGCCTAACTGCAAGTCCAGGATGGGAAAAAAGCAAAATAAAAGAAGTTTCCAAAAATATTTATGTTAACGAAATTATTATAAAAAGCGAAGACGACCCAGACGTAGCACCATACTTCAACCAAGTACAGACAAAATGGATAAAAGTAAAACTAACACCAGAACTACAAGAAATTAAAGACCTCATCTCAGAAACACTAAAAATAAGACTGAAAACCCTGAAAAAATTAGGCATAATAGATTCAATAGCAAAACCATCAAAACGAGAAGTACTAGTAGAACAAGCAAGATTACAACAAAAAATAGCATCAGCCAGCATGCCTAAAAAGGAATATTTCACAGGAGTATCAATATTAACAGAAGTAATAAACATAATGCACTCACAGGAACTACTGGAAACACAAAGCATTAAAACATTAAACAATTACTTCAACAAATTAGAAAAGAAAAAAACAAAAGCAGCAAAATCATTGAAAAATGATTATAAATTCAACAAGGCAGTACTACTTACAAGAAAATATCTTGAAAAAGGAATTGACCACCCAAAAATGATAAGATTAATAGAATTAATAGAACAATTACTTAAACAAGACAAAAACAATAAAATAATAGTTTTCAGCCAATTCAGGGACACAACAAAAACAATATACGAAAATTGTGAAAAAAATAATATTAAAGCACTAAGATTCTATGGACAAGCATCAAGAGACAATGATAAAGGATTAAGCCAGAAAAAACAGATAGAAACAATTGATTCATTTAAAAATGAAGATTATAACGTTCTAATATCAACAAGCGTAGCAGAAGAAGGAATAGACATACCATCAGTTGACTATGTTATATTATACGAACCTGTACCATCAGAAATAAGAATGATACAACGTAAAGGAAGAACAGGACGTAAACATGAAGGTGAAATGTTCATACTAATGACCAAAGGAACATTAGATGAATCATATTACTGGTCAAGTCAAAGAAAAGAAAGAGCAATGAGAAGTAATGTATACAATTCATATAGAAAAGAAAATATTACATTAGACAATCATTTTGCAGATAAGGAAGATATAAAATCATATAATACACAGACAACAGACGAAAATGCTGAAGCAGAAATATATGTGGATTACAGGGAAAAAAATTCCAATATAATGCGAGAACTAGATAAGATAAACTGTAAAATCAACGTAAAAAGTATGACAGTAGGAGACTATCAGATAACAGATGAAATTATAATAGAACGAAAAACAGTAGAAGACTTCAGCAAATCAATTACAGATAAACGATTATACCAACAAGCAAAAGAATTAGTGAACAACTGTAAAAAACCGTTAATGATAATTGAAGGAGAAAACATTTACCATACTTTTCTACATCCTAATGCAATAAGAGGAGCATTATCATCCATAGCATTAGATTTCAGAATACCCATCATACAGACACAAAATGAAACAGACACTGCATTTATGCTTAAAAGAATTGCAATAAGAGAACAAAAAAAAGATAATAAAAAACCTGTCAGTGTACGTACACAGACAAAACCTGTTACACTTCCAGAACAACAATTATTCATTACTGAAAGTTTACCAGGAATCGGACCAGTATCTGCAAAGAAATTATTATCACATTTTAAAACAGTGAAAAACCTTGTTAATGCATCTAAGAAAGAACTTAAAGATGTTGAAGGTATAGGTGAAAAAACTGCTAAAAATATTATTGAAGTAACAAATACTGAATTTAAGGAATAAAATAATTAATTTAAAATTTCAATATAATAATAAGGGATTATCATGAAAGTAATTGTTGACCGAAAGAATAGAAAATACATAGTGCATGATAAAGAGTTTCATTCAGAAAAAGGTTTAATACCTGAAGAGGATATTGTTAATGCTAAAGTTGGTGATGTTTTAGAAACACATTTAGGTAAAAAATACACTGTTATCGAACCAAACATTAATGATTATATTGATTTAATGAAAAGAAACTGTTCAATAGTGTTACCTCAAGATTTAGGATTGATTACTGGACTTACAGGTATTGGTTATGGCAGTAAAATTGTTGAATCAGGTAGTGGTGCTGGTGGAAGTTTACTATTTTTTGCAAATATTGTAGGTCCTGCAGGTCACGTGTATAGTTATGAGATTAGAGAAGATTTTATAAAGGTTATACAGGAAAATATTGATGGAACTGATTTTAATAATATTACATTATATAATCAGGATGTGACTGAAGGATTTGAAGAGGAAGATCATAGTATTGACTTGGTATTTCTTGATTTGCCAAAGCCTTCAGAGGTTATAGAAGATGCTTATAGAATTCTTAAAACAGGTGGATTTATTGCAGTTTACACTCCTTATATAGAGCAGTTCCAGATTGTTAGTAAAGTTTTAGCAAAAAATGCTTTTAAGCATATTGCTATTAGAGAGGGTAATGTTAGAGAAATAGAAATTAAAAATAATAAAACAAGGCCTAATACTAGGATGCCTGGTCATACTGGATATATTACTTTTGCAAGAAAATTATAGTGGGGATTAGATATGAGTTTTAATTTGAAGAATATTATTTCAATAAGAGATTTTACTAAAAGTGATGTGGAATATATTTTAGATAAAGCAGAAAAGATGGAACCTATTGCAAGGTCTGAAAAAGTTTGTCATAAGATGGATGGTAAATTGTTGGGTGTTCTTTTTTATGAACCTTCAACTAGGACAAGGTTGTCTTTTGAAACTTCAATGAAAAGGTTGGGGGGAGATGTTGTAGGTTTTAGTGAAAAACAGAGTACTAGTGTTCAGAAGGGTGAAGTATTGTATGATACTGCTCAAATTATATCACAGTATAGTGATGCAATAGTAATTAGGCATGATATGGAAGGTGCTGCCAGGTTTATATCAGATAAGGTTGATGTTCCTGTTATAAATGCTGGTGATGGTGCTGGTCAACATCCTAGTCAGACATTACTTGACTTGTATACTATTAAAAGAACTTTAGGTCATTTGGATAATTTGAAAATTGCTTTGGTTGGTGATTTGAAGTATGGTAGAACTGTTCATAGTTTAGTGTATGCATTGGCTATGTTTAATGTTGAAATGGTATTTATTGCGCCTGAAGAATTACAGATGCCTGCTGAAATTATTGATGATTTAAAAAAGTTGGAATGTAAGTTTACTTTAAAATCTACTTTATTAGATAATCTTGAGGATATTGATGTATTGTATATGACTAGAATTCAGAAGGAACGATTCCCTGATCCTAAGGAATATCAGAAAGTTAAAGGTCAGTATACTTTGAATAAATCTAACTTGGAGGGTACAGATATTGTTTTGATGCATCCTTTACCTAGAGTTGATGAGATTAGTTTTGATGTTGATGAATTGGATAATGCTTTGTACTTTAAGCAGGCATTTTATGGT
This sequence comes from Methanosphaera sp., assembly GCA_017431845.1. Lineage (GTDB taxonomy): Archaea > Methanobacteriota > Methanobacteria > Methanobacteriales > Methanobacteriaceae > Methanosphaera. The sequence continues at coordinate 13,341 of JAFRKG010000107.1, read as the reverse complement.
GTTCCTGTGAGGATGGCTATATTGGATTCAGTTATAGAAAATAGTAAAAAAGGAGAATAGGTTATTATTAATCTTTGTAGATTAATGCTTGGTCTATTAGTTCTGTGTCACATTGAAGAGTGATTATGTTTGTTCTTCCTTTTCCTCTTCCTCTTGAAATTGTATTTGCAGAGATTAATCCTAACATTTCTAGTTCGTTAATAAAATCAAATAGTCTTCTGTAGGATACTTTATCATTTTTTGCTAGTTTTTGGTATACTTCGTATAGTAAACCTGATGTTATTTCTTCGTTTTTGTTGGTTAGTATTGTTATTGCTTCTAATACTTTTTGTTGTTGTATTGGTAGTGTCATTACGACATCAATTATTTTATTGTGTTCTATACGATCTTTTGCTTCTTTAACATATTCTTCAGTGATTACAGTTGATTCTTTTTCATCTGCTATTTCACCTGATGTTTTTAGTAAGTCTAATGCGTATCGTGCATCTCCTTCTTCTTTGGCTGCGAGTGCTGCGCATAAGCTTATTACTCCTTCATTTATAACGTTAGGGTTGAAGGATAATTTTGAACGTTCGTTAAGTATGTCGAATAGTTGTTGGGCATTGTATGGTGGGAATACTATTTCTCGGTCTCGTAGACTGCTTTTTACTTTTGGATTGATGAATCGTTTGAAGTCAACATAGTTGCTGATGGATGTTATGGATACGTTGTCGGTTCTTGTTAATGTGTATAGTATGCTGTCTCCATCGTTTTTTAGTATAACGTCTATTTCGTCTAATATTACAATTAGTATTAGGTCTTCGCCTAGAATATTTTTACTGAAAAGATTTCTGAATGTGTTTACTACTTCTGCTTTTGTCCATCCTCTGTATGGTACTGGTTTTCCTAGTTGTTGACATAATTTTGCTAGTATTTGGTATTCTGTGTTGTAGTCTGTGCATCGTATGTATTCTATTCTTATGTTTAGGTTGTTTTTTTCTGCGATTTCTTCTAGTTGATTTTTTGCAAACAGTGTTACTGCTGTTTTTCCGGTTCCTGTTTTACCGTATATTGTAATGTCTTGTGGGGTTATTTTGCTTAGTGCTTCTACCCAGAATTGTGCTACTGATTTGATTTTTTCGTTTCGGTGTGGTAGTGTTTCTGGTATGAAACGATGATCTAGATATTTTTTTGATTTAAATATCGTTTTTCTGTTTTCTTCTAGTTCTTCGAATATGTTCATTTTTAATCTCCTTGATAAATACATTTCAAGTATAATATTAATTGTAATATTAAAATTTCAAGTGAAAATAATTTAATTATTAATTATATTATTTATAGTATAAAAAGATTTAGAGAGAGGGACGTATATTGCAAGTGTAAAAATAATTTGTATACCCCCTGGTAATATTCAAAATTATGTAAATGAAAATATTTATATAAACTTTAAAGATGAAGAAAATACTTAAATTAGTGTTTTTGATAAAATAAAAATATATAATATCTTTAAATAAAAAAATAAAAAATATTAATATAATATAATAAAAATAAAATATAAATAATTAATTAAATAATAAATAAATAATAATAATATAATAATATAATAAATAAATAATAAATAATAATTTATATTTAATTTAATTTGATATTTTTTATTAAAAAATTAGTTTTTAAAAATATCTAAATAAGTAATACTAAAATAAATTTAAGTATTATAGTAATACTTAATATTTTATTTTCTAAAATTTTACACTTGAAACAAAACTTAACATATTCCATAAAATTTAACATAAAAAATAATTACACTTGAAACATATGACTGTAACACACATGAATAACCACAAAAAAATTTACACTTGAAAAGCACCTTTCTATTATACCTCACGAAAATAAAAAAATAAAAATTACACTTGCAATACATGTCTCATTATTACACACAAAAAAATATCAAAACAAAAATTTACACTTGCAATGTACCTCTATTATATAGTTTAAAAAATAAAACTTAAAACAATGATATATGAAACAACAATCTATGCCATTTCAATCATATTAATATCCATAATAATTGACATGATCATAGGAGAAGTACCAAACAAAATACATCCTGTAATATACATGGGAAATTTCATCGAAAAAATGAAAAACTATCTCCCAAACACAAAAACATCAGGACTATTAACAATAATAACAACCATATTCACATTCACAATAATAAGCCTAATACTATTAATAATAACAGCATACATCAACAACTGGATATTCCTAATTTTCGCATCAATACTACTATCAACAACATTCTCCATAAAATTCCTAATAGAATCCGTAAGAAACATACAAACAGAACTAAAAGAAGACATAAACAAAGCAAGAAAATCAATGTCATACCTAGTAAGCAGAAACACAGAACAACTCACAGAATCAAGAATAACCTCAGCAGCAATAGAAACACTAACTGAAAACATCACAGACAGTATAATATCACCATTATTCTATGTTTCAATACTAACAATACCATTTGGAATAATCATAGGAATACTCGGAGGAATAATCTACAGAGCATCAAACACAATGGATGCAATGCTAGGATATAAAATTAAAGAATTAATAAACATAGGATGCTATCCTGCAAAATGGGACGACATATTAAACTATATTCCAGCAAGAATAACAGGATACTATGTGATACTATCAGCATTTTTATTAAAATACGACTATAAACAATCATACGATGTCATGAAAAAATTCGCACTAAAAACACCAAGCCCAAACAGTGGATATCCAATGGCAGCAACAGCCGGAGCATTAAACATAACTCTCATAAAAGAAAATGTATACGAATTAGGATATGGAACAGAAGAATTAAACGAAGAAAAAATATCACAAGCAATAAACATAACAAAAGTAACATCAATACTTTTTATTCTAACAATAATCATAATTTATTTCATAATATTAATCTTAATAATGTAGGTCTTAAAAATGAATATAGCAATACTATCCGTTACAAACCAAGGAAAAGAAATATCCGATAAATTATATGACATTTTAATCCAAAATCCACTATTCCTAAATGTAAAACAATACCATAAAAATATTATAAATACTGTAAATGAAATATTTGATAAATACGACTGCATAATAGGAATAATGGCATCAGGTATAATGATACGATCAATAGCACCACACGTAAATTCAAAATTATCAGATCCTGCAGTGTTACTAATAGATGATAATGCAAATTTCACAATAAGTTTACTTAGTGGCCATTTTGGTGGAGCAAATGATTTAACATTAAAAATAGCAGAAATACTCGGTTCAACACCTGTCATAACAACATCAACCGATGTAAACAACAAGGTAGGTATTGATTCAATAGCTAAACGATTTTACTGCACATTAGAAAATCCTAAAAATATTAAATTCATTAACAAAGCATTAGTAAACAATACTCAAGTAGAATTATGTTTACATCCAAAATACTCCTATATATTAACTGATGAAGTGAAAAAATCATATAATACTAAAATCAGCGAAGAATACCAAAATATAACAGCAACTGTTGATAATCATAAAGTTATACTAAAACCAAAACAATTAGTGATGGGAATAGGTGCTAGGAAAGATATTTCCTATGATAAAGTAAAAAATGCCATCATTTCAGCTTGTAACATACTTGAATTTTCACCATTAAGACTTGATTTTTTCGCCACAGCAGATGTTAAAGCGAATGAAAAAGGAATCCTGGAAAACATCAAAGAACTTAACAAAGAACTAAAAATTATACCAATGGATGAAATCAAAGCATATCAAAACGAGGAATGTTCTGAATCAGATTTTGTGATGAAACAATTTGGAGTTAAAGGAGTATGTGAACCATCAGCCTTAATTGCTAATGGAAATGGGTCTCATTTAATATTCAAAAAAACAGCATATAATGGAGTGACTATTGCCGTTTCAATATCTGATTAAAACTTTACACTTGCAATTTATGTTCTTTCTTGTCTAATATTAAATTTTACTTTACTACTTTTTTTATATCATATATTTTTTTTCTTCTTTTAATCATCTATTTTTTATAATATGATTAACATAAATATAATAATATAATATACATTTAAGAATAAATTTATTGTAAACTGGTATTAAGACTATTTATAAATTATTATTAAAAAAAGGGAGTGTATTTTTTATGTCTGATATAATGAATAATGAAGAAATATTCGCAAATTGTACAGAAATATTATCACAAATCATTAACGATAATAGTGTACCAAGAAATATAAGGAAAGCTGCAGAAGATTCAACAGCACTTTTAGCAAAAGATGATGATGAACCAACCATAAAAGCAAGTACTGTAATATCAATATTAGATGATATAAGTAATGATCCTAACATTCCTATTCACGCAAGAATTCTTATCTGGAACATATTAAGTGAATTAGAAGCAGTTAAAGATTAAGCACATGTGTAATATATTGAGTTTTAGCTATACCTTCTACATATTCACACAGAAGTGTAGCTTCATCAATATCCTTCCCCACCGTAATTAAACCATGATCCTTTAACAAGACACTATCCTCATTCTTCAAAGCATCACTGGCATGCTTAGCTAATTTTTTACTACCTGGAGCAAAATAATCAACTTCAGCTATGTACTCTCCAGTTATCTCACCAAAGCCTTCAAGTTGACGTAACTTTTTATCACTAAAAGCAAATGCTGTAGCATAAGGAGAATGTACATGAACAACACTTCTTACATCAGACCTCTTTTCATAAACACCCACATGCAAATTAGTTTCCATTGAAGGAACTTTATTGTTGACAGAAACATAACTTAAATCATCAATATTTACTTTTATAACATCTTCATGAACCAAACTTTTAAAGTCAGTTCCAGAGGCGGTAATATACATATACTCTCCAGAATCATCTAATATACTTATATTTCCTGCTTTACCTAAAATCATATCCTTATCATAAATATGATGAGCAGTTTTAACTATTTTCTCTATAATATTATTATCCAATATAATCACCTAATCATTCGTAAAATCTAATAATTGCATAGTTCCTCTCTTAATAACAGGTACTTGTCCATATGTTGGCACAATATTATAAATTTTCTGGAATTCCGTCTGTTTCTGGAATGTTCCAGAATTTAACATATGAATCCCCTTATATTTTACATGAGAATTTATATGAACATGCCCTGTATGTAATATGTCAGGAATTTCATCCATAACCATATAATCTTCAAATTCACTGGCAAGAGGAGTTCTTTCTCCATAAATTGGTGCAAGATGTCGTTTTTCAACTAACAATTTCATAATTTTATCAGTATCAGCATGAGTATAACCATTTAATGCCATAACTATATCATCAAAGCTACGTCCATGATAAACCTGAACATTAATATTATCTAATTTAATCATAGATGGATTACTTACCATTTCAACATTTTTCTGTTTACATAAATCCTTTGCATATTTTTCAGTTAATGCTGGTTGAGGTTCTGCTAGCCTAGTTGCATCATGGTTTCCCGGTGAAATTATGATAGGTATATCTGTCACATCACCAAGTAATCTTCCAGCTTCTTCATACTGGTCATATATGTCCTTAATTTTTAATTCTTTTTCTTGGTTTGGGTAAACTCCGATACCATCAACTAAATCTCCACCAATGATTAAATATTTCACATCATTAGCTAAGTCTTGTTGTTCTTCACTTCCATAGTTACCGTTCAGCCATTTGATAAAACGGTTGAATGCTTTTTCATCAAATTGTTTACTTCCAATATGCACATCTGATATGAATACTGCTGAGAAATCCATTTGCTTATCAATTATTCTTCTTTGAATACCTGGATGAGCTATTTCATCTGCTCTGATTAAACTACCGTTTGTGCTGCCGGTTACGCCTATTACTTCATCTTTAACAATTGTTTGACTGCTTTCTAATAAATCTTCATTATCTTTAAGTACTATTACGCTTCCAATTCCTGTTGTATCTTCTATTTCAATTATTTTATGACCATTTTTTGTGTTATTTATACTGTTTACAATACCTATAACATGAAGATTGTCAATATTTGTTTTTGTGTTTTTAAGATCTTCCACTTTGTTGTATTCTGGGTTTTCTTGTATGATTTTCTTAAGTTTTTCAAATCTGTTGTTAAAGTATTTGTTTAAATCTTTAATATCTCCATCAGTATATGATTTATTAGTAACGTCCAACAATATTTCATAAGGTGTTTCTTGATTTTCACGTATTTCTTTGGTTTTAGGATTTTCTATGATTGATTCATGTATACGTTCACGTTCATGTTGCTGATAATTTCTTATAGTATCAGTAGTTACAATAAACTGATTCTTTTCATTCTCCTCAATATACTCAATAAGTTCATTAATAAAATAATCAGTATCATTATTAGCTTTAATTTCTGCAAAAGCATTATTATTCAATAATAATTTAACATCCTGGAATTTATGAATTATATCGTTTGGCATGAAAATCATTTAAAAATATTTAGTCACAAAAAAATTTTATTATTATATAATTCTTTATACTTTCAAAGTTTTAAAAATATCTATATACTATAATCTACTTAAAATTATATAGAAGTATTTTTTCAATGGAAAAATAAGAGGGTGAACCATGTCAAGAATATTGAAAATATTATTATTTATAGTGACAATTGTTCTGTTTTTTGAAATAGGACTATTCGCATCATACAGTCTTATTTCATCAGGACCAGTAAATCCATTAGAATTATTATCAGTACAAGTTGATGAAGGATCAGATTTAGTATCATCATTCACTAACGAAAAAAGCCTAACAGACCAGGATAACTTAAACATCACTAACCAGGAAGACGTAGCATTAGTATTAAATAACCTGACAAACTTAAGTGTAAACTTAAACTCTGTAACGGCGAAAATATCAAATGACAATACAGGAAATCAAACAATAACAATCACAGCCTTAGCAACAAAAGATACACAAGTTACTTCTGGAGGATACATTCAAATAGTACCAGAACAAACATACAGTGTAACAGCAACAGCAGTAGGAGAAATATATTCAACCGGTAGAGTAAAAGTAAACACAACATCCATAGCATTAAAAGAAAGAATAGTTCTCTATGATCAGAACAAAGGTAATGCTAACAGTTCAATACAAAGTTTAATGGATTATACTAATAATAAAACAAACAACACAAACAATTCACAAAAACAACAAAAAACAAGAGCATAATTCCCTCTTAACATCTATTTTTTTTCAAATTTAATTTTTAAAGATTATAATTCAGTATAATTTGAAAATTTAATCATTAATAATATATATTATAAAAAATACAGTATTACCATAGGAATTACTGTTAATATAAATTTATAAATTAATCATTTTTTAAAAAAGAGTAATCATATCATAATAAAGGAGTAACATAATGATAAGTTTAGTTGGTATAGGATCAAAAAGAGAACACATGACTCTTAAAGCAGCAGACAGAATAAAAGAAGCTGATGTAATAATAGCATATCATCCATATCTAGAACACATCGAAGACTTACTGGAAGGAAAAGAAGTTCTAAGAAGAGGTATGGGAGATGAAATGGAAAGAGTAGAACTTGCAATAGAAATGGAAAAAGAAGGAAAAAAAGTTGCAATAATAAGCTCAGGAGACCCAGGAATATATGGAATGGCAAACGTATACTTCCAAATAATAGACAAATATTCTGACCTGGAATTTGAAGTAATACCTGGAGTAACAGCAGCAACATATTCAGCAAGTGCATTAGGAGCACCATTACACGACCTTGCAATAATAAGTTTAAGTGATTTATTAACTCCTCTAGAAGAAATACAAAGAAAAATTAAACATGCAGCAATAGCAGACTTAGTAATAGCATTCTACAATCCAAAAAGTAAAACAAGAACAGTACCATTCGAAACAGCATGTGACATACTAGTAGAAAACAGAAACCCTGAAACACCAGTAGGAATAGTAAAAACAGAAGGAACAGACACAATAACTCACATATGTAAACTCAAAGAACTTAAAGACCAAGATATTCATATGTCAACAACAATAATTGTCGGAAATTCAATGACTTATGTTAAAAAAGGTAAAATGATAACACCACGTGGATACAAAATGTCCGCAAAACTACCAGAACAAACAGAAGAATTCTATGAAAGATTCTTCAATGGTGACATCCAAATAGGACAAAATACAGACTGCGAATATTTCCCATGCCACAATGACGAAGAAAGCTGCACATTCTGTTACTGCCCATTTTATCCATGTGCCGATGGATCAACCGGTGGAAAATGGATAGAAGACAAGAGCGTATGGAATTGTAAAGACTGTAACTGGGTACATCAAAATGCAGTTGTAGATGAAATTCTTGATTATGTAAAAGAAAATATTAAGTCAATGGAAGACTTTGATAAAAAGAAAAAAGAATTATTAAAGCTTAGAAGGGCAACAATTTATAAAACAAGAGATTTAAACTTTAATCGTAATTATGATTTAGAAGAATAATCCTCTTATTTACTATTTTTTATTCATATTTTTTACACTTGCAATATATGTCTGGTTTTTTCAGGATTTTATATTAACCAATGAATTTATTTTATCATAGACACTTTGAACATCTCGTTTTTCATATTGTAACTCAATAGCATTTGTTGGACAATTGTTACTGCACTGTCCACAACCAATACATACTTCCTGGTCTATGGATACTTTATTATCCTTAATGGTTATACAATCTGCAAAACATACTTCAACACATTTTCCACAACCTACACATGATTCAATATCATACTTCAATGATACTCCAGGAAGTTTATAGAAATCATTCTGTATAGTGTCGCTTAAATTAGGATATACTCTCCATAGGCAACAACATGGACAACAATTACATATTGTAAGCAATTCTGAGTTCGGCCTTACATTCATCCACACTGTATCCATTTTGTTACGTCCCATAATGTGTATAAGCCCTGCTTCTGAACATTTGTTTATATGTTCAATTGCTTCTTCTCTTGTTACTTCACGGCAGTGTCTTCTTGAAATTTTTCTTGTTGTTTTTCCTAGGAATATGCATCCTAAGTCTCTAGGATATTCTGTGCATTCAGTAGAATTTCGGCATAAACATTTGTTCATGATTACTATGTCATCTGCTTCGTTGATTACACTTTTAATAATGTCACTAGGCATGACAATCATATCGGGTTTTGATATATCGTAATTCATGGTAATTGTTTGAGAAGAAATATTCTTAACACTTTCATTGTTCGGAATAAAATATGTACCATCATGATCAAACAATGTTCTTTTAATAATCTTATCCATAACTCTAGATTTCCTAGTTAAACTAGCAACCCAAAACCTAAGATGAAATATTCTTTTTACAAGAGCAATATTAAAATCAATAACTCTTATTCTTCTCATTTAACACCCTTCTATTTTTTTAAATAAAAAATTTTATGATGTTGAATTATAACTCAACATTCATACTAGCTTCATATACACTAACAGCAGCACCTTTCATAGTAGCTGTTAAGTAATCAGTAAAATCACTAATTGTGATGTCTAAGTCACCACCAGATAAATGTGCATGTACTTTCTCATTAAGTAAACCCATTTTATAACCAAGAAGAACACAACTAGTAGTACCTGTTCCACAAGCATAAGTGAATCCAGCACCTCTTTCCCAAGTTAAAATATTAATTTCCTCAGGAGAAACAATATTCACAAAATGCACATTCACTTTTTCAGGAAAAGCTTCATGAGTTTCAATACGAGGACCATAGAAATCTAAGTCAATATCATCAATATTAATATCAGTAAAACATACTGCATGAGGGTTTCCCACACTTACTGAACTCATCCTTATCTTTTCACCTTCAACATCAATTTCTTCATCAATGAATTCATCAACATTTCCACTAGGTGCTATTGCAGGAATTTCTTCTGGTTTAAAGTATCCTTTACCCATATCAATTTCTATGCTAATAACTTCATCATCTTCTACTGTAAGTCTAGCTTCCTTCACATCTTCCATTGTTTCAATTTGCATTACTTCTTTTTTAACAATATTTTTATCATAAACATATTTAGCAAGACAGCGAATACCATTTCCACACATTTCAGCTTCACTACCATCACTATTGAAGATACGGAATCTTACATCAGCCTTATCAGATTTACATGCAAAAACTACACCATCAGCACCAACATTAAATCTTCTCTGTGATATTTCAGCACATACATCATTTTTTGATTCTTCAGGGATGACTGTTTCATCTGTTTCGTTAATGACTATGTAATCATTACCAAGTGCATGCATTTTTGTAAAATTTATTTCTTTAATCATTTTAATAACCTTGTTGGAACTTTCTGACCATTAAATAAGTCACTGAAACTTTCTCTTCTTCTTATTACATCTGCTTCTTTTTTGTTAACCAATACTTCTGCCGGTCTAGGTCTTGAATTATATTGTGATGCCATACTGAAAGCATATGCACCAGCATTTAATATTGCAAGAAGATCTCCTTCTTCTAGTTTAGGCATTGGCCTATCTCTAGCAAATAGGTCTCCACTTTCACAGAGGTTACCGGCAATATCAATTTCTTCAACATTTTCTTCATTCATCTTATTTGCTACTACAATATGATGGTATGATCCATACATTGTTGGCCTTAGGAGTGTACCAAATCCACAGTCTACTCCTGCAAATTTACGGTAGCTTTCTTTAATTGTATTTACTCTTGTTAATAATACTTCTGCGTTACCAACTAGGAATCTTCCAGGTTCAATATAGAATGATGGACTTTCCATGTCATATTCTTCAACTTTGGATTTGAAAAGATTTATAATGTCTGTTGTGAATTTTTCTAAGTCCAATTCATTTTCTGTTGGTTCGTATGGTATACCAAATCCTCCACCAAAGTCTAGGAATTTAAAGTCAACTCCTACTTCCTGATGTACTTTTCCTGCAATGTCCATCATTGTTTCTACTGCTAACATGAATGGTTCGGATTCAAGTATTTCAGAACCTATATGTGAATGCATACCTATTGGCTTAAATCCAAGGTCTATTGCTTTCTGGTAAACTTCAACGGCTTCTTCTTCTTTTATACCAAATTTACTTTTTGGTCCACCTGTAATACAGTGTTCATGATGACCTGCTTCTACCATTGGATTTACTCTTATTGATATTTCTTTTCCTTCTGTTCCTTCAATGGTACTTAATCTTTCAAGAGCTGATATACTGTCAAGGTTTATTGTAACTCCTGTTTTATGAGCATATTCTAATTCTTCGTTTGTCACATTGTTTCCTGTGAACATTATTCTATCTGGTGTGAATCCTGCAAGTAATGCTGTGTATATTTCACCAGGACTTACTGCGTCAATGTAACTTCCTTCATCTTCTAATATTTTTAATACTGCAAGGCTTGTGTTTGCTTTAGCTGCATAACACATGTGTAAATCTTCATATTTGCTACTGAATGCAGTGAATAATTTGTTGTAATTTTCTCTAACTTTTTCTTCATCAATTACATATAATGGTGTTTTAAATTCTTCTGCTAAATCATTAGCATCTAGTTCACCAATCATTAAGTGATTATCTTTTATTTTTAAATTAAAGTCATATGACATATTACCGTTCCTCTGATAATTGTTTTAAAAAAAAGTTATATTTATTATATATACTCAAAAAAAGTTCTTTTTTAATAATATGATTTTTTTTATTAATATAATTTATTATAATTTAAGATTATTTAACAATGATTATAATAATGTAATATATCATGTACTATTTGCTTGTTTATTTTCAAAATAGTATAATCTCCTATAATTTTAAATAACATTTTCAATAAACACTTCAACAGTAATGTAAATGGTGTTTTATTTATGAATATTCAACCAAGGTATTTTATAAAGACCAAAGATGGACTTTTTTTTGCAGTAAACAGTTATAATCATCCAAGTACTCATTACATATCATTTCTCAGATATGTTCCATGCAGTAATGGTAATCGTGAAATTAATGGAATTAAATACAAAAAAGTAAATAGTAATGAAGCATATGAATATATCAAAGAAAATCATCCAGATTACCTGTTTAATTGGAATGTTGAAAATAAAAAGATGATGGGAGTTCCTAAAGAGGATATATCTGAAATTATCAGTCCGATTAAACGATTAAAAGAAATAATTGAGTCAGATGACAACAATATATTCTATGACAAAATCCGATTATTATCCTCCATATTTCATAATCAGGCAGGCATAAGTTATGAAGACATGGGAGTGACTGGTTCAACCATAGTAAATTTACAAAACAATGATTCAGACATAGATTTTGTAATTTTTGGACAATCAAATCATAGGAAAGCAATAAAATTATATTCAAAATTAAAGGATGACGAAAATAGTCCATTAGACAAAATCAGTGGGGATTACTGGAAACAAGTATATGATATTCGAATCAAGGATGATTCAATGACATTAGAAGAATTCCAATGGTACGAGGCACGTAAAAATAATAGGGGATTAATAAATGGAACATTATTTGCTATATTATTAACTAAACATCCTGATGAAGTAGAAAAATATGATGAAGTAATTAATAAGCCTATAGGAAAAATGAAAATCAAATGTACGATAAGTGATGATAAAGATTCCTATGATTCTCCAGCAACATTTCATGTTAAAGATGTACAGGTGTTGGAAGGTAATAATGATGTTAAAATAGATAAAATATTGTCATTTACTCATACTTATACAGGAATTGTGAAAAATGATGAAAATATAATTGCTTCAGGGGTTTGTGAGGAAGTAATCAGAAATGATTCTATTGTAGGTTATAATTTGATAATTGGTACGACACGTGAATCTATTGATGAGTATATTAAGTTAGAATATAGTCCTTTATAGTCATTTTGAAGTTAATATTTCAAATAATTAAGTTAAAAAAGAGTTATTTTAAAAAATTTTGTTAAATAGCGAGCCCGGGGGGATTTGAACCCCCGATCTTGGGATCCGAAGTCCCACGTCATAATCCTGGCTAGACTACGAGCCCTGTATGTGGAATATAAATTTAACAAAATAAACTTTTTCAAGTTCATTTAATAATTTTATATTTTATCATATATTAATTTTAGTTATTTGAAAATAGTTATATTTAAAAATTTAATTCATTTTATAGTCATTTTGAAAACTTATTTTATAGTTTTTAAATACTATTTATCTTACATGATGTGAGGTAAAAATGTTTCTTTATACCATGTTGTTAATGTTGGACTTTCACTAGCTTTATAAAAGAATTCTAATGATTTTTGTTG
>JAFRKG010000106.1 GCA_017431845.1 Methanosphaera sp. | reverse complement strand
CCCTTCTTAAATTACTGAAAAATTCTTTAATAAATAAATTAGATCAGACAAATCCCTATTAGATTATACAAGAACACAACATATATACAACACTAATAATAATAAAACAATAAACATTAATACAACATTAATCATGAAATAAACAAAAATAAAATAAGCAAACAAGAAAAGAAGACAGGACAACAATAAAAGAATACTTATCAAGAGCTAGGAAATAATACTTAAATAACACAAAATAAAACTATAAAATACAAAAAACAAAGTGTGTGAAAATAATATGATGAAACCCAAACTATCCAAAATAAGAGAAACCATAAACAAAACACAGGACTACTGGACAAAATACTCACAAACAACCAGCCAACTAGACAAACAAATCATAGAATACCTGGAACTAAAACAAGAAGACGCAGAAATAACAAGCCACAACAACAAAATAGAAATAACATTCAAAAACGTGCCAAACACCAAACAAATAACACAACTACTATACCTGAGCAAAACACTAGGATACAAATTCCAAAGATACTCACTAACCAACTATGCAATGACCACCCAACAATAACCAATATTTTTTCTTAAACATCACATTAATTATATTTATTAACTCTAATCACTCTTTTAATCCTGTACTACAAATCTTATTATAGAATAATATTTTCTCATTTAGAGGGATATGAAAAAAAAAATATTTTTGTGGAATGAATTGTTTTAGTATTATTTTTCTCCCGTTTTATATATTTCTTCATTAAAAACTTTGATTACATGTTCTGCGATGATATTATCTTCATTGTTTCTTCCGCCACCAACTCCTATTCCACCTACACATTTTTCTTCTACAAATAATGGATAACCTCCAGATATTAATGTTATTTTTGGATCCTTGTTTTCCAATCCCATTAATGGTCCTCCATCGGTGCATAGTTTTGCTAGTTTTTGTGTTGGCATAAACATGACACTTGATGTATAGGCTTTTCCTGGGACTAGTTTGGTACTGATTACTGGTGCTTCACCATAACGTCTGAAAAGAAGTGGTAATCCATTTTCATCATATATGGCGAAACTGATGTCTATTTTCATTTCTTTTGCTTTTTTGTGTGCTGTTATGCATAATTTATCTATTATTTCATCACTTAATATTGTGTTTCTCATAATACATGTTCTTCCTTTAATTTTTTTTTATTTGAAAGTGTTTATGATTTTTGTATATTATTTATATCTTTGTTTATTTTAGTGTTTTTATATGTTTATATTTTTTTTTAGATAAAAATAATAGTTTTAATAATTATACTTTTTTTTGGGGATTTGTTTTCCTTATGAAACATGGTTTTATTAAAAATAGTGGTTGTTGTTTTTTAGTGGTTTTTGATGTTTTTTATTGTTTTTGATAGTATGTCTATCCATCTTGTTCTTGTGTAGAATATTTTATCCATTTTTTTATTTCCCCTAAATTTGTATATTATTTTATAAAAAAGTGAATAAATTAGACTTTTAGTGTGTCTAATTATATTTTTTTCCTTTGTTTTTGAATAAAAATTTTTGTGATTAATATGAAAATCTATGAAATACTCATACCCCTGTGGGTATAATATATTGTTTAACACTCAACACATATAAAGATTAATAACAAAACAATAAAAAATACTTGAAAAAATATTCAAAAAAAAATAAAATAAAAAAAAGGAAGAAACTAAAGCATTAAAAAACCACCATGCTTCTTAGGAAAAGTATTAAACTTACTATCCAACAAACCTGGCTTCTCATCCTCCAAACGCTCAACCTCCTCCCTTATAAAATCAATAATAAAATCCTTATGCTTAAAATAACCACTAGCAGGAATAAGATTATACATATGATTACCAAAGAAATAGGAATCATCATCAAAATCAACATTCTCCAAGAAACACAATTCCTCTTCAACCATCTGCCTCTCAGTTAACATATTAAACCTACCACTTTCCACATAATCATACAATAACGAACACTCCTCAACAGTAGTTGATAAAGGAGAAAAAATATGAGGTTTAAAAGTATTAAGAAGCTTTATCATCTTCTGAACATGTTCCTCAGAATGCTCAACACCACCAGCACCCAACATAATTAAAGCATTATACTGCATATTCACTTCCTGTAACTTCTCAAGGCATTCATAAACATCCTCACTAGTATACCCCTTATTCATTAACTCCAACACATAATCACTGGCACTTTCAATACCAATGTAAAAATCATTAAAGTTAAGATTTCTTAACTCTTCCAGTTGACTAAGTGTTTTATACTTTAAACTAAGTATTGAAGCATAACAGGATATGCATTCTATTTCAGGAAAATACTTATGTATCAATTCACCTATCCTGACTAATTTAGTGTAGGGTAATGTGAATGAATCACCATTAATCAGGAAAATCCGTTTAATCCCATCAGGGTACTTCTGTTTTAATTCCCTTAAATCCTCTTCTATGTCACATAGTGGTGATGCTCCAAACTCTGTCTTATGGTACATTGTACAGAATGTGCATTTATTCCATGAACATCCATATGTTACCTCCAGTAATGGTACATCTGCTTCTGTTGGTGGCCTGTTAACCTGACCTGTCCTATGCAATTATAAACCCTCCATATATATTCTTATAATGATCCCCTGTTCAGTACAGTATCCAGTAAACCAGGCTCATTTCTATCAATCTTATGGACTGCCTTGTCAATATATTCTAACATTTCTTCCTTATTTTCGAAGTAATTGCTTAGTCTTAAAAGATTATATGGGTGACTGCCAAAATAGTAACAGTCATCATCCATAGATAATTTTTCTATAAAACTTCTTTCTTCACATATTAGTTCTCTTTCTGTTAAGTCCTTGAATTTACCTTCTTTCCTGTATTCCTCTAGGGGTGTACCGGGTTGTACGCTTGTTGACATTGACAGGATCACCCGTGGCTTGTACCTGTTTAATAGTTTCACTGTTTCATTGATGTGTTCATCACTTCTTCCCTTCCCTGTGACGCCGTACATTATTATGGCATTATAGTCTATGCCCGCCTTTTCTAGCTTTTCAAGGTTTTCATATTCATCTTCCTGTGTGTATCCCTTGTTCATTAATTCTAGTGCATAATCGTTTGCTGATTCTAGTCCTATGTAGAAGTTATTATAACCAGTGTTTCGTAGTTTCTCTAAGTCTTGTAATGATTTTGTTTTTATGTTTCTGATGGATGCATAGCATGATATTGTTTCTACTTTTGGTAAGTGTTCATGTATTATTTCTGCTATTTTAAGCAATGATTGTGTTGGTAATGTGAATGCGTCACCGTTTACTATGAAGAGTTTTCTAGTACTTTCTCCGTAGACCTGTTTTATTTCCTTTACATCCTCTATTATATGATGTAATGGTGATGCTCCGAATTTTGTGTTTTCAAACATTGTGCAGAAGGAGCATTTGTTCCATGAGCAGCCATATGTTACCTCTAGTAGTGGCGTGTTTGCTTCTAATGGCGGCCTGTATATGTTTCCCGTGTAATGCATAAATTATCACTCCCCCTAATACTTTTATTATTTTATTTAATTTTATTTTTATTATTTTATTATTAAATACATGATTATAGGATTATGTTAATATAAATAGTTAATGTTAGTTCAAGATAACAAAGAATATAACAGTAATCAATATAGATATTAGCAAATAATGAGTATGACAGATATACTATTTAAGGAGAGATTTGATAATATGAATACAGAAAAAGAATTAAGAATGGAAACTAAATGCTATGATGCCAATGAGTACGGTTATCTTTACGGCTTAAATCAGAGAATACCTGATGAAGACTTCAATAAAGTTAAAAAGTATATGAGAGATTTCAGAAGAAAGGATTATGCTGATGGAATAATTAAAGTTACTGGAAGACCTGAAGGTTATCGTTGCCTGGAGGAGGATGTGCCTAAGGTTGAGGAAATACTTGGCATAACCAACACTCTTGCTAAAAGACGTAAGAAGATAGAAGATGCCTTCAGTGATGTTACTAGAAAACGTGAACTTAAGGACCAGGCAATCACATGGCTAGAAGCATTATTTACTAAGGGTGGTACTCAGCCGGAACAGGACCTTAGCAGGTTGGCTGTTCATTCAACAAAGATTTATGATCCTGATGACAGTTTTAAGAATGGACGTGAAGATGGTAGTGGTTGCCTGTTTATTTACACTCCTCATGGTATGTGGTATATAATAAATAATAGTGGTGAAGATAGTAATAAATCTTTAAATAATGTTAAAACACCGGAGGGTGGAGCTATAGGTTACAGGTTAATGTATGAGGATAATGTTGATACTTTAATCAGAATTTACACTGAGGAAAACCTGTATAGTGGCGATAAATTATACTAAAAATGAGCATAATGTGTTTATTAAATGGGGTGGTGATAGGGGGTGTATGCTTTCAGTATCCTACTCTTCTATTTTTGGAAGGTGCTGTCTGCATATTCTTTTGGTGAGAATCCGAAGTCATCTGTACAGTACTGTGATTCTCTTCCTATGAATCTTGAGTTTTGTTTGAATTCCTCGAGGTTGTAATTGTTTGGTAATCTTATTATTTTTTTGTCCTTGTCCACCATTTTGTCCACTACTTTAACGTTACTTTTTTCATCATATGTATAGTTGATGTATATTCCACTAGTATAGTTGAATGTATTTTTACTATGGTATGCTAATGCTGCAACTTGTTCTAGTGTAAAGTAATAGTAGCTTGTGGTATTGTTTGAATCCTTGACCATACAATTACCGTATAGTTGGTTGTTGAAATCGTAGCCATATGGTGTGAAGTTGAATTGTGTCGGATACACAACCTCAGCATTACCCGGTACGTTAGCATCATATATCCAGGTTAACACTGTTGAACCGGCTATGAATATTACAAGTACTATTAATATTATTTTGATTATGTTAATGTAATTGATTTTTGTTTTCTTCTTTTTATTTAATTTATTGATTTCCTTTGTTCTTTTTCTGTTTTGTATTTT
>JAFRKG010000105.1 GCA_017431845.1 Methanosphaera sp. | reverse complement strand
TGTATTCACAATAGTTATATTAAAAAATAATTAGTTAAATTAATATAAGATAAATGACAAACTAATTAAAAAGACTAAAAGAACAACTTTTTTTCATTAATCATATTATCTTAAAAATTATTATTGTGGGTAATTAGATATAACTCATAATCTTATTTTAAACAAATAAACAACAAATAAATATGATTATAATATTAAAAATTTGGTGAATAAATGTCACAAAAAGAAAATAAGGAAATAGATTTAATATTAAATCATCCTAAAAAAGCTATAAACAAATTAGCAATACCCATTATAATAAGTAACTTATTCATGATGTTAAACAATATTATTGATGGAATATGGGTAGCAGGACTAGGACCCGGACCCCTAGCAGCAGTAGGGTTCGTAACACCCCTATTTCTTGCATTAGTAGGTTTTGCAAACGGACTTGGTGCAGGATCAAATAGTTTAATAGCACGTTTCATCGGAGCAAAAGACCATAAAAATGCAGAAAACAGTGCTATACATTCCATAATGCTAAGTATAATAGTAACAATAATATCCACAATACTAATCATGATAGTATTAAGACAATTACTCCTATTTATGGGTGCAGAACAAGTAATCAATCTATCATTACAATATGGATATATAATTATAGGAGGATCATTCTCAGTATTCATACCAGCAATGATATCAGCAATATTCCGATCAGAAGGAGAAGTAAAAAGAGCATCACGACCATTAATGCTAACAGCAATAATAAACATGATACTAGACCCAATATTCATATATGTACTAAATGGTGGAGTAGCAGGAGCCGCACTAGCCACAGTACTAGCTGGAGCTATATCACTAATACCAATGATATACTGGATGTTAGTAAAAAAGGACAGTTTCCTAAAAATTAACTTAAAAGATTATGAACGAAACTTTACAATATACAAAGACATACTGGTAGTGGGAATACCAGCAAGCCTAGAACAATTCATAATATCATTCGTATCTATACTCATGAACTACTGGCTAACAATACTCTCCGGAACAGTAGCAGTAGCCGCATACACAGCAACATGGAGGCTCGTATCAATAGGTATTTCACCACTGATAGGTATAGGAGTGGCAGCATTAACAGTAGGAGGAGCTGCATATGGTGCAAAAAACTTTAAAAATATGAAAATAGCCTTAAATTATGGAACCAAATTAGGGTTAATCTCATCATTAATAATATGTGTATTCTTCTTCATATGTGCCGAACCATTATCATTCATATTCTCCTATTCAGCAGATGCTGCAGTAATGTCAGCAAGAATAGTGGAATGTCTCAGAATATTATGTTTCTTCATATTACTAATGCCATTAGGAGTACTTGCAGGAAACATCTTTCAATCAATGGGTAAAGGAACTTACTCACTCTTAATCACAGTACTCAGATCATTTATACTTGAAATAGTATTCGCAGCATTATTCGCATTCGTATTAGGAATGGCCGATGTAGGAATATATCTTGGATTAGTTGCAGGTATGTCTGTAGGTTCAATAGTAGGATACTTGTACCTTAACTATTACTTAAACAAAACAAGAAGTTATTATAACTAATATACTTTTAAACAGTATTAAATAACAACAGATAATAAAAAGTTAATACAAGTACTCACCACCTCTTATTTTTAAAACATAGTAATATATCATATAATTTATTATGATGTAAATCATAACCATCCTATATTTTTTTCCCAGGAACTAACACATGTTTCTAAAATACTCCCCATCAATTAATAAAAAACTCACACATTAAGAATCAATTTACCAGACAAGAAGTAAATGAATTAATTAAAGTTTATTAAAAAAGTTTTTGATAAATAATATTAATAACAAATCATTTCCTTTAAAAATTGAGAAAAGATGGAAGAGAACATGTCAACAGAATACAATATAAAATTTTGTCCAAATTGTGGAACAAAAACAATACCAAACGCAAAATTCTGCATAGAATGTGGTTATGAACTAGCATCATTATACAAACAAAATTCTCCTAATAATAATGAAAATGATAGCAATAAAAACATAAATAACGATTCCAACATACCCTCACCAGAAAATCATATAAACAATCTAGAAACTTCTCAAGATAATCAAAAAAATGAACCAGAAAATTCACTACAAAATAATCTAGAAGAAACTGAACAAAATACAATTGATACAATTGAAACAGGCAAACCAGTATATGAATTAAAAATAACAATACCTCACCAGCCAGAAAATAAAGATAATGAAGAAGTTCATCAAGAAAAATCAAATAATCAAAACTTTGACATAATAAGACCAGCAACAAACAATAAACCAAAAATCAATCAAAACAAAAAGAACACACAACCTATAAAAAAAGACTTTAATGTGCTTAAAACACAAAACCAAAAACCAGCAAACAACAATCAAACACAAACAACACCAAAACAAGAAGGACTACCCTGCCCATCATGTGGAAACAACATGCAAATATCACAAAAAACAGGATTACTATCAGGAGGAACATACCACACATGTAACAATTGTTTAATAACATTCAAAGCCAATAATGAAAATCTAGTACTAACCGATGAACCAGAATTCACAAGATTCAAAAGCAAACTACACCTAAAAAGATACACCCACAAACAGTGGAAAGAAATACTATCCGGAAATTACACTACCGATGAAGTAAACAAAATAACAAAATGGAAATTTGAAGGACAAACAAACATACCCTGCCCAGCATGTAGCCATGAACTAAACAAATACAAAACAGGAGGATTTGTAACCCATTATCTAGTATGTAAATATTGTAATCTAATACTAGAAGAACATAAAAATGAAAAATACACATTATACAATTCTACAGAAACTCATTCCCCACTATGGAAACATGAAAAAAATCCATTATCAATACAAGAATTACAAGGACTATTCGGCCACGAATCACCTGATGAGAAGAAACAAAGACAACTAACAGTTCAAGCTCATGAACAACTAGTAAAAAAACAAGAAAAAGAAAAACAACAACAAAAAGAAGACATGGAATTATTCGCCGAAAGTATAATGACAGGAAAACCAATGTTGCCAGCACCAACTGATACAACAATAGTATTGAAAAATAAGGAAAACCCAGTATATAAAGTAGAAAATGTATCATTACTAGAACCAAGATCAGTTAGAACAAGTAGTGGAGGTTATGGCGGAACATCTGTACGAATAACAAAAGGTGTTACATTACATTCAGGACGCACAGCATCAAAAAGTGAATCCCATGATGAAATCAAACTAATAGATACTGGAGATTTACTAATAACAAACCAGCGAATAATCTTCCTCGGATCTAATAGGACAACAAATATCGATATTAAAAAGATTATTGCAATTACCTCTGAAGAAAATAGGATACAAATTCAAAGATCCAATAAACAAAAACCAGAATATTTCACAAATGTCAAATCCTCCGAACAAGTAACAATAAACGGAAGGACATATTCTGTTGATATTGATGGTGAAATGCTAAGAAAACTAGTTTTAGGATTAATATAAGAAAAAAAATATAATTTGAAAGTGTAAAACCTAGTTATACACTTCCATTTTTTCCTCATTTTTTAAAACAGTATCCCCCATATTATCTTCTACATCTTCTACACTAGCATTACTCTCATTTTTTGTATATCGGACGTTTTTATTGCTGTTAATATCCTCATCAATAATTATGTCAGTATTAGTTAAACTAATATTACTTCTATACTTGTATACTATTCCAATTACTGCCAATACACCAATGGCAAGTATTAAAGTTCCATCTATTGTGAATGCCCCTGCAGATGGTAACATAAAATTACTAAACATAATTGTTCCCCTCTATTAAATGTTATTAATTATATTCTATTTAGATAATCTTATTAATACTTAACAATAGTTCTATAACATTGTATGTATATAAATATTAGTATAATCATGTAATAATCGGAGAATTCAATAATGAACAATAATGACTTTTTTGACTTTGAAGACAAAAAATATGATTTTCCATTTTATAATCAAGAAAATAAACAGTCACAGAATGGAATAAAAATACTGTTACTGAGTACAATAATATTCATATTTCTAATAATGGGACCAATAAAACTGCCTAATGGTCAAGAACAAATACTGTTATTTATTGTAACACTGATTATGCTATTATTATTCACACAGGGTAACATTGGAACTTTTTTCAGATTACCCGAAAAGAAGGATATACGTTTAATCATAATATGTTACATATTGTTTGAAGTATATTACATAGCACTATTATCATTTTTTAGCTTAATACATTTTCAGACAACATCCGGCGTAAACAATGACTTGAACACATGGATATTACTAATAAATATTCTACAAATAATAGCAGAAGAAATATTTAAAGCATTAATGTTTTTACTTGTACTAAAAATCATATACAGTAAAGGTTTTAGTCGAAAAAAGTCAATAATAATATCTACAATAATCGTACTACTAATATTCGGAGTATTGCATTATAATAGTTATCCAAACATAATACAAATAGTATTCATGCAGGGATTAGGAGGCTTCGCGGAACTATACCCATACATAAAGACAAAAAATTTAACATTATCCGTACTAGTCCATATATGTATAAACTTTGCTTCATGGATTCCATTCATGCTAAGATAACATAGTTTCGTACAAAGAAAAAAAAATGGTAAAATGTTATTGGATATTATAAATCTATTCTTCTAACATTCTCTTTTTTATCTTTTTCAAAACAAATATAGGGAATAATTTTTCCTATTTTATCATCATCAATATTTAACTTGGATGATAAATCATCAGCAGAATCAACATATTCTCCACGTTCACGTAAATAAATTATATCTTGTAATATTTTTTCATCAAAACATGGGATACGTATCAGCTCCTCAAATGAAGCCCTATTAATATTTACTTTTTCTTGTTTAATTGAATCAAAGTTTTTTCCAAAATCACTATTGAAGCTTTCTGAATTATTAACATTACTTGCACTATTTTCTTCAAGAAAATGGTTTAACCTATAATTGCTTTCAACAATATTATCATCAGATTCTTGTTGTCTAACGCGCATCTTATCTGATAACTTTTCACGGTATCTTTTGAAGATAATAGCTGCTCTTAACATACACAATATCCATAAAATAATTCCAAGATAAACAATTATCATATCAAATATAGTGAAACTTAATAAAATAAATGGAATCATATAAATTATGCCTTCATCCATCCATCTAGGTTCATCAACACGCCAACCCGCATAGATAAATCCAAGTCCACCGAAGAATGGGATAACAACGATAACAAGCCAGATATAATTTACAATACTCATAAAAATACTATTATCATCCATAATATCCAAAACCTCATACAATCATTATATAATAATAGTATATTCTAAAAACATATAATAATTAACTAAAAATACAAGAAATAGAAAAAAAGGAAGTTAATGCAGATTAATAACCTGCAAAGCAGTACTCTTAAACCAAGACCTTAAATTATTATCACAAGCGCTCATATTCTCTGCACGCTCAAACCAATCATTTAATTGTGATAGTTCAACACTACTTGGTGGCATACCATCAAAGATAATCCGAGCATATAAGTAATTAGCATCATCAATCTCCCAACCTGAAAGAATACTCTCAGCTAATTCAGCATTATTATCATCAATAGCATTTTTAAATCTTAATGCATTATTATGTGGACAAGGAACACTCTCTTTATTATCCGTATTGTTTCTAGAGGTATTAGGAATACTTGTAGGGTTAGATTGTGGCATTTGCGTGGTCTGAACACTACTCTTATTTGTGCGACTCAATAATTTTCCGATAAGCCATCCAACAATAAACACGGGAACACTAAAGAATAATCCAAAAACAATTGCCGCTAAAAAAACAACAAAACCTGATACGTTGGTGTTTGGCTGAGAAATTCCAAACAAGAACATTAATACAAAAACAATCAGGGAAATAATTTTGGCTTTAGAAATTCTTTTTTGACCAGTATTTTCATCATCCTTATAAACAAGCATAGCCAGTAAATCCATAAAATCACTTCACAATATCATTAATCTTATATATTATAACACCAATTCTTAAATATTATCCTAACATCAATAATTATCTATGAAATTCATTATAAAACTTAACAAACAAATCAGGATTAAACATATTATTCTGATTATCATAATCTAACACAGTACATACTTCCGTACTTTTACTAGTACTAACACTACAAACCCAGTAACTACTAATTCTCTTACGGAATGCATTTTGTAACAAATTCTTATTACTATAAGTGACAACCCACTTACTACAATCACGCTCAAATTTAATTAATTTACGATACTCATGAACATGATAAACATATTCATCACCATACTCAGTAGAATAAACCTTCAAATCAAGACCTAACTCATCATCTAAAACCTTGGTAAAATGAGCATTAATCCGTAAATCTGCCCTAACAAGACTAGATTTTGAAAGAATAACATGATTAATTCCTTCTTCATTAATACTTAGTGGAAGCTGGCCCTTATTCCATTCAAGAGCTGATTCAACAATCGCACATCTGACCTTTTTATCCTCAATCTCGTCACGAATCAACTTATAAGACAACAAACCCCTGCAACAAATCTTATAAAACTTTAACTTAATCTTACCATATTCCTCACCCAGTAACTCCTCCTCATAAGGGGAATACTCGGGAAGATTATCATTAAATAATTGTCGTACAAGACTACTGCTAAAACGTTTAGCTTCCAAATCATCAAAACCTGAAAACTTAACATTTTCCACAACATTTTCTAATTCATCCCACTCAATATAATAATCCTTTCCCTTGCTGGTAGTAATCTTAATATTATTATCACCAATACCAGAAATCAAATCCTTCTTATAAAAAGCCTTATGAGATAAAATTTCATTTTTCACACTACTAAAATTCTCATTTAAACCAAACTTATGGGGAATATAATAATCAGATACATTAACATCACTAAAAATCCAGGAAAGAATGGAAGAGATGAAATTATCTACAGGTTCTCCCTTCAAGTATTCTTCTCTGGCACTGCAGAGACTATCCCAGGAAACAAAGTTATTCTCAATTTTCAAAAATTTCTCACCAATGCCTTTAATTTTAAGACCATTTGGTAAAAAATCATTTTTATATTCATCCTTGTTATCGATAACAAATGTTTTTATAACATTAAAATTCTCATCAACATTAAAATTCAAACAATCTACAACCACAATTACACCTCCAAGAAAACAGTTTTATGTTCTGATTTAAATTATGTAACTTTCATATTATTAAATTATACAATACATATTAATACATAATATTCTCAATAAAATTATATAATCCTTAATGAATATAAATTAATACATTAAAATAAAGGAAATCAAAATTTCATGATTAATAAAAAGAAAATAACTATAATTATATTAATAATCATAATTTCAATGACATTAATTGGAGTATACTATCTTAATCAGTATTATCCAACAGAAATAGATATTGCAAAATATAATAATACTGATGTACAACTGGTTAAAACTTCAAATGGTCTGTTATTGGATGGTCCGGGAAACTCTAATGTGTTAATATTTTATCCTGGAGCAAAAATAGAATACACGGCATATGTGCCATTATTATATAAGCTATCGGAAGAGGGTATAGACTGTATGCTAATACAGATGCCATATAACTTAGCGTTACTAGACAAAGATGCAGCAGATATCATATTAAAAAATAATACTTATGATTACAAGAATTGGTATTTGGCAGGACACTCACTTGGGGGGTCTATGGCAGCAGAATATACGAAAGGTCATGAAACAAATATAACCGGATTAATTTTATTAGCATCTTACTCAACAAGTAAAATAAGCACACCCTCCTTATCTATATATGGTAGTGAAGATAAGGTATTGAACATGGATAATTACCAAAAAAACAAGAAAAACTTGGAAAAAATAAATGAATATCAAATCAGGGGAGGAAACCATGCACAATATGCGTATTATGGAAAACAAGAGAAAGATGGTGAAGCATCAATAACAACTGAAGAACAAATAGGTATTACATCAAAAGAGATAATTAAATTCGTAAATGAGACTTCACAATCCTTTTAAATATTCTTTTTTTATAAAATTTGATGATCATGTGTTGTTAATATAGGTTTATCTGATTTTCTGATAAGAAAACATTGATTGTTATATGTATGTCCTCTTTTATTTCCTGCATTTCAGGTTCATCATCATATATCATTACATTTTTCATATTTTTAACATATATCTCTTTGAGTTTCTTAGGGTTTGTTTTAATGTATGTTTCATGTACACTATTTTTGCTTCGTCCTTGTAATGCATCAACATATTCTGCAACAAGTTGTATGTTACTTGCATGAAATTTTCTTAAGCTATGTGTTCTGAAGAATCTGTAGTTTCCCTTGAATCCCCATCCCATTTCATCATTAATCATCTGAAATTGTTTCATAAGATAAGACCCATTAAACGGGAATAATTTATCATTTCGTTTAAGATTTTTTCTTGTTTTAAGATATTTAATTATATATGTGCTTGCTTCTGAAGAACAGAAAGTATAATAATATTTATCTGTCTTAATTCGTCTAAGATAAATCGTTGGAACAACATCATTTCTTCCAGATAATTCCTCAAGAATATACTTTAAATCCTTATTTTCATAATCGTTCTCTATTCCATTAATAAAATCATCTACGGTTAATGATAATGTTTCTGCTTTAGCAGTTCCACTACTTGACATGAAAAGAATTAATGCTTTAAGAGGTAATGATGATAATTCTAGTGCAGCTTTTATATGTTCTTTGGTTGGAAGATCCAAATAATTTGTCATATACTGCTTATTATATTTTACATCAGGTAAATAAGGAATTTCTATTTCATAATGAACATAAAAAGTTTTCAGTTTGGAAAAATAAGTTTTCACAGTATTTGACGACAAACCAGATTCCAATAAATGAGTTCTATATGTTAATAATCTATTTTTTAATCGTCGTTCTTTTAAGGGTATGCCATTTTTTTCATCTTCTTCTGCTTCTCTAAGTAATTCATCAATACTACAATTATGAAATTTAGTATATTGAATTAATGTGGAGACATATCCCTGTTTTGTACTTTCTTTAATATTTCTCTCTTTACAAAATTTTATAAATAAATTATTTTTATACATAACATTATTATTGTATAAATTATTATTTAACAATCAGGGAAGCTTTTCTTTTAATAAAAATAATATTCTGTTCCATATTAAAAAGAATATATGAGTTTTAGTATAATTTGTAATGTTTTAAAGAATAAGATATTATTAAAATATTTTAAAATAAATCACTGTTGAAATAATATAAAACATCAACATTTGTAAAATTAACATAGTAAAAAGGTGGTGGGGAGATATTATAGCTTTTTTCATGCTCTTGCACTAATACTTCTAAGGTAGGGTAATCTATGCAATACTTCTATAATAATTTCACTAATAACTAATGTTAATAGTATGTTAATTAAAATCATTATTAATGTGTATTTCTCAGTACTGAATAAGTTAATTTTTGTTAAAAAGTTCACTACTAATATGTTTACCAAGTATATTCCATAGGTATCTTTGCTAAGTCTTATGATAAAATTATTTATTTCTGGTTTAATTTTTGTATAATCAATATTCTTTATTATGATGAAAAGTCCAATGGATTGTAGGAATGCTCCTGGAGTAATATCTCCTAATCTAATAAAGAATAGTGACTGTGATGCTTGCAGGTGTGAAAATATGATTGTTCCCATGATCGTAAATATTGAACCTACTATAAACATTATCAGTCCGTACTTTTTATTATTTAATATTGGATGGTCCTTTATTGTCAGATAATAACCTAATATAAAGTATCCTATTGATCCTGTAAAGTATATCAGGTAATCAAATAGCACGGTATTTATACATAGGAATTGTAGTAAACTAATTATTAACCATACTGCTAGGAAATATTCAATCTCGTTCATATCTGCATTTTGTATCCAAGTAGATAATATTGGTGAAAGTAAGTATAATCCTATTATCATATACACATACCAAAACTGCACACTTATTTGTAATGGATCTAAAAAACTATTTCCTATAAAATATGCTAGGTCAATGATTGTCCAACTACTTCCAAGTGCATCTTTAAATAATACTTTGATTATTGCGTATATTATTATCCAGAATATGAATGGTATTATTATTCTTTTTAGTCTACGGGGTATTGATGTGATTTGCTGGGGTTTTCTTAGTAACAGATAACCAGAAGCTAGTATAAATAATATTATCGCAAAACGGAATATTGAAGCTGAAATTACTGATTCATACCATGGAAGAGTAAATAAATAACTGTCATTTAATAAATGTGACGAGCAATGAATTCCAATTACTCCTATAATTGCCAGTACTTTGAGATAATCTATCCATATTATTCGAGTTGTCATTACAATTATTTTGTTTATTCAGTTATTAAATCTGATTAAATTCCCTTACCAATGGTAACGTATGCTACTAATTAAAATTATGGATTTAACTATAATTTTTTTCTTATTCGAATGTTTTAAAAAAGTATTTGTGCAGAATTCAAAATGAATATCGAAAACGTGTTTATTCTTATTTTATAATCTTCTATGAATTTCCTGGTCATTTTTCCTATTACTTCCGATTAAAGTACAACATGAACACAAAACAATAAAAATAATAGAATAATGTTCAATACAGTAAATATTATCAGATACCTATTTTTAAATTCATTACATTCTCGTACAATTATATTATAAGAAATTAAATTTGCCATAGATGCTATAAGAGTACCAAATCCACCAATATTTATCCCTACAATTATTGCTTCAAAATTCTTACTAAACCCGCTAAGTAACATTGCAGTAGGCACATTAGAAATAACCTGAGAAACAAGTACACCACATAAAACTTCATTTCCAATAATCCATCTTTTAAATAATAAACTAAAAAAGGTAATATTTTCTAAATTTCCTATCAAGATAAATAATGTTATGAATGTTAACAATAAATAATAATCAACACCCCTAAAAACCCTTTTAAAGAAATTCTTCTTCGTAAATTCTACTTTACCCATATTATGTATTGTAATATCCTCCTTAGGTATGATAAATAAAATTATGACCAAAAATATTACTGAAACAATAATATAAGGTAAGAGTATTAAGAAAAATCTTTCTAAGGGAATATGTGATAAAGTATACAGTACAATATTATGTGGAGCCCCAACAGGGAGAACCATACATCCAACATTAGCTGCTATAGTCTGTAAACAAACAGTTATTATTATCAAATCTGCACGTTTAACTTTTTTTAAAGCCATAATGGAAAATGGTACAAATATGATTAATGAAACATCATTTGTTATGAATATTGAACTGAAAAAACAAATAAAAACTAATATTAATAATAATTGTTGCGTATTTCCTGTTTTTGTTAATAATTTTCTTACCATAATCTCAAAAACAGTCAGATTTTTTAATATTTCAACAATAATCATAATTACAGAAAGTAATATGATAGTATCCCAGTTAATATAATTCAAATAATTAATGTTTGGTTTTACAAAAAAACATGAAATAATAGCTAAAATTAACGATACTGAGAACACTGTTTCATTTTTAAAAAAATTAAATGTTTTATCTATTATTTCTGCCATAATATTATTTTAGTAAAAAAAGTTACATATCTTTTTTCATTCTAGAAGGGAGTTATTGGTAATACTTATTTTAAGCAATATGACACTAGTAACCCCGTAACATGTTTATTCATATTTTATTGTTTTTTATTCTTTTTTTTCAATTATTTTTGATGATATATTTATATTTAATATGGTTCTACTAGTATTAAGATACAAGGTGGTGTTTTTAATGATGCGTGATGACTATACTATTGAACGTTTTGAAAAGGATGTGCCTTTAGACGAGATTAAAAGAAATTACATTAATTTTGAACATACTGAGAAGTTATGTAGGATGTGTAGGTGTCATACTAGTAATTGGACATGTCCACCGTTTAATCAGGATCAGATAAGTATTTGGGAAAAATATGATAACATCAAATTAATATTGTTAAAGTTTAATTTCACAAGTAACGCATTGCAAAAAGTATTTGAGGATGAAAAAATAATGGAATATTCATTTGATTTACATCATGGCGAGAAAACTTTAATTGAACCATACTTAAAAAGTTTAGAAGAAGAATTGGATGGATGTTATCTGACATGTGGACCATGTGTTAATTGTAAGGAATGTCAAAGATTAAATGGTAAATCATGTGTTATGCCAGATAAAAGAAAATATGCCATGGAAGCATTAGGTGCTGATATCATAGGTATTAGTAAGGATTATTTTGGTATCAATTTGCAATGGATACATGAAAACAAATTACCGGAATATATCATTATGATGGTCTCTGTATTATACTAAAATTTAATTATATTCTATTTTCAGATATATTAATTAAGGGTGAACTAATTATGGCCGAGAATAAAATAACTTATGAAGATATTAAACGTTATGAATTTGTCTTAGGTAAAGTTCCATCATTACTTTTAGGGACGATGATTCGTAGAAATTCTAATCTTGTTGGAAAGTTTGAATCTACTATCACTAAAAATTTAAGCTCTTTGAACGAAGTTCAACAAAAACAGTTAGATACAGTGCTGAATTCTGATATAAGTGATTTACAGAATGTTCTTAGGGATGCTTATGAAAAATCAGGTAAAAAACAGTATAAACAGTTATCTGAGCCTAAAGCAGCTAAATTCATTGAAAATAACTTGAAAGAATTAGAAAAGTTAATAAAAAAATAAGTATTTTAAGAATATTCTTTAAATATTCTTATTTTATGTCAACTTTCACAGATTCTTTTTCTTCTTCAGATTCTTCAGTTTCTTCAGATTCCTCTGTAAATACTTTGTTAATAAGTATGTAATCTCCAATACTGGATATGTCCTCTATTTTAACGGTTTTCTGATCTTTTGGTTTTCCGAAAGTGGTTGATGAACTTGATAATTCTATGGATAATATCTTATGAGTGTCAATGTCAATTTCTATGTCATACACTTTACCTGCAACATTTCCTTCGGTATCTAAGATTGTTTTTCCTAGGAAATCGTTTAGTTTCACTACTCCTGCCTCTGGTTCTGGTAATTTATCTAGCTTACTACTTTCTAGATCTTCAATAAGTCTTGAAACTTGTATGTAATCTCCTACTGTAATTATATCACTTACAGGTATGTCATAATATTTTTTACTGAGTGGATTTCCTACTGATCCGAATATGTTGGTTACTTCTAATGTTTTAGTGTTTAAGTTTATTTCTGCAAGTTTTGCAAGGTCTCTTGCTTGTTTGTCAATAATTTTTTTTCCTAGAATATCTTTAGCGTTCAATTTATTATCTCCATTATACTATATTATATATACTATGTTTCTTCCTTTATTTATTATTACTTTTTCCAATCTAATTATTTAAATATTCTTTAAACTCTGATATTGTTAATAATGGAGTGAATTTAATACCATTTTCTTCAAAAGTTTCTTTTGCTCCTTCTTCTCGGTCAACGATTACAAATGCTTCTGTAATATTTCCTTTGTTTTCTCTGATTACCTTAATTGCTTTTAGTAATGATCCACCTGTTGTTGTAACATCTTCTACAATAACAACATTATCATTTTCCAACAATTCCCCTTCTATCTGTTTGCTTGTTCCATATGATTTTTTCTCTTTTCTTATCATAAGCATTGGTTTTTTGGAAATAAGAGAAGTTGCAGTTGCTATTGGAACAGCTCCTAATGCAGGTCCTGCTACTTTATCAATGTCAGTACCTTCTATTTTTTCGGTAATTAGGTGTGCTACACTGTCTAATATTTCAGGCATTGTTATTGCTTTTTTCATGTCCACATAGTAACTGCTTTTTTTTCCGGATGATAATGTAAAGTCACCAAATTTTATTACATCATTTTCTTTTAATAATTCTAATAATTTTTCTTTATAATCTACCATTATTCAGTCCCCTCATATTTTAATACATGTTTAATATCTCGTTTAATGATTCTTTTAATATGATTTTGTCACCTACACTACCTACTTCTTCGAAAGGTATTATTTCTTCAGAAGTTTTATTTCCACGGTTAAATAAACCATCTTTTTTCTCTTCTTTTATGATTATTATTGATTCAATTTTTTTAGTAGAAGCATCTATTTCAATATCTTTTACTTTACCAAGTATATTAGCTTGAGTATCTAATACTTCCTTATTTATTATATCATCTATTAAACGCATATTAATCACTATTATACTATTTTAGTTTTTAATAAATTTATTATTTATTATCAATGTGGACATAAATATAATATATGTAAATGACTAAGGAGGTAGTGTATGAAAGTATATGTATTGGATGCATCAGGATTAATAAATGGTTTCTACTCAGAAGATTATCAAAACATCATGACATCTTCAACGATAAACGAAATAAAAGATATTAACACTGAAATGTTACTAAACAACTTAATCAATGAAAAACGGGTCATAATAGAAGATGTAGATTACAGTAAAGATGAAGAAATAATGGAAGTCCTATTATCAAGTGGAGATCTGATGAGGTTATCAGATACTGATAAAGATATCATAGCATTAGCATTAAAATATAAACGGGATGGAACTAATGTAATAACAGTTACAGATGATTATTCCATGCAAAATGCACTGAAACTATTAAACATTAAATTTAAAAGTGTCAGAACAGCAGGAATAAAAAATACAATAAAATGGAAGAAAATATGTAAAGGATGCAGACAAGAATACCCCGCTGATACAAAACTAGAAGAATGTGACATCTGTGGCTCACCCATCATAAGAAAAAGAATGAAAGCCCATAGCAATCACTAAAGAAAAGGGGATCTACATGAAAATTGGCGTAATAGTACATGGACCTGGAATAATAGACACAGGCTATGCAAAGAAAATAATTAACATACTAAAAGAATACGGGACAGTAACCTCAAGACTTGGAGGTACAATGGGACGTACAGCAGTAATCGATGCACAATTAGAAGATGAAATAAACATAACCCAGAAACTTTTACCAAGTCAATCAATACAACTCTTAGCAAAAGATAATGACATACTATTCCTATTAAATTATGGAAAATCAAGCATAACTGGCCACACATTCGGATACAAGGTACTGGGAAATGTTAAAGAAAAGGTTAATCTTATACAAATTGAACGGCCCGGCGAAGAAGATGGAGTAATCATACAATGGAATGAATACGATAACAAGGAACTCATCAACAAATTAAATCAAAAATTAAAACTAAAAATCATAGATTACAAGCAAGCAACAAGAAAAGTAGAAAAACTCACAGGACTAAATGAAAAAAATGGTCAAATACAACGTAAAGTAGCAGGAGTATCACCTGATGAAAACATTATGCTAAACGGTATAATAATAGGTAAAGCAACAAGTAACGAATTAACCATTATAGCACAAAACAATCAAATCACCGAAATGATAGGTGGAAAAATTAAACAACATGGACTAGAAAAACTAGGAAAAATAGACTTATCAACTGCTATAATAAAAACAGGACTTCTAAGAAAATCAGGTAATATAAAACCACGAATAATGCAACACAAACAGAACAAACAATTAACAGCATGCTTCTTAAACCATGCTGCAGAAGACATCTACAATTACCGGAACACGGACATACTAGTATCTGTAGGAGATGATACAACATTATTATCATCAGACATACTATACAGGTTCAACACCCCAATAATTGGAATAACTGATGGAGATCTGGACAAAGTAGTACTTGAAGGATTCAAACACGAAAACTCACTGATAATACAAGTACAGCCTGGATATGATGATATAATTGGAAAAATTATCTATGAAAAAGTATTTAACAAAAAAGAAGAGATACAAATCACTAGCATAGAATCATTTAAGGAAGAAATAGTAAACACGATCAAAGATGAAAAAATAACATACAAGTTCGTGGATAAACAATTATCATAACACAATGTTATGAGTGAAAACCTTTTAATTTAATAAAAGCAAAAAATAACTAATAAAGAAAGATAATAATATTTTTAGACAGAGGGAATAATCTTGGATTTTAATGAAATAGTAGAATCAATAAGAACATTTAAAGGAGTTACCCGTAAACATTCTATAGCAGATGTACGAGAAAAACTAAAAAACACATATAATATTTCGGGAAAAGTACACCTGGCATTCGGGGATGATGCAGCAGCAATAGACATAGGAAACAACATGCTGATGCTAATGGCAACAGATGGAATATGGGGCTCATTAATGGATATTAATCCATGGTGGTCAGGTTACTGTTCAGTACTTGTTAACGTAAACGACATAGCAGCTATGGGTGGAATACCTATGGGAATGACTAACGTGCTCTCATCAGCTAATTCAGAAATAACAGAACAAATCATGGACGGAATCAACGAAGGAGTCAAGAAATTCGGAGTACCAATGGTCGGAGGACACACTCACCCAGACACACCATACGAGGCACTGGATGTAGCAATAAGTGGAATAGTGGGAAAAGAAGATGTACTTCCAAGTTGTGGAGCAAAAAAGGATGATAACGTCATAGTTGCAATAGACTTGGATGGAAGCGTATACCCGGGAACAGAGATAAATTGGGATACAACCAGTGACAAATCACCAAAATATGTTCAAGACCAGATTAAAGTTATGAACACAATTGCACAAAAACACTTAGTGAATGCATGTAAAGACATAAGTAATCCAGGAATTGTGGGAACATTAGGAATGCTGCTGGAAGCATCAAACATGGGGGCAACAATTGAACTTGAAGCAATACCAAAACCTGATGATATGGACTGGACTCGATGGTTCAGGATGTACCCTGGAAGTGCATTTGTACTCACAGCACCAGAGGAAAGCACAGATGAAATAATAACATTACTCGAAAATGAACATATCAATGCAAACACAATAGGAAAAGTAACAAACAATCACCAACTAAAAATGAAATACAACAACACTACAAAAACAGTCTTTGATTTCACAAAAGAAATAATCATGGGATTTTCAGAAGATGTCTAAATAAGATAATGTTAAACACTCTCCACCCATTAAATATACTATTTTTTTTCACATCATATTATTATAAGATAAGATTAATTTAGAAGTTATTAATATTAGAAACACCATAAATAAAACTTATAGAAATACTTCATAATAATTTCTAAAAAAAATAAGAATTACCCATACAATAACAATAAAAGTAATTCTTTATTGAGGCGAAAAAATGCAAGTTAAAGTCAATGATGTTGAAATAGAAGTAGATGCTGGTTCAACAGTTGAAGATGCTATTAAACTTACAAATGCACCCTACATAGAAGGGTCAGCAATAGCCTTAATAGAAGGTAAGCAAGAATTAGAAAGTCATGTAAACAAGTATAAAATCGTGACAACTAATGGAAGCATAATTATTGAATTAGTAGAAGATGCAGAAATCTTAACTAATTTCTGGAAGAATAATTATCAAAAGTTTATAGGCACAGCAATCCGATGGACAACATCAAATGAAGTAGCTATAGGTTCAATAGTATCAAACCTAGAACCATCAAATGAGGAACATCTTTATAATAGGTGGGATGTAATAGTCAGCTTATCTAGTTTCTCAAACGAAGCTACACACATACTATTCTCAAAATCTAAACACAGGGCAGTATATGGTGTACCTGATCATAATAGTGGAATACTGGCAACAATTGTTGGTGGAAAACGAACAATTGCAAAACTAAAAAACACTGATACAGTAACAGACATTCAACCAATAATTGAAAGAAAAAGTATCATAAACAGTGCATCAGTAACAGACTTCTCAACCAAACTAAAAGAAGGTAATGAACTATTCACATACATGCAAGTAGAAGCAAACCCTGAAGCCCCAATGTCCTTTGAACACTTCCTGAAAATCATAAATGACGGAACATTCAAAGTAGACTATGAATCAGAAACATTCATAGGAAACTATGCACTTAAAGGACTAGAAAAAGACTCTGAAATAATCGAAAAAAGAAAAAGAGGAGCAGTAACACTAAGAAATCAGGGAAATGGTGTGGGAAGAGTATACATATACAGGGAAGATAGAGTAGCAGTACCAACACATAACATCATAGGATATGTTACAAAAGGAATACAGATACTAGACACAGCCAATGAAAACGAGAAAATCACAGTAAAAACAGTTCCAGAAAAAATATCCACAGTATCATTAACACAAAAAGAAGCCGATGAATACCTTGATAAACTAGGCATAGAACATGAACGTGATGGCATAACCGATGATGATGCAGTAATAGTTGCCCAAGAACCAAACTACACAGTAGATGTTGACAGAGAACGAAAAATAAAAACACTGGGAGTACCACCACAAGACTTTGTAGAAATAGAATTATACGACCAGGAAAGTCCAAGATCCGTATGGTACTTCAGAAAAATTACTGGTCTATTAAATGGTGACGTAGGACATTTAAGAGTAAACATGGCTATAAAGCCGATGAAAATCTTAATGTTTGATGCCAACAAGAAAGAAGCAAAAGGAATAATTCCCGAAAAAATACCAGAAACTCAAGTATGTGCCTGGGAAATCTGTGTAAGTAACACAGCATGTAAAAATGTTGGAAACCTAGGTATCAGGTTTGAGGATAACAACGAATTTGGTCCAACAGGAGAATCCTTTAAAAGTACAAACATAATTGGACGAGTAGTGAGTGGATTTGAAAACCTTGAAGCATTCAAAGAAGGAGACACAGTATATGTCAAAGAACGATAAAGATATTGATACAGAATTCTGTCATATTCCTATGGGTGATGGAACATACAGAGACTCTGATCAAAAAGATAAAATAACACGTATGATAATATTGGGTCCAGGATGTGCAGTAAGTTCAAAAGAATTACTAAACTTCCTACACTTACTAGAACTACCAATAAACATACGATTAACATGTTATGGTGCAAACCTAAACGGTTACCCAGAAGATGTGATGACAGCAGTAGAAAAAGCAAGAGAACTTGATCCAACACACATATTCATCAAATTCAGAGGATTTCCACCAGGAGACCCTAGAAGATGCAGAGCAAAAAGGGGAGGAGCTCGAGAAGGATTTCATCAAATAGAATCAGAATACAAACTACTATCAGAGGTAAGTTACGCATTAGAACATCCAAAACATGTGGACTTAGAACCTCCAAAAAAGATTCCAGTAGATGAATTCATGAATATAGTGGATGAAATAGAAAACAACAAACAATAAAAAGGGGATAAATATGAAAATAGCAGTATTACCAGATGCTGCCATGATTATTGTTCACTTAGTAACAAAGAATGGTCATGAATATTTATCATCAACCAACATTAGTGAAGAAACATTACGCGACAAAGACCCATATGATGAAAGAGATTTTGACGAAAATCTTCCACCATTCACAATGACATCAGATGATACATTAACAGGAAACAAATACACAACAAACGAGGCACCTTCAGGAGTTAGAGGAAGACTATCATTATTCGATAAAATAATCACAGAATCAGAAGCAGCAATAATCATGGGACAACCACCAAGAAGATATAAGCATATGTACAACCACCTGAACGAATTAATCCTATTCGGTTGCATATCATGCGGAAACCTTCAAAAAATAGTAATATCCGAACTAAAAAAGAAAAACATTCCAATACTAATAGTACCATACCCAACAAGTAGGGAAGAAATAATAAGTATGATACAAAGAATAAACGAATTTCTAGAAAACCTTGAAAACAGGAATGGAATATATAATGAGGATAACTTAAACATAGACCTGAAAAGAAATGTGAATAAAGTTCCCCCTAAAGAATTAAAACAAATAATAAAAGAAGTTAATACAAACTAAGAGGTTATATTATGAAAGTAGCAATATTTCCACCAAACTCTATGATATTAGCAGATATGATAGTAAGAAGTGGACATGAACCACTGGTTGTTCAAAATCAGATGAAACAAAAGGTCACATCACCCGACTTGGATGCACCACCATTCAACATGACAGAAGAAGACCCAATAAATGGACTAAAATATGCAGCAATAGAAGTTCCATCAGGAGTAAGGGGAAGAATGTCATTATTCGGACCAATCATAGAAGAAGCCGAAGCAGCAATAATCATGAACGAAGCACCATACGGGTTCGGATGTGTAGGATGTGCAAGATCCTCAGAACTAACAGTATTCTCACTAAGACACAGAGACATACCAGTACTGGAACTTGACTACCCAACAAGCAGGGACGACACAATAGAAATGGTATATAAAATCAACACATTCCTAGACAACCTAGATAAAGACGGAGCTGATACAGATGACAATTAAAATAGCACAACTGTCCTGTGGAACAGAATACAGTGGAGTTCAAAAAGAAATAGAAAAAGCAGCAGAAACATTCGGTGCACAAATGGTAATGCCAGACGTAAACCTGGATGACATAGACGAAGCATACGAAAAATTCGGACTCAGCTGTGCAAGTTCAAGCCTAAAACTAATGATTGCAAGAGCAATGAGCCTAGTAGAAGGAAAAAATGAGGCAGACGCAGTATTCATATGTACATGTTTCAGGTGTGCAGAAGCAGCAATAGCAAGAAACGAAGTACGTAGACTAATACAAAACAACACAGACCTACCAGTAGTAACATACTCTTTCACAGAAAAAACAAAAGCATCAGAACTATTCATACGTATGGAAGCACTAACAACAGTAGTAGCAAGAAAAAGCATCCTAGCAAGAGAAAAACAAGAAGGACTAACTCTAGGAATAGACAGTGGATCCACAACAACCAAAGTAGCACTCATGGAAAACAACGAAGTAATAGGTACAGGATGGGTACCAACAGGAGACATAATAGGATGTGCAAACGATGGAATAGAACAAGCACTCGAAGGAACAGGATATAAGCTAGACGATATAGAAGCAATAGGAACCACAGGTTACGGAAGAATCACAATAGGAAAAGCAATGGGAGCAAAACTAATACAAGAAGAAATCTCCGTAAACAGTAAAGGAGCAGTATACCTGGCAGGTGCACAAAAAGGTGAAGCCACAGTACTCGACATTGGTGGAATGGACAACAAAGTAATCACAGTAAATAATGGAATACCAGACAACTTCACAATGGGAGGAATCTGTGCAGGAGCATCAGGAAGATTCCTAGACATGACCAGTGGAAGACTAGGAGTAGACATCACAGAACTAGGACCACTAGCACAACAAGGAAACTACCGGAACGCAATACTAAACAGTTACTGTATAGTATTCGGTATACAAGACCTGGTAACAACACTAGCAGGAGGAGCATCCAAAGCAGATGCAGCAAGTGCAGCATGTCACTCAGTAGCAGAACAAGTATATGAACAACAACTACAAGAAATAGACGTAAGAGAACCATTAATCCAGGTAGGAGGAACATCACTCATAGGAGGACTAGTAGATGCAGTCCAAGACATACTAGGAGGAATAGATGTAATAGTACCAGAATACTCACAATTCATTGGTTCAGTAGGAGCAGCTATGCTCGTATCTGGTCTAAAAGATACAGATATAGATGACAGTAAACGATTCTAAAAACAACTCTTGGAGGAAAAATTATGTACGTAGAGTGTTATGATGAAGTAGGAGCACAAGTATATGATACACTACTAAGACACACACTTCAAGACCTAAAACTAGCAAGAGCAATCAGCGCAATAAAAATATTCATAGACCCAAGAGAAGCACTATTCATAGGAGTAGTAAAACTAGAAAAAGCATCCCAACCAATCTACCTAAACGACATGGCAAAACACAAGATAGAAAACGGAATCCTAAAAATCACAGTAG
The DNA here is from genome assembly GCA_017431845.1 of Methanosphaera sp. Lineage (GTDB taxonomy): Archaea > Methanobacteriota > Methanobacteria > Methanobacteriales > Methanobacteriaceae > Methanosphaera. Next base: position 3,605 of record JAFRKG010000105.1, on the reverse strand, counting down.
AAAACGAAAACTACCTACCAGACCTACTCAGAGTACTATGGAAAGAAGAAGGAAGAGTAAACGTAGCACAACCAGACAGATACAAAATAGAAATAACAAACCCTACAATAAACCCAGATAACCTAATAATACTGGATCCATCAAGAGAACTAAAAAGAAAAGTCTACGATGCACTCTTCAGAGTAATGCCCGAAGGATTCAGAATGACAAAAAACGCAAGTCAAGGCAACATGGTATGTATCATGAGTAGTGATGAAATAATAGACGAAAAATGGAATAAGAAATTTAATGAAGTAATAGAAGAAGTTAGAAAACAATAAAAAAAAATTCTAACCCAAAAATAGGGGGTCCCAATTCATGCCAAAACATGATATGAAACATTTCGCACATGTAACACAAGCACACCCATGCTTTAATGAAAAAATACATGATAAAGTAGGAAGAATACATATTCCCATAGCACCAAAATGTAACATACAATGCGGATTCTGCACAAGAAAAATAAACGATACAGAAAACAGGCCAGGAGTAGCCTCATGTATCATGACAATCGACGAAGCACTAGAACACATCCAAGACACAATAGAAAAAATGCCAATAAGCGTTGTAGGAGTAGCAGGTCCCGGAGACTCACTAGAAAACCCAGATACACTAAAACTATTCGAACAAGTAAACAAAAAATTCCCAGATCTCATACTATGCATGAGCACAAACGGATTACTAGTACCAGACTATGCAGATAAAATAAGTGAAGTTGGAGTAAAAACAGTAACCATCACCATAAACGCAGTAGACCTGGATATAGGAACACAAATATATGATGACATAGAATATCATGGAAAAATATACCATGGTAAAGAAGGATTTAAAATACTACTAGAAAACCAGCTCAAAGGAATAGAACTACTATCCGAAAGAGGAATAATAGTAAAAGTAAACAGTGTACTAATACCTGGAATAAACGATGAACACATAGTAGAAATAGCAAAAGTAGTACGAAGCAAAGGCGCCTCAATAATGAATGTATTACCATTAATACCATTAAACAAATTCAAAGACATACCAAAACCAGGATGTGGACAATTAAGCACAGTACGTGAACAAGTAGAAGAATATCTTCCAGTATTCCGAGCTTGTACACAATGCAGAGCAGACGCATTCGGAATACCTGGAAAACACTCAGAAGATCATAACCTTAACTTAGTACCAAACAGTCACTATTAACCACCCAAAAATAAAATCCACTATTCAATTTTTTTTTATAAAAATAAAATAATAAAATATTAAAGGAGAACAAAAACATATGATAGAAACATTATACTGGAAAAACAACACCCTACACCTATTAGACCAAACAAAAATACCACATAAATTAGAATACGTAGAATGCAACACATATCAAGAAACAATAACCGCAATAAAAACAATGGTAGTACGAGGAGCACCATCAATCGGAGTAACAGCAGCATACGCAATGGCACTCGCAGAAGTAAACGAAGAGAACCTCGAAAAAGCAGCAACAGAAATAAAACAAGCAAGACCAACAGCAATAAACCTATTCTGGGCAGTAGATAAAATACTAACAGAAATAAAAAAAGGAAAAACAGCAGTAGAAACAGCAAAACAAATGGAAAAAGACAACATAATAATAAACAAAAAAATAGGACAATACGGAAACACAATAATAGACAAAAACGATACAATACTAACACACTGCAATGCAGGATCACTAGCATGTGCAGGATACGGAACCGCACTAGGAGTAATCAGAGCAGCACATGAAGACAACAAAAACATCAACGTAATATGTGACGAAACAAGACCAGTACTACAAGGAGCAAGACTAAGCGTATTTGAAATGCAACAAGAAAACATACCAGTACGACTAATAGTAGACGGAGCAGCAGGATACATGATGCAAAAAGGAGAAATAAACAAAGTAATCATAGGAGCAGACAGAGTAGCAAAAGGAGGAGTAGCAAACAAAATAGGATCACTAATGGTAGCACTAGCAGCAAAAAGATATAACATACCATTCTATGTAGCAGCACCAATAAGCACATTCGACTTTGAACACAACATATTTGAAACAACAATAGAACAAAGAAACCCAGAAGAAGTACTAAAAATAAACAACGAATACATAACACAAAAAGAAACAAAAGTAGAAAATCCAGCATTTGATATAGTTGAATCTGACTTAATAACTGGAATCATAACAGAAGAAGGTATAAAAAAAGCATTATAACCTCCACTTCATTCTATTTTTATACTAAGACCAAAATGCCAGACACCAGGACTCTGAGATTTAACTTTTCGAATATCAAGAACACTCGTTTTACGATTACCTGCAAGATTTTCAACTCTTTCTATAACATTATTATAATCAGAAGAAAACTCATAATAATTAAGAATTCCTCCACACTTAAGATGATTAATAGCAATCTCAAGGAAATCCTTAGCAGTACCAGGAAGGTTCATAATAATCCTATCAGCCAATGGAAGCTCATCAATAACATTATTAATATCCCCCTCAATAGGAATAACTTCACCCACAAGTTTATTCAATTTAATATTATCATGCATATACTTTATCGCTTCAGAATTAATGTCAACACCATAAATCTTAGCATCCTTTACATGTGCAATACTAATAGGAAAAGAACCAATACCCGCAAAAAAGTCAATAATAATCTCACCCTCTTTAACCTCATCAACTATACGAGATCTCTCAGTGGCAAGACGAGGACTAAAATAAACCGTAGACGGATTAAGTTTAAACCGGATACCAAACTCCTTATGAATAGTTTCCAAATCATCAACACCTGCAAGAAATTCTAACTTACGAGTACGAGTAACACCCTGAATCTTACTCTTTTTATAATAAACACTACGTCGTTTAGTAAACTTAAGAGCAGCTTCTCCAATAACTTTTTTCTTATCCTCAAGCTCAGGAGGAATCTCTAGAATAACAATATCACCAATAACATCAAAAGATTTTCTAATCTCTTCCATTTCCTCTTCAGAAATTTTATCATCTAAAAAATCAAGAAAATTAGTAGGTCTATACTGTGCATGTTTAAACTCATAATCATCTACACTAACATTAAATTCATCTAATAAAGAGTTAATAAATTTTTCATCATATTCCGTGATTAATGGCATATAAACATATTCATCATCACTATGAACTTTATAACTAGTACATAACTGTTTCTCTTTAATTAAACGAGTTCTTAACTTGTTTGCATTTTTTTTAATTATCTTTATTCCTTTCATTTCAACACTTAAACTATTTTTGTTAATTAACATCATATTGTATTGCTTTGGTTACTATTTTTGTCATTATTCCTATTTAGTTATATACATGCAACACATATAACAAAAATGCAATATTTTCTAATTAACTTGATACATAAGATTCAGTGACAATAGTATGAGCTACAACACATAACGGTGATGACCTAAACAAATGAACAACAAGTTCAATGTAATGATGGTTGCATTTTCCAATTGTAGCAATAATGATGATAATGAGAGCTAAAATAAAGCCACTTGTGGTGATTTAGTTTGATGTATGTTAACGCGAAGTGTAGAATGATTAT
>JAFRKG010000104.1 GCA_017431845.1 Methanosphaera sp. | reverse complement strand
CATTTTAAAATAATTAAAATAATCTTCATAGCTATCAAACACATATACATCATGTGTTTGTTCTTTGCTAATTTCTATTTTCGAAGTATCGAAATTAGGAACTCCTAGATTATTTGCTCTTGTAATATACAAGAATAATTTTGTTTTTAAATCTAATTTTTTCATAAAATCCCCCTGTAATTTTAGAAACATTTGTGTTTTTTGAAAACAAAATGGAAACATTTTGGCTTTTTTTACGATTTTCTGAATTTTTCAAATCCTCGCAAACCCTTATTTTATGGGCTATTTACCACAGCATTGCTTATATTTCTTACCACTTCCACATGGGCATGGATCGTTTCTACCTATTTTTGTAGTGTTTTTGGCTTGGATTTTTTTGTGGTCTTTGCCATCGTTAGTTATTTTGTTTTTTACTACTTCTTTTCTTTCTGTATTTTGCATTATTTCTGCTTTTAATAAATAGATAGATACGTCTTTATTTATTTTTGCTAGCATTGAATCAAATAGTTCATATCCTTCCATGGTATAGGCTTGTAATGGGTTTTCATTGGCATATCCTCTTAGTCCTATTCCTTCTCTTAGATGGCTCATGGTTGAGATGTGTTCCATCCAATATGAATCTATTACTTTTAATGTTATAGCTTTTTCGAATTCATCTACTATTTCTTGTGGTATATCTTGTAGTTTTTCTTCATAGTCTTCTAATACTAATTTTGATAAGTAATCTATTACTTCTTCTGGTGTTTTTCCTTTTATTTCTGATAGGGCTATTCTATGTTTTTTTAATAGGTTTTCGTTTGCTGCTTCTAATATTTCGTCATAGTCATTATCAGATAATTTATTTGATTCTATTAGATGATTATTTACTAGTTCTGTTACATGGTTTTCTAATAGTTTTAGTGTTTGTTCATGTATTGAATCGTTATCTAATATTTCATTTCTTTTTGAGTAGATTATTTCTCTTTGGTTATTCATTACGTCATCATATTGTAGTAGTGTTTTTCTTATGTCAAAGTTATTTCCTTCTACTTTTTTCTGAGCTGATTCGAATGATCCTGCTAACATTTTGTTTTGGACTACTTGTTCTCCAGTGAATCCTAGATTTGCTAGCATTCCTCTATATCTGTCTGATCCAAATCTTACCATTAAATCGTCTTCAAATGATAGATAGAATTGTGTAAATCCTGGGTCTCCTTGTCTTCCTGAACGTCCTCTTAACTGATTATCTATACGTCTTGATTCGTGTCTTTCTGTTCCTATTACGCATAGTCCTCCTAGTTCAGGTACGCCTTCTCCTAATTTGATATCTGTTCCACGGCCGGCCATGTTAGTTGCAATGGTTACTGCTCCTTTTTGTCCAGCCTTGGCTATTATTTCTGCTTCTCTTGCGTTATTCTTAGCGTTTAATACTTCGTGTGGTATTCTTTTTTGATGTAACATTTTGCTTATTAATTCACTTGTTTCTATGGCTATAGTACCTACTAGGATTGGTTGTCCTAGTTTGTGTCTTCTTTCTATTTCTTTTACTATGGCACTATATTGTCCTTCTTTTCCTGGATATAATAGGTCTACTGCATCTGTTCTTATTACTGGTTTGTTAGTTGGGATACAGATTACATACATGTTATAGATATTTCTGAATTCTTCTTCTTCTGTTTTGGCTGTACCAGTCATACCTGATAGTTTTTTATACATTCTGAATAGGTTCTGGAAGGTTATTGTTGCTAGGGTTTTTGTTTCTTGCTCTATTGTTACTCCTTCTTTTGCTTGGATTGCT
>JAFRKG010000103.1 GCA_017431845.1 Methanosphaera sp. | reverse complement strand
TAGAGTGGAGTTGCTTATTGTTAAGTTTTCATAGTTGTATATTGCTCCCCCTTCAGAATAGTTGCTTCCTTCGGCTCTGTTATTGTTTAATGTGCTGTTTCCTATGAATAGGTTCCCTTCGTTGTATATTGCTTCCCCTTTAGAATGTTTGGTTCCTTTGGCTCTGTTATTGTTTAATGTGCTGTTTATTATTGATATGTTTCCTTCATTATATATGGCTCCACCTACACTTTCTTCTCCTGATACTTTATTATAGCACAGGGAGCTTCGGGTTATATTTAGTTTTCCTTCATTATATATTGCTGCACCTCTATCTGCTTGGCATTTTACTATTTTCAAGTTTTTAATATTGACAGACTGTGTTTCTCCTATTTTTAGGAATTGATATTTTTGTTGTCCGTTTATTGTTTTCCAGTTACCATTAATTGTAACCTCTTTTATTGCCTTATTAATTATAGTATTATCGGCTAGTTTTATGTCTGCTTTAATGTTAAGTGTTAATGTCTTGTATTCTCTGCTTTTCAATGTATTCTGGAGTGTTTTATAGTTATTAATGTTCACAGTTTTACTTGCACTTTTTAAGGTTCTATACTCCCTTGATTGTTTTTTTATTGTTTTGTCTACGCTCTGGGTGGTGTTTGCCTGATTATTACTGTTAATGTCTGTTGTATGGGTGGTTATTGTGTTACTTGTATCTTCATGTTTTGTTGTAGTGTTTGTTTCGGATGCACATGCTATTCCTACAAGAAGTAGTGTTAATATGGTTAATATGATTATTTTTTTCATTGCTTTTTTTATCATAATTTTTCATTTCCTCCCATTAGTTTTGGTTAAATAATAATTAGTATATTTTTATTGCTTAAATAGTTTTCTTATTGTTTGTTTTTTGAATATTTCTAAAAAAAGTGGATAGGTGGTGGGGAGAATTTTTTTTCAGGGGCTTTGTTCTATTGTTAGGTGTGTGTTGTTTTCCTTGAATAAGTCTATGTTATTGTCTATTATTGCAAGGGGTATGATTCCTTCAGGTATTTCCTGATGATCATCTTCATAGTATATTGCTATTGAGTTTGTAGGCTTATAGTATGCTATGTATCCCACTTCGTATGTGCTTGTACGTGGAGTATTAGCTGTTAGTGTACTGGGTAGTTCAGCATATTTTTCTCTGCCGAACAAATCCTTCAAGTCCAGTTCTAATGGTAATAATTGTAGGAATTCATCTGATGTGGGATTATTTATCATATGTGCTGTTGTTTCTTGATTGTTTATTCTTAGTTTTATTGTTGTATTGTTTGTTTCAATGTTTGCTGCCGCTGTTGTGGTTAATGTTAATAATAGAAGTATTAAGATTAGTGTAATGTTAACTTTTTTCATATGGTCTTTTTCTCCAATATTTTTTTGTATATGTGTGGTTTTATTTGTTTCTTTTAATATAATTATTTGTTGTTTTCGAGTATAAGAGTAATCAGGGTATATGTTTATTTAATGTTCTACTGGTTGTTTCTATGTTCTTGTGCTACATGTAATATGTTGTGCTACATTTTTATAGTATTTGTGCTACTTATTCTTTTCGTGCTACACTTTAATACTTATAAATATTTATTTTAGTCCGTTTATTATTTTTATGAAAAAAATATTAAACAGGCTAACATATTAAACAAATCCTGATAAGGTTACTGTTGAAAATCAGGTTGTTTAAATTAGAAATTAAAGTATTATTAAATATTTAATTAGAATATACTGCAAGAATTAATCTCAGATTTTTAATTGAAAAATAGTAAACTCTTTTTATTTTAAATGAATAATTTTATGTTTGTTGTTCATTATTTTAATAGTTTTGGATGATGTATTATAATAATATTGCTTTATTTTGTTTAAATTAATAAAACACTTTGTTATGCTATTATTTTTTAATAATTCGATAAATATCAAGTCTATTATAAGTATGGTTCTAGTAAAGAATTATATTTTTTAAAATAAGATTGTAGGATGGTTTATATAGTGTGTGGAGTAATATATTATATTATGAAACAAAATACACACTCCACAAATAAATGTTTAGATGAACTTCCATTTATTTTTTGTGGTCAATCTGGAGATATTGAAGTTTACGAAGATACTGATTCTGAATTAATTGAACACGTACTATCTATTTGTAAAATCTGTAATAAAGTATTACGTCTAGTTAAAAGAGAACCAGTTTGTCCTGTTTGTAATAAAGCTCTTACTCGTAATGGATATAAATCCATTTACTTAAATAGAATAGATGAAATACGTTTACAAAAGTATAATCATAGACATTGCAAAAATAGTAGTTGCATTGCATCAGCTGAGTCTATTAAAGAAAAACACCATATTTATTCTCGTAAAGTAGAAAAACAAAGTGTATTGATCAATTTAGTTAATCCTGAATCTTATGCAAAAAAAGCAGAGGAAATAGCCAACCAAACAGGAGCTTTTCCAGAAAGATCAACCTTATTTTTATATCATAAAACCCATTCTGAAACACTATTTGAATATTTAGAACACTTACAATACCAACGAATTAAAAAACTAAACATAAAACCCTCAGGACATTACGCGTACGATGAACAATACGTTTATATCAATAAAAAGTTACATATGAGACTTACAATAATAGATCATCATAATAAACTAATAATCGCAGATATAATCATATCAGAAGATGATTTTAATGACAAAACTATTGAAAAATTCTTAAAAGAATCATTACAAGATTATCCAATTCACACCATAACTACGGATGGACGACAAGGATACAAGACAATCATCGAAGCAATAGGAGCCATACAACACAGATGCTTCTTCCACATAATGCAAAACCTAATGACACCCCTCCTAAGACACACCAACAAAATAGAAAGAAGAATAAAAACACTAAACAAAAAAATAAACAAAAAAGAAACAACAATACAAGAAATAAAAGAAAATAAAAAGAAATACAAAGGACCCATACCACACTCAGACAAAAAAACCAGAAAACAACACAACAAAATTAAAAAACTAGAAAAAGAGATAAAAGAACATAAACAAGAAAAACGAACAAAAAACAAAGAATTAAAAGAAATAGACAAAGATAAAAAAAGAATACAAATAATATGGGATTCAAAAACAATAAAGGAAGCAACAAGAAAATTCAACACCATATACAACCAAAAAGACCACCTAAACCCAATCATTACAAAATTCCTAGAAAAAATAAAATCAAATTTAGACGTAATCTTCAACCACATCGAAAACAAAAACATACCTGCAACCAACAACACAATAGAAAACTATTACCGAACAACATTACCCCGATTCAGAAAAAAAATATTCAGAACAATCGAAGGACTACAAAGAGCAATAAGAGAACAAAAAATCAGATGGACACACAGAAACGTACTAAAACAAAACACCCCACTAAACTACAACACAACATATAACTAAAAATAACAAAGATATTATCAAAAAATCAACTAAACACACTAGAAAAAAACAACCCCAGAATCAACAACAACT
>JAFRKG010000102.1 GCA_017431845.1 Methanosphaera sp. | reverse complement strand
AATGAAAAGCCTAAATTAAGATTTCCTGAATTTACAGATGATTGGAAAACTGTTAAAATAGGAAAAATTTTTGATGAACGCGTAGAAAAAAAATATAATGATTTAGAATTATTATCTGTTACAATATCTAATGGTGTGATAAAAAGATCAGAAATTGAAGATAAAGATACGTCTAGTTCAAACAAATCAAATTATAAGCATGTACAAAAGGGTGATCTTGTTTATAATTCTATGAGGATGTGGCAAGGTGCAAGCGGTATATCTAATTATGAAGGAATTGTTAGCCCAGCATATACAGTACTAATTCCAAAAGAATCTATAAATTCTAAATTTTATGGTTATTATTTCAAAAAACAAGAAATGTTAAATGAATTCCAAAAATATTCTCAAGGTTTAACTTCAGATACATGGAATTTAAAATACCCATTAATATCACAAATAAAAGTTAAAAAACCCCCAATTGAAGAACAAAATAAAATAACGGAACTATTAAATAAACTAGACCAAAAAATTAAAAATACTAAAAAATATATAAAACGTAATAAAGAATTCAAACGTTCCTTAATAAGTAAGATGTTTTGTTAGTATAGATTTATTTGTTTATCTGATAAGAAGACATTGATTGTTATATGTATGTCTTCTTTTATTTCTTGTTTTTGAGGTTCTTTGTTGTATATCATTATGTTTTTCATGTTTTTAATGTATATTTGTTTGAGTTTGTCTGGGTTTGTTTTGATGTATGTTTCATGTACGCTGTTTTTACTTCTTCCTTGTAGGGTATCTATGTATTCTGCTACTAGTTGTATGTTGCTTGCATGGAATTTTCTTAGTGTATGTGTTCTGAAGAATCTGTAGTTTCCTTTGAATCCCCATTCCATTTGATCATTGATTATTTGGAATTTTTTCATAATGTATGATCCATTAAATGGGAATAGTTTATCTGTTTTTTTAAGGTTTTCTCTTGTTTTTAGGTATTTGATTATGTATGTGCTTGCTTCTGATGAACAGAATGTGTAATAGTATTTGTCTGTTTTTATTCGTTTAAGATAAATTGTGGGTACAATATCTTCTCTTTCAGATAATTCTTCAAGTATATCTTTTAATCTTGTGCTTTTATGGTATTCTGTTGTTCCTTTGATAAAGTCTTCTACTGTTAGTGATAATGTTTCAGCTTTAGCTGTTCCACTACTGGACATAAAAAGAATCAGTGCTTTGATTGGTAATGGTGATAATTCCAATGCATCTTGTATGTGTTGTTTGGTTGGAAGATCAAGATAATTTGTTACATATTGTTTGTTGTATTTTACATCTGGTAAATAGGGTATTTCTATTTCATAATGTATGTAAAATGTTTTAAGTTTGGAAAAATAAGTTTTTATGGTGTTGGATGATAAATCTGATTCTAATAGGTATGTTCTGTAAGTTAATAAACGTTCTTTAAGTCGTCGTTCTTTAAGAGGTATTCTATTTTTTTCATCTTCTTCAGCTTCTTTAATTAATTCTTCAATAGTACAATTATGTAGGTTAGTGTATCTTAGTAATGCAGATACATAACCTTGTTTTGTACTGTCTTTAATATTTCTATCCTTACAAAATTTAATAAATAATTCATTGTTATACATGGAAATATCTATAATTAAAGATTAACAGAACATTTTACTAAGTAATGATTTTTTGAAATTTGTATTTAATTGTATTTGTTTGTAGATGTTTTCTATTTTTTTATCAAAATGGAATAAAAATTCCGCTATTTTTTCTTGTTCCTTAATAGATGGGATGTTAAACTGCATTTTTTCTATCGTGGTTTTATTTATGGATGCTTGATTAACTGCTTGACATGCCATTTTTTTAAATAAGATGTTGTTACGTTTTAAATTATAAAACATGAATTTTTTATTTATATTTTCATTAAATCTTAATAATAAAAGGTTCATTCCATGATATAATGTTTCATTGGTATTAAAATATAATACATTACCAATAAATTTCATACTATTAATGTTTGTTAACATAATATCTCCTTTTTTGATTTTATATTCTTCTCCTATATGTTCTACATAACCTACCTTATCTAAATTTAATTTATCTCCAGATACGGTTTCAATACGGGACACTGGATAATCTGTTTCATAATTTACTTGAGTTTCACTACTTCCATTCCTAATTAAATCTAAATTTTCTTTAAGCCTTATTTTATTCCAGTTTTCTTTAAATTCATTGAAACGCAACGGCGGATTAATTTCTTTGTAAGAAGAAATCATATTATGTAGAAAATATTTTTTTAAATTAATTAACATTTGATACTTCTTTTCCATTAACTCAATTTTCTTATCAATTAATGATAAAAAATCTGCAATCTTTTTCTGTTCATCTAAAGATGGAACATTAAAATCTATTTTTTTGAGTGATTGTTGATTAATATTAGTATTTGCACTTGTTGAAGATTTTGCTAGAATTTGTTTTCTTATAGTGAATGTTGAAAAACAATATTTTTTAAAAGATATGTTTAATTTTTTATTAGTTCTATATCGAATTATAAAACCACTATAGACAGTATTATTTAAATCTTCTAATAGAACAGAAGTTAATCCAACACCTTCTGGTTTAACTGATGAACGAACAAATAAAACATCACCTTTTTTTAAATTATATTCATTTAACTCTTTTTGAGATACTTTTACTAATCCAAATGATTTGTTATACAAATATCTTTTTTCTAAAATATCTTCTAAATTTACAAAGGAATATCCACTTCCAAAATCATTTTTAGATTTGTTTACACCATTTTTAAAATCTCCAAAATCAGATAATTTATAATGTAGCCATTCATCTTCAAATCCTGGAAATCTCAATTCAGGTACGTTTTGCTTATGGTCTTTGTTGTTGTTGCCGCTTCTTTCGTTAGAATTGGTCATTTTTATCATTCCTTATGACTGGTGGTCTTATGCCTAGTTCTTTGCAGTATTCTATGATTTTGTCATCTACTTCTCTTATTTCTTTTTCTATTTGTTCTAGTTCGTCTACTAGTTCGTCTAGGTCTATTGGTTCTTCTTCTTCGAATGTGTCTACGTATCGTGGTATGTTGAGGTTGTAGTCGTTTTCTTCTATTTCTTCTAGTGTTGCTACGTATGAGTATTTGTCTTCTGTTTTTCTTTGTGAGTATGTGGTTACTATTTTGTCTATGTCTTCTGGTCTTAGTTTGTTTTGGTTTTTTGCTTTTTCGTAGTGTTCTGATGCATCGATGAATAGTATGTTGTTGTCGTGTTCTCTGCATTTTTTGAATACTAGTATGCATGTTGGGATGCTTGTTCCGTAGAATATGTTTTTGGGTAGTCCTATTACTGCGTCTAGGTAGTTTAGTTCTTTTATTAGGTGTTGTCTTATGGTTCCTTCTGCTGCTCCTCTGAATAGTACTCCGTGTGGTAGTACTACTGCTAGTGTTCCTTGTTCGTTTAGGTGGTATATCATGTGTTGTACGAATGCGTAGTCTGCTTTGCTTTTTGGTGCTAGTTTTCCGTATCCTGAGAATCTTTCATCGTTGATGAATGATTTGTCACTGCTCCATTTTGCACTAAATGGTGGATTTGCTACTACTGCATCGAATTTTAGTTCTTTGTGTCTGTCGTTTTCTAGTGAGTCTCCTTGTTTTATGTTGAAGTGGTCGTATTTGATTCCGTGTAGTATCATGTTCATTCTTGCTAGGTTGTATGTTGTTTGGTTTAGTTCTTGTCCGTAGAATTCTGATACGTCTGTTTCTTTGCTTACTCTTAGGAGTAATGATCCGCTTCCACATGTTGGGTCGTATACGTTTTTTAGTCTGTTTTTGTTTAGTGTTACTATTCGGGCTAGTATGGTTGATACTTCTTGTGGTGTGTAGAATTCTCCTGCTTTTTTTCCTGCGCTTGATGCGAATTGGCTGATTAGGTATTCGTATGCGTCTCCTAGTATGTCTGAGTTGTCTTTTTCTAGTTCAAAGTCTATGTCGCTGATGTCTAGTAGGATGTCTGAGATTAGTTTGTTTTTTTCTGTGTTGGTGTTTCCTAGTTTGGATGAGTTTAGGTCTACATCTTCGAATAGGTTGCTGAAGTCGTCTTGGCTTTCTGTGTTTAGTGAGGAGTCGTTGATTTCTTGGAATGCGTTGCTTAGGCATTCTAGTATTTCTTTTCCTTTTTTGATTTCGTTGATGATGCTGCTGAAGAGGTATTTTGGTTGTATGAAGTATCCTAGTTTTTCTATTCCTTCTTCTTGTAGGTCTTCTATTAGTTCTTCGTCTTTGTATGCTTCTTGGAATGTTATTTCGTCTGTTTCGAGTAGTTCGTTTAGTGTCATTTCTAGTTTTTCTGAGAGGTATCGGTAGAATATGAATCCTAGCATGTAGTTTTTGAATTCGTTTGCGTCCATGTTTCCTCTTAGTTTATCTGCTATTGCCCATAATTTTGTTTCATAATTTGACATATTTACCACCTAATTGTTTTTGTATTATTCCGTTTAGATATTTTTCTTCTATTTCGATTTTTTTCTTATTTAGTTGGGTTCTTTTTTTTAGTAATTGCATTATTTTTGCGTATTTTTTTTGTTTTTCTGTTTCGAGGATTTGTATTTTTATATTTTTTAAGTCGTTTATTTTTATGAATTTTATGCTGCTTCCTTCTCTTATTTTGTTGATTGTGTTTTGGAAGTGTGTGCTTTTTAGTATTTGGTATACGTATTCTGGGTTATAGTCTTTTTTTAGTCGTATGATTGCGTAGTTTAGTGGTATTAGTATGTTTTCTTGTTTGAGTAGTGTGATGTTTGTGGTGTCTGATAGGTGTATGATGATGTCGTTTTTTTGTGAGTAGTATTTTTGTTGTGGTTTGTTTATTTTGATTTCTTCGTATTCTATTTGGTTGTTGTGTAGTTTGTTTAGTAGTATTTTGGTTTGTGTTCCTTCTACTATGTTTTTGTATCGTGATGTTCGTATTCCTGTGAATATTTGTGCTATTTCTGATAGTTTTTTGTAGGTCATTTTTTTGTGTACCTCCCTTTTGACTTATTGTTATAAAATAATATAAATTTTTTGTCATACGATTATAGGACTATTTATTATATTTGTATACTGTTACTATATAAAGATATGTGTCCCAAGAATGTAGGACAAAACTAATGATTTGATACCAAACCCAAATAATATAACAGAATTATAAGATAATAAAAACAAATAATATAAACAACTAACTATTTAAACTAACTACACATAAAAAAAATGAATGGTGAGAGGTTATGCCAACACAATCAGAATCCACACTAGAAAACATACTAGTAGAAGACCTATCCAATAACGGTTATGAAAAAATAACAATAAAAAACGATGAAGAATTAGAACAAAACTTCAGAACACAACTAGAAAAATTCAACAACATAACACTAACAGATGACGAATTCGAAAAAATACTAATATTCCTAAAACAAGGAACAATATTCGACAAAGCACAAAAACTAAGAGACAGCTACACACTACAAAGAGAAGGACAAGCAGACAAATGGATAAGATTCATCAACAAAGACGAATGGTGCAAAAACCAATTCCAAGTAGCACACCAAATACAATCAAAAAACAAACACAACTTCCGATACGACGTAACACTACTAATAAACGGCCTACCACTAGTACAAATAGAACTCAAAAAAAGAGGAGTAGAAATAAAACAAGCATTCAACCAAATACGAGAACGCTACCTGCCAACATTCAAAGGACTATTCCAATACATACAAATATTCGTAATAAGCAATGGAGTAGACACAAAATACTTCGCAACAGGAATACCAAACTCCATAAAATTCGAATACACATACTTCTGGAAAACAAAAGAAAACAGAAACATCAAACAACTAGCCGAATTCTCACAAACATTCCTAGAAAAATGCAACCTAGCCAAGATGATAACACAATTCATGGTACTAAACCAGATAGACAAAAACATCATGATACTAAGAGCATACCAAAAATACGCAGTAGAAGAAATCATCCACCAAGCAACCAAAGTCAAACAAAACGGATACATATGGCACACAACAGGAAGTGGAAAAACACTAACCTCATTCAAAACAAGCCAAATACTCTCAGAAAACCCCAACATAGACAAAGTAATATTCGTAGTAGACCGTAAAGACCTAGACACACAAACAATGAAAAGATTCAACCAATACGAAAAAGACAGCGTAGCAAAAGTATACAACACATACTCCCTAATCAAAAAACTAAACTCAACCAAAACCAAACTCATAATCACAACAATACAAAAACTAAGCAACGTTGCAACAAAACACCAAACCCGAGTAGCACAAATCAAAGACAAAAGAATCATATTCATATACGATGAATGCCACAGATCACAATTCGGAAAAATGCATCAAAGCATAATAGACTACTTCCAAAACAGTCTATGCTTCGGATTCACAGGAACACCAATATTCGTAGAAAACGCCAAAGGAGGAAGCAAAACAACAAAAACAATATTCGGCAAACGATTACACACATACATGATAAAAGACGCAATAAGAGACAACAACGTGCTAGGATTCTCCATACAATACTACGAATCCAACCCCATAAGCAAAGAAGACATAGACGTGAACTCACTAGCATACGAAGAACTACTAATGAACGACAAAAGATTAGAAAAAAACGTGGACAAACTCCTAGAAACATACCCCAGCAAAACCCAACATGGCAAATTCAATGCAATGTTCACAGTATCCAGAGGAAAATTCATCAACAAATACTATAAAATACTAAAAGAAAAAGCACCCGAACTAAAAATAGCAGCAATATACAATGCAAATGCAAATAAAGAAGACAACAATGGAAAATCCGATTACTCCTACCTATCAGATTACATGGAAGATTACAACCAAACATTCGGAACAAACTTCAGCCCAGAAACATTCAAAGAATACAACATAGACATATCCAACCGAATGGAAAATAGAGAAATAGACCTACTACTAGTAAAAGACATGTACACAACAGGATTTGACTGCCCAAGACTAAACACATTATACGTTGACAAAAACCTACAATACCACACACTACTACAAACATTTTCAAGAACAAACAGGATCTTCGATAAAAGCAAAGCATACGGAAACATAATCTGTTTCAGAGACATAAGTGCCGACACAGACGAAGCACTAACATTATTCTCAGACAACGAACCACTAGAAGACTTGTTAATGAAAGACTACAAAACATATGTAAAAGAATTTAATGAAGCATATGAAAAATTCTTAGAACTAACACAAACAGTCGAAGATGCACAAAACCTCGAAAGTGAAACAGAAATAAAAGAATATGTAGAAAACTTCCGTGAACTAAACCGGATAAAAAGCAAACTAGACACCTTCCCAGAATTCACATTTGATGACCTGGAAATGGATGAACAAGAATATAATGACCATAAAAGCGTATACCTCGACATACACGATGAACTTAAAGACGACACATACTCAGAATCAATACTACAAGACATTGACTTTGAATTAGAATTAATACGAGACGACACAATCAATGTAGACTACATCCTAGGACTACTAAAATACTTAAACAAAGATGATGCAAACTACGAAAAAGATATTGAAAGAATTAAAAAACTCACCAAAGAAACAGAACAACTAAGAAATAAAAACTCTTTAATTGAAAAATTTATCGAAAAAGTTTTAGGCGTATTTGACAGAACAGAGATGACCGTTGAAGAAAAATTCTATGAATTTATGAGAGAAGAACGTAAAAAAGCTTTTTGTGATTTGATTGAAAAAGAGAATCTGGATGAAACTGCTACACGTAAACTTATTGATGAATATCAATTCTCCGGTATTATGGATACTACTTTAATTGAAAACGCATTTATTGAAAAACCTAAGTTTAAAGAACGTAGAGTAAAAAGAAGCAGAGTTAAAGACGAATTATTAGAAATTTTTGAAATATATGATTAAATGTGTGATGTATAAAAATGCTGTTATGCATTTATATACTTTCCATCTTCTTGGTGATTAAAATGGTTAAAATAAACATTTTAGAATTATTTTCTTTTGATAAATGTTTTGTTGTTCCGTTTTTTGCGCGTAATTATATTTATCAGGAGAGTAAGATTAAGAAATTGTTAGAAGGTATTCGTAAATCTACTTTTCATTATTTTGACGATTTGATATTTTATGAAGAATCAGACAATTATGTGATTGTTGATGGACAGCAACGTCTTGTTACTTATTATCTTATTTGTTGTGCTGTTGCTTCTAAATATTATCAGTTAGGTAGTATTGATAAATATGAAGATGTTAAGAAGAATTATTTAATTAGGAAAAATTTGTTCTCTTTACGTGGTGATGATGAAACTGTTTTAGATGATTTAGTTAATAATATTATTGATAATGGTTATCATTACCTTTTTAAAGATCCTGATTCTGATGTGATTAAAACTTTTAAATTTATTTATAATCGTCTTGATTTACAGAAACATAGTTTTAAGGGTAGTCATTATAATATAAATGTTATATTTAAAAATTTAGAAAAAGTAAAGTGTAATTATACTTTAATTAATAAAAATGATGCTTTTAAAAAGTTTAGTGATGTTAACCAGTCTTCTTTGATTAGTAAGAATAATATTAATGTTTTGATTAAGAATTATTTTCTTGATAATATAAGTAAGGAGAATATTGTTGATTTTACTAATAAATGGGATAAATTAGAGGATTTGCCTAAGTTATATACTAAAATTAATAGTAATGATTACAAGATTAAACGTTTCTTTGATCGTTTTCTACGTGACTATTTAACTGTTAAATTAGATTATGTACCCGAATATAAAAATATTTTCATAGAATTTATAAAATATCATGAAGCGACTAGTTTTTCATATAATGAACTTTATGATGAAATTTATAATTATGGTAGTTATTATATGAGTTTGTTTTTAGATAAAGAGTATGATGAAGATTTGAGGAACGTATTTAATCACATTACTTCTGCATGTTTTAGTCATAGATTAGATGATAAAGTCTATAAAGGCAAACAGTATTATTCCTATGAGGAAATGCAGGTATTCCTATTAAAAGTTTACAGTGATTATAAGCAAGGACTTATTAACAAGAATGAATTAATTAACATTACCAAGTATATTGAAAGTTATATAATTCGTCGTGACTTATGTGATATCACTTCGGATAATCTATCCGATTCATTTATAAATTTATATAACGCTATTGATAAAGAAAATTATCTGGATTCATTTAAACAACATATTACTTTATTAAATAAGAATGAGGAGTTTCCAGATGATGATAAATTAAGTGGAGTATTACTTGAACATGATTTTTATGGAGAAAATGAAATAAATAAGTATGTTTTATCAGCTATTGAAAATTCATATAATGGTTTTGAAAAAGATTTTACAAACTATGAAATAGAACATATTCTCCCAAAAACTATAACTGAAGATTGGAAATATGATCTAGGCCTTAACTGGGAAGAAATTCATGACCAATATAAAAATACTATAGGTAACCTAACATTACTTGAAAAATCATTTAACAGATCAATAAGTAATAAATCATTCATTGAAAAAACAAGAATGGAAGGTATGGGTTATACATCCAGTAAAGTTACAATAACACGTGACATTCATGATTGGGATAAATGGGATGAAGAAAGCATCAAAGAAAGAACCATGAGATTAACCAAAAAAATAATTGAACTATGGCCATATCCACAAACAAAAGAAACAAATAATGAAAAAATTGGAGAACAAAAAAATAAAATTCAAAAAAATAATTTGCTAGAACAAATAAACCAAGAAATTCTATCATTAAATGAAAAAATAATTACAGATAACGATGAAACCAGTAGAACATATTCATTAGGTAATGAAAATATAGTGAAAATTATAGCAAAATAAGGTTTCATAGAAACAATAATTAATATATCTAGCGAAAAAGTAATAGAATCAGATAATATGGGGAAATATTATCCAACTGAAAACAATCAAATCAAAACATTCATACATGACAAATCAGACATAAACTATACAATACCCTTAATAAAACAACTAACTAAAGAAAAAACAAGAGATATCCAAGAAATAGCACAACAGATACAACAAACTTACACACTAGAATATTACAACATGGGAAAATACATTGAATTATTCAATACACTATCAGAACAAATAAGAAGAATTGATGAAAATATAACACAAAACAACAATAAATACTACATAGCATACAAAATAAACAATAGGAATATAATAAATATTTACCCAAATGAAGATTACCTAGACATAAAAATTAAACTACCACCAGAAAATATAAATCTAAATAAACTAAACATCACTTACAATGATTATGATAAAAAAACAATAGAACTATACCTGGAAAACGAAGAACAACTAACCCAAATAATACCAATTATACAACAATCATATAAATACATAACAACAGGAGAACTACCAATTTTATATAAAAAACAAAAATTTACACTAGAACACTATGGTTTGATAGAAGGATCACTGACTAGACAACTATATGATGAAATATCACAACAAATATTATCAATAAAAGAAATAACACAAAACAACACAACCAATTATATAGCATTTAAAATTAAAAAATCAAATTTTATAGTTCTTAAAAATAGAGTAGATTATTTAGAACTTGAAATTAATATCAAACCTAAACAAATACCAAAAAAATACAAAAACAATATAGAATATGAAATTAACAAAAAAAATATAACATTATTTGTAGATGAATTAGAAGATATCCCCCATGTAATGGAATTCATCAAAAAGGCACGTGAAATAGTCTAGCTTAATCCTATCATCACCAGTCAAGACAAATTATCAGCATTAGTATATCACTTAACAATAATCAACAAAAAAACATGAAAAATTAAGAAACAATATATAAACAAGAAAGCTATAAATTAATGGAGGAAATGGAAACATGAATTTAGGAGAATATAATGGATTTTCTTCAGAAGAACGATATGAGGGAGATAAAATAATTAAAAAAGCTATTAAAGAGGGACTATTACCTGATTTACATACTATTCCTTGTGAACTATGTGGACAAACAAAAGGTATTAGAGAATACCATACTGAAGATTATTCACCAGATACTATATTAGATAATGTAATTTGTGTTTGTAAACATTGTCACATGCATATTCATCAAAAAAATAAAGGAAAAGGATGGTATGACTATGAAGAAATGTTAAAGAGAGGAGAAAAAACTAAACCATGGTATGATAAAAGATATTGGACAGAAGAGGATGACCTAGAAATTTAATCAGAATAACCTATTTAATTTCTTAAATACTTTAGATACAACACGACTACGGATTAAAAAGTTTAATTTTTATAATTTCACTACGAACCATAATATTTACAGTTAAACAATTCAATATTCCTATTATCATTTCTATCATATTAATATTTCTTCTTAACTATCCACATAACCTGTATTACTCATAATAAAACAATTTCATCTCTTTTTTCCATAACATTTATAATCATAGGTGTCAAAATATATTAATATATTATAATTTGATATTTTCATATCTAATTAAATAGCAATTATTTTAACAGGAACTTATGAGGACGTGTTAAAATGAATGAAAAAAACATGATCATACTTTGTGTAACTGTTATAGTTTGTGTTGGTTTAGTTTGTGGAACAATATTATTAACACATAACTCCAATAAAGTTAATGATACAAATAATAGCATTATTAACAATACAACAGTTAATTCAACATTAAATGATAGTAATAATACGACTAATACTTCAACAGAAAAAACTAGTTCATCTAAAACATCACAAAGTACTTCTAAAAAAAGTAGTTCTAGTAGTTATAGTTCCAAAGCAACTGGAGACAATGTTCCTACAAGAGATTCAAATGGAAATAGAGTTTTCCGTGATGGTGAGTGGGTAGGAACTAGTGAAGGAGGGGCTCATGTATACAAAGACCCACGAACTGGACAATTATTTGATTCACGAGGAAACCTTCCAAAAAATTATAAATATGATTCCAGATAACTAATAATTTACTTTTAATTTATTTTTTTATTCTATGAATTTATGTACTGCATTATCATATGATTAAACTCTAGAAAAAACTTATGATAATACAAATATTAAAATTAGTTATATTAATAACAAGGAAGAAAACAAAATGGATAAGAAAAGAGTAATTTTTATTACAATACTTTTAACAATATTATCTTTATCAATAGCATCTGCAGGATGGCTTGACAACCGAGTAGAATCTGATGATATTAGTATGGAAAATATTGAAGGTTTTTATACTGACGATGCACATAATACACTAGGTGCTATCTCAATGACAAATGATGAAAAAAAAGAAAGTATATGGATTAGTGATGCAAATCAAACATACCCCTCTGAATCTGATTTAAATGAATCAATTATCCTGAAAAATTATACTGATGAAAATTTTGTTTCATATATGATGAGTAATAACTGTACCTTAGCTTTCATAAACATTGATAATAAAATATATTATGCTAGTCTCCACCATTTTAGTAAATCTAAAGATTCTGTATATAATGAAGAAATTTTCATGCAAGATAATGAATTATTAAAAAAACATATGAAAACTATAAAAAGTAAATAATCCTCTTTTAAATTATTTTTAGTAGAAATAATTTGATATAGATTTACTAATTGGATTAAACTCTTCTATTTTTATTATTGTTATACATTCATGATACTTTGTAGTGGAGTGTAAATAGTATTTTAGTATTCTTTATTCATATGCTAATTTTGATGTCACAGGTTGAAGGTTTCTTGTGTATTTGAATCAGTCATTATATCTATTGGGTAGCCAAGGGTATTGTAAAGTGTTGAGTCTTTCATGTAGTGCTGGTACTTCTGCTCATAGTATATTGTTTACTAGTTCTGTTCTGAGGTTCTGTTGATTTCTATAGTTCAAGGCATTGTATTCTTATATGATCTCATCGACACACTATACATAGTGTACATTATTTATTTTATAAATTTTGATTTTAGAATCTTTTTCCTTCTCTATACTTAAATATAACGAACAACTTTTTAAAAAAATGTTCCTAAATCGTTTAAATTCAATAATAACCCATAAAAATATATAAATAATACATAATAATTAGTGGTTAATTATACCATTATCCTAAAAGATGCAACCAACTGGGAAAGTAGTGTATTGTTAGAATAAAAAATTTTATTAGGAAATGAAAAAAATAAATTTCCTATTAAAATATTTTTTTAATATTATAAAATGGCATCTATGTCATGTAAAAATAAAAATAGCCGAGTTTTCGACTCTAAATATGACCCAGTAGTTGAACACTGCATAGAAGCTTATTTTCTTTCTTCTATGATCTAGCAGGATGTGATTACTATGTTAGACATAGTAGTACTAATAATAGTACTACATATGCCAACATTTGTATCTGTTATAAGATACTTATGTTGTATAATAACATTGTTTTCATTTAACAACTTCTAATAAACATGAAAACATGTTAGGTTAGTGGATATTCTAAGGCTATTATTAATTGACAAGATGCCTAGAATAGTTATATATTCCACGTTACATAATGATTTGTAACCTCTGTTATATATAACTATTATTTTTTATCATCTTATTTTATCTCCTTATTTATGTAATTATAATAATTATCATTTTTTTCTAAATATAACGAACAACTTTTTAAAAAATGTTCTTAAAACTGCTTAAAATACTAAATAAGCCTTAAAACTTTATAAATAATAAAAAAAATAGATTATAAATAGTGGTTAATTAAACCATTATCCTAAAAGATGCAACCAACTGGGAAAGTAGTGTATTGTTAGAAAAAATTTTTCGCAAAAAAGCCTATACATTTTTACAGCTTCAAAATTTTTAAATACTTTAAAAAACATAAGAAACATAAGAATCATAAAAATTTTTTTTATGTTTTTTATGAAAATAATTATAAGAAGTAAATATCATGAAACATAATCCTTTTAGAAAACGGACGGGAATATTACCATCTTATTTCACTGGCCGTGAAAACGAATTAAATGAACTTAATGAAATATACCACTCAACGAAAATGGGAGTTCCAGGGCATCTAATATTATATGGACCAAAAGGTATTGGAAAAACATCCCTGTTATTGAAATTTCAAGATCAAATATCCAATTTTGATGATGTATACCCAGTTAGAATTCCTTTAATAGAAGGAAATTTTGATGATATCTACACATTAATAATAGAAAAATGTTCCAATGCTTTAAACATTAACATTGGCCATTTCTGGGAAAAAATAAATTCATTAGGTATTAACATACCCCTAATTGGGGGAATATCATTTTCACGTGAAATTCCAAGAACCAGCCCTGCGGTTGCTTTTGAAAAAATTTTAAATGTGATTTATGATGAGTTGGAATCTAGCAATCCCGTTTTGATTTTATTATTTGACGATCTTCAAAGGATTATGGGCAATGATGAAACAATGAAGATACTAAGCATTTTACAGAATGCACTTGTAGAATTAAATTTACAAGGAAAAAATATAATGTTTGTAGCTACAGGTTCAGAAGACATTTTCTACAAAATACAAAACAAACTTGATTCAGCAGTACGAATATTTGAACCTTATCTAATAGGACCTTTATCATATGATGAATTATGTGAAGCAATTAATGTTCCAAACAAAAAACAGGATGTAATCTTTGAAGAAGATGTTTTAAAGGAAATATATAATTTATCCAGCGGAATTCCATATTATATGCAAATTTTAGCCTACAGTTGCTTTGAAGAAATTAATGAAGACAATAAGGTAACCCTTGTTGAATTTGAAAAAGCATCATTAAATTCCTTAAATTTATTGGCTCAACGTGAATTCAAAGTATTGTTTAGCAAATCCACTGCAGAAGAGCGAAAAATATTATGTTTGATGGCTGAAAGTGACGAAACAATTTTATCATATTCTTATATCAAGGACCATGCTAACTTAAACTCTGAACCCTCATCATTATTGAAGAATTTGATTAATAAAAACATGATAATCAAACCATCAAGAGGTAAATACAAATTAAAAGACAATCTTTTCAAATTATACTTGCAAAATCTAAGGATAAATCAGAAAACAGGATTAATCGGTAAATAAATATTTTTTAAGTATGATTTTGTCCAAATCTTTTTTTTTAAAAGTAGAGTGTTGGCATAAATTCGTTTTTGTAATACTTTTTTATGTGGATGAAACTTTTTTTTTGGTATGATTGTTACTTATGTATATATAATATTGTTAAATATTACTTACCAAGACCCCCTTGATTACTTACCAGCTGCTCTTGGATTAAACTTATATACATTTTATTTTATAATTTATATTATCGAAGTCATAGAATTGTTATTTATGAAATTCTTTT
>JAFRKG010000101.1 GCA_017431845.1 Methanosphaera sp. | reverse complement strand
TGGTGATTATTAATTTAAAAAGATTATATTAAAAAAAATATATTTCTTAAACTGACGACATTGTCAGAGTTTGTATACATTATGTGAATATACTTATTTAATTAATAATTAACTATCTAAATCAAATATGATGTTAACATAAACTTATAAACTTTCAAATTTAAACTTGACCAAAAAAATAGAATAAAGCATCAATACCACTAAATCATATTAAATTAGCTTTATTAAACAAAATATCAAAGCATATCTAAAAAATAATCCATAGCATAAGAAATAATACAATTAAACAATAATCTAATCCTAAAAAATAAATAAAATAAAATGAACTATTTTCTAACCATAGTTCCAATACCATCCTTAGTAAAAATTTCCAATAATATAGAATGGTCAATTCTACCATCAAGAATATGAGCAGTTTTAACACCATTCTCAACAGCATTAATACAAGTTTCCACCTTAGGAATCATACCACCAGTAATAATATTCGTATCAACAAGCTCTCTAAGCTCATCCACATGAATCCTGCGAATAATACTATCCGGATCCTCAGGATCAGTCATAATACCAGGAACATCAGTTAAGACAATTAACTTCTCCGCATCAATCTCAGAAGCAATACTACCAGCAACAGTATCAGCATTCAAATTCAAAGTATTACCATACTTATCAGTACCCACCGGAGAAATAACAGGAATATAATTTTCATTTGTTAACACATCAACAATATCAGAATTAATCTTATCAATCTTTCCAACATATCCCAGGTCAACCTCAATAATTTCCCCATTTTCCTGCTGAACCTTCGTAGGATCTCTCTTACTAGCCTCTATAAGAAAATCAGCAGTACCATTAATTCCAATACTCTTTCCACCATGTAACCCAATATTAGACACTATCTCTGTATTAATTTTACCTACAAGAACCATTTTCACAATATCCATAGTCTCAGAGTCAGTTACTCTTAATCCACCCACAAACTTGGAATCTTTTCCCATTTTTTCCATAGAACGGGATATTTCAGGTCCTCCACCATGAACAACTACTGGTTGCATACCCACATACTTTAACAGTACAGTATCCAATGCAGTGTTGCTCATAGCATTTTCATCAATCATAGCATGTCCACCATACTTAATCATTATCTTTTGTTTATGAAATTTCTTAATGTATGGTAACGCCTCTATTAAAACATTACTTATATCTGTTGGTTCATATTCTACCATATCCTCATTCCTCCCCATTTTTATGTTGTGTAATCAGCATTTATATGAACATATTCACAGGTAAGATCACAACCATAAGCTGTGGTACTGTAATCTCCTTCATGAATATCTACCTTTATAATAACAGTCTTTTCCTTCATTATCGCTTCTGCCTCTTCAAGCAGTTCCGGCTTATCATAAGTAGTAACTACTCCATCCTCTACAATTGGCACGTCCTTGTCCTGGTTACCAATACGTATAGACACATTATCCGGATCAAAGTCTACTCCGGAGTATCCCATAGCACTAATTATTCTTCCCCAGTTAGGATCAGCCCCCGCAAGCGCAGTTTTAACAAGACTACTTGAAACAATAGACTTGGAGATAAGTATAGCATCATCTAATGTTCTGCATCCTCCAGCTTCTACCTGCATGAACTTATCTGCACCTTCACCATCACGGGCTATCTGCTTAGCAAGGGAAATGCACACATAATCAAGTGCTTCCTGGAAGTTTTCATCATATTCTCCACACACTTCATCAGTACTTAATAATAGTACAGTGTCATTTGTACTTTCATCACCATCAACAACTACCATGTTAAATGATTTTCTTATACTTTCATTCAATGCTTCCTGTAACTTTTCCTGTGGCAATTTCAGGTCGGTTGTAATGAATCCGAGCATTGTCCCCATATTAGGTGCTATCATACCTGAACCTTTACACATACCAGCTACTCTGAACGTGGTTCCATCCTTTAATGTGTGTTCTACTGCACATTCCTTCTTAACAGTATCTGTTGTGAGTATTGCATTAGCAGCATCACTTGCATGACTCTTGGAGTTTCCAAGTTGTGATAATGATTTTTCTGCTACTGGTTTAAGTATTTCCATTGGCATTTGTCTTCCAATAACACCAGTACTTGCAACGGCCACATCCTCTAAGGGAATGTCTAGTGTATCAGCGGTTAGCTGTGCAAGTTCCAGTCCGTTTTTTATTCCTTCTTCCTTGGTGTAGCAGTTGGCGTTTCCACTGTTTACTATTATTGCGGATATTTTTCCATTTTCTAAGTGTTTTCTTGTAATTGTTATTGGTGCGGCGTATACTTTGTTTGTTGTGTATACTCCTACGCATGTACTGTTTTCATGGTATATTATTGTCACACCATATTTTCCTTCTCTGTACCCGCTTACCTGTACAGAGCCTATTGAACATATTCCATTGTCTAATTTTTTCATAATTATCATATTCCAATATAAAATTTTTGTAAAAAATATAAAAAAATAATTAAAAATGAGGGCGATTAATTAAGCTTAGTCTCCTGAAGAGCTAGAGGAACTGCTTCCACTTGAGGAACTACCATGTGAAGATGATCCACTATTACTGCTTCCACCAATACTCTGTGAGGATGATCCACTTCCACCTGAGGAACCACTATCCGAACTTGATGATCTCTGTGAACTGCTGCTGTCACTGCTACTACGTGATGAACTTGACCTGTAATTGTAATTGTTAGATGAGGATGAGTAAGATTTTTTACTATATGATGTGCTAGGTGTACTATTGGAGGCATTGGCTGAATCGTTTATTGACAGGTTAGTATTGTTCTCAATATCTTCTAGTATGCTTGCCTGTGGAAGATCCAAGTGTACAAATGCTGCAGTGATTGTTCCACATATGAGTGCTAAGAGTCCTACTATTAATATTAACAGTATCTTTGATTTTGTTTCACCATTCATACCTTTTTCACCTTCATGTAGCTAGTGTAACTATTAGTAATGCGAACAGCATTGCAACTAGGCCAAGCCATGCATTACCTGTATTCCATCCGATGAGTGTGACAAGGAATACAAATATGAATACTCCTACAAGTAATCCGTTCCTGTTTTTTATGTATTCTAGTGCTGAACGGGTAAACTCGGATGGTATATAATAGGCGTATTTACCATTTGCTAGGTCAAATACTATTACTGGGGTGTCTTCATATATTTTTAGTTCATCTGTTATATGAGCATTTTCTCCGGCTTCACGACGACTTTTACCGATTCCAACCCTTAGGTTCAGTCCATTGTTCATTGCATACCATGCACAGTCAAGTCCTGTTTTCAGTGCTATTTCCTTGTTTGGGAAGTTTATTATTAGGTCGTCTCCGCCTACACGGTATCCTTCGATTTTTCCTTCACTTTCATTGGCGATGTATGAGTTAATGTCATTCATTATCTCGATTAGCTTGTCTTTACCATATTTTGAGATAAATCCTGTTGAATCCTTTGCATCAATGTACATGAAGTTATCTATTTGTACTGGGGTAATGTCTACTTTTTCCATTGTTGGTGTTGTTTCAAAGATTATTCCGTATTCTCCGCCTAGCTTGGTGAATCCTACTCCGCTTGTTGGTCCTATTTCATTGTTCATGTCTATTGCACGTTCAATGGATGCTGCTCCGGTCATTCCTACTGCGGCTCTTATGTTACAATCGTTTTGCATACCTAGTGTGATGAGTCGGATTGCTATTCTTATTCCATCTTTCTTGGAGGGCATTTTGGATACAAGTTCTGTTTTGCTTCTTTCTATAATTTCCCCGTTTGCTTTTTCTATCATCTGAACAAATGTGTCCATTAATGGTGATTTCTTAAATAGTTCAACGTATAAGTAACGGTCGTTTCCCATGATTATGTTACTTAATAGTGCAAACTCGTTTACTTCATTATCTGCGGCCCGTATTTCTATGAATTTACGGTTTTGTGGCAGGTCTCTCTGGTCAATTTCTTGTTCGAGGTTTGCAAATATTGTTTTACTATTTATTTCGGCGGGTCTTACCTCAACTAGCATTGTCTTGGTAAGGTTTATGAGTGAAACGTAATCTGTTTCAAGCTCGTTTGTTGCAAAATAGTTTGTTCCAATACTTAATACTCTTTTATTTAGAAGACGGCTGAATAATCCTTTGATGAGATTATCTAATGCCATTTTATCGTCGTCCTCCACGTTCTATAGAGATTTCAAATTGTCCCGGTTTTTCCATGAGCATACTTGGTTTCACGCTTACTATTGGAAACTTCCATGTTCCCAGTCTTGCTGCCATTGTACTTGCAATGTTCCTGGAGTTGTGTTTGATGAATGAGTAATCTGTGTCATTTATTATGATGTTAAGGTTGTATGGTGATTCTTCAAGTACTTCATCAGAGTATATTATGTTTAATTCGAATGTTCCAGGTCTTGTGAAAAGGTCGTTACGTACTGCTACAAGTGGTGAGTGGTCAAGGTTTAACTTGTTACGTACTGTTACAGCAATTGTTCCTGCATTTTTTACTGCTTCCTTGTAGTCTTTTGGGTTTACTAGTACGAATATTAGGAAGTCTGAGTCTTCTATGTCATCATCTACGAAGCTTACCATCTTGTTTAGTAGTGGTAGTTTCATGAAGATGTTTTCTAGTTTTGAGTCAATCTCGTTGTCTTCTTCCTTGTTTACTCTGTTTATTGCTTCTTGTGCTACGGCTAATCCACTGAATTTACGGTTTTTCTTTGCCTTGTAAACATCAAATCCTCTTGTTTCGAATTCGTTTAATGATTTTGAACAGATTTTTTGTAGTAGGTTTTTAACTTTTTTTGGTGGTGCCGGTTTTCCTATTTGGAATCGTCCATTTTTTACTCGGTATGGTAATCTTCTACTGTCTATGTCCTGGAATTCGTCCTGGTAGTCTCTGAAGAAGTCGTTGGATAATATTTTTGCATCTTCTTCGTATGCTAGGTTTAGTATGTAATGGTCTGCGATGGTTCCTGCTGGTACTGGGAATACTTCATCGTTTTGTATCATTTCATTAAAGCCATCTTTATCATCAATTTCATGTCTTAATGGTGCATCAGCTAGTACTATTGGTTCATGTCCTAACTTTTGAAGTGTGCTTATTGCTACTTTTAGTGTTTTAAGACTTGGTGTTACTTTTCCTGTTTCTTCATCGGGTTGTTGTCCGTAGTATGCTACATTTGACCCATCAACAATTATTTTCAAAAGATCACCTGTATATATTTATATTAATAAAATTTCTCTGTTCCTTTATTATATCTAATTATTTATTTAGTTTTCTTAGTATTTATCTTTATAATTCTAGATTTTAAATGATGATATAATCTTTTTAAAGTATTGTTAAAGATTATATATTATTTTTACTAGTTTTATTCTCATTTTACTGTTTGCTAATAAATAATTAGATTACCTGATTACCTTTTAGGATAATCTCATAATTGCTTCAGCTAAGTCACCATTAACTTCTTTTAGTGCTGCTTCAGCTTCTTCTTTGCTTTTTCCGGTTTGGGATGAAACTAGGTCAACATCGTCCTGTGATATTTCAATGTCTTCAGTACTTTCTGAGCTTTTAATCCTTTCTTCTGCATCACCAGAAATCTGGTAAGTTTCACTGCCCATAGCCTTCATAATGCTAACTTCTGCATTCTTAATTACTATTTCCTTATCTTTTAGGGTTATGACAACTTGTTCAACACCTTCAAGTTCTTTCATGTTCATACCCATTTTTTTCATCTGTTTTTCCATCTGTCTTAACTGTTTAGGGTTTATTTTACCGCCTGGGAACATAATACTCATATCTCCTGTATAATTATAATTTATTAAATAAAATATTAATTAATGCTATATATATTATGTAATTAGTATACTATTAATTTTATTGTTAGAATATAATATTTTCCAATAATTAATTAGTATAGTTACTAGAAAAAATTTTGATAAAAAAAAGTAAAAATTGTTGGATGAATAATTATTCATCATACTCTTTGAGAGCTAATTCACTGACAAGCTCATTAATACGTTTATTCTGTCTCTCCATCTTATTATACAATTTAAAAACTATATAAAAAAGGAAAAGAATTGATATTATATAGACTATATCCAAGCCACGACCAAAACCAAAAAACCTTGCAAAGTGAGTAGTAATATCAGGGAATAAAGTTACTATCATAACAACAATCCAAGCACAAATCCATAAAGTTAAAACAAAGTTGCTGAAAGAATCACGCCGGAATTGATAAATACCAAAAAGTATACCTGCAATACTAAGTACAAGGAGAATAATCTGATAAGTTAACATTCTAAACCAAACCTCACCTACTTCTTAAGAGTTTCATTTAAAAACTCTAAAATAATCTTCAAACCAACCAAAGTATTAGTACCCTTCTGAATAGTACGATCATCATAAATGGTGGTCATAGGAACCTCAAGCATCTCTAAATTACGCCTATTAATCTCACCAATAATTTCACTAGACACACCATACTGAGGACTCTTTAACTGCAACTTACGAGCAGCACTAGCAGTAAAAGCTCTAAGACCTGACTGAGAATCAGTAACCATCTTTCCCTGGAAAATATAAGTAATATAATTCATCACAGTATTACCAAAACGACGACCAGCTGGCATATCTGAGAAATCACGAGAAGCAATCACAACATCAGCAATACCATCCTGTAAAGGAGGATACATTCTATACAAATCATCAGGGTTATGTTGACCATCAGCATCAAAAGTAATCATAATATCAGCACCCCTACTAAGAGCAGCTCTGATACCAGTCTTAATTGCACCACCCAAGCCGACATTAATAATATGTCGGTAATGATAAACATTAGGAGCATAACGCTTAACTAACTCCCGGGCAATAACAGGACTTTTATCCTTGGAACCGTCATCAATAATTAAAACCTTAAATCCACGTTCAACAAGACCTGTAACAACTTCCTCTAAAGTATCTTCCTCGTTATAACAAGATAAAATAATGTAAATATCCTTAGTAATCTTTGGCACATCTTTAGTAATCATAATAGTAAATCCCTCTAAGTCAATGTATTCAATATAATTAAAGTTAATATATATTTATGTAAAAAATACTTGATATACTTTATAAAAATCCAAAATACAAACTACCACCCAACACAAACATGCTCAACACAAGAAACAACAAACACAAAACAAAATACACAACAAACAACTTCCAATTCCTATTCTCATCACGAGTAAAATAAGTGTAAACTAGCAACACCAAAGACAAAAACAAATTAAACTCAAAAAAGAGAATATTAGCACCCATAATAACAGGATTCCTGCCAAGAAACAACTCAAGAATCAAAGGAGTCACAAAAATAATGCCCAAAACCAACAAGTAAGATTCAAGATAAACCCGGGTAGAATTCCTAGACAAAAAAGGCTTACTAGACATAATTAATCCTCACAATTAATTTTTTTCAACACATCCACCATACGCCGAGCAAGATAATCACAAGTCTCCAAAGCAACACCATCATCACTAGTATCACCAACACCCGTAGCACCAAAATGAGCAGTAGGCCTATCATCACCAACCACAATACCACCCTGAATCAAGAAAAAATCCATAATACTATGAATAGTAGTCTCCTGACCACCATTACGAAAACCACCACAAGACAAAGCACCACAAACCTTAAACTTAAAAGCATGGACGTTCCTTAAAGGTCGAAGCCTGTCAATAAAAGACTTAGCAAGACCCGTCATATCACCAAAATACACAGGACTACCCATAACCACACCATCAGCATCCCTCACCTTCTCAGTTAACTCCCTCATATCATCATCAATAACACACTCATCAGTCTTCTTACAACAATCACAACCAATACAATACTCAATCCTCTTATCATGTAAACAAATAAGCTCAGTATCAATACCAGCTTCACTAATCTTATCTAAAGTACGCTTAACCATAAACTCAGTATTACCCCCAACACGAGGACTACCAACAATACCAACAACTTTCAACATCAAAATAAACCTCTACTAAAATATTTTATAATAAATAATATATTAAAAACAATATTAAAAAATTTTCATAAAAAGATTAAACTTCAAATTAATTAATTTATAAAGTTTATCTAGAGATATAATAACTACATGAAAAGGTATATATAACTTGAATTTAACCATTCACTAACAAAATTATTCTATAAACAATTTAAAATAATTATATTTCAAAAAAATACCATTAAATAAATTTAAATTAAATATGGAATAATTCAAGAATTAATATCTAAAATTCAGAATAAAATACATTTCATGGAAAATATCTAAAAAAACCATAAAAACATTATAAAAAACTAAAATTCTCATATTCTGAAACTAAATATTTTTTTATTTTTAATTAAATAGAAACATTTTTTGTTTCGAAAAAATAAAATATGTAATAATTCAATTTTAAGGTTTTTCAATAAGAATTCTATAATCCTATTTATAATTATAAATATAAATTTAGATTAGGTTTATTGTATTTTAAATCATATGCAAACCACATACATACGCATACATTCAACTTTAATATTCATTTTAACGAAAAAAATGATTTAATTGTCATAATCCTTATTTCTAAATAATCGTATAAATAATGGATTTTCAAATAAAGTGTTAATTATGATTGAAGAAAGATGTATAGCAAATGAAAATTCATGTTTAATTAAAAAAGAAAAAAAATTCCATTTTAAAGGTAATGAAACAGCATAATCTTCATATTTAAGAATATATTTTTTAATTATTTTAACCATACTTTTTTTAGTTTTAAATGATTCCCTTGAACGCAATAATGATCCAATCAATATAATAATATACCTTTCAATGTTTAAAGAAACAAATTTATCACTCTGATTATGCTCTATAAAACTATCAGTAGTTTCTTCATAAATGTTTTCATAATCATTAATTTGTTTTAAATCAAAGGAATGAGACAAAGAATTATTATTATTTGCAGTGTATTTAATACTATAATAATCATTTAAAGATATTATATTTTTTTCAGTATAATTATAACATTTTGATAGGAATAAATTATCTTCAGCCTGAGTATCAGGGAAACGAATAGAATATTTATCTAAAAAATTCTTACTATATATTGAACCCCAAATAAAATGACTAACAAGATAAACCATATCCCTACTTTTGGGCTTAATAACTAAACGTTCATTTCTTCCAGTATCATAATTCAGTATATCATCACCCATAACAATAGAATAATTAGATTTGACAAAATCAACATCATTACACGTAATTTCATCATATAACTTTTCCACACACAAGAAATCCATAAAATCATCCTGATCAAGAAACATAATATACTCAGATGAAGCATTATCAATACCAACATTACGCGGAATAGAAGGCCTTCCACTATTTTCTTCTAAAAAGATAGGATGAAAACTTGGATATTTTTCACTCAAATCATTCAAAACATTTCTTGTATTATCCGTTGAACAATCATCAACAAATAACACCTCAATATCATCAATACCAAAACTCTGATTAACAATAGAATCAACCATATTAAAGAAAGGATTAACTTCTTTAAAATCAATAGAATCAATATTATAACAAGGAACAATTAAAGAAACTTTAAACTCTCTCATAACAACACCACCCCATTTTTACTTCCCAAATTATATTAATCTATTTGCAAGCAACATCAAACGCTTACTAATAGAAAATACTTTTACAGCCACATTTATTTTTTGTAGGCAATAAGATCATATTCATCTAAAATTTTTAATATTTTATTTTCATCAATATAATCTCCAGTACCACAAAATCCTTCAGAAAAATACCTTCTATAGTGACATAACCCTACAATATCCTGTTCATTATTTTTCCACATCCAATATAAACCGTTAATTCTGAAAAATAATAATTTTTATCAGATATATTTTCATTTCCTTGATCATCCCTTAAATAGCCAAAAGTTTCTTTTTTATTATATGCTCCAACAAAAAGAGGTTTATAAATAGAATCATGAGGAAAATCATATTTTTTATGTGTAATCACATATATACTAATATTTGACATACTATCACCTATAAATAATACTTGTTTAATACCATTTCCTGCAAAATATTATGAAATCTATCTTCATTTTTCTTAAAGTATAATTTAAATTAAATAAATAATAAATAAAAATTAGTCTGTATAAATCACTATTTTTATAAAATTTGAATATACTTTATTAGATTATAAAAAAATAGAAATTATAAAATAAAACACTACCCATAAAAAATTTTATTTTTCTGCCAATATAAAGCCTATATCATGTAAATCATAAGAAGCATTATTTTTAACAGTAACTTTAAAACCCATTTGTTCTAAACGTTTAATTAATTTTTCATATGATTTTCCAACAAAAGATTCATGATATTCAATCATTAATCTATTAAAACATGACAAATCACAATTTTCAATTATTGCATATTCTGCACCTTCACAATCCATTTTCAATATATCCGGTTTAATTCCATGTTTTTGAATAATAGAATTTATAGAATATGACTTAATATTAATTTTCTTACCTTCTTTAATAAAACTATTAGCTGATGCACTTTTTTCATTACTTTCTAAGTAAATATCAATATATCCATCCTGTTTATCTATTGCATAATTAAATAATTTAATATTATTTTTTAAATCATCATTTAAATCAATATTTTTTTGTGCAATTTCACAGGTTTCAGGAACTGGTTCAAATGCAAAAACATTTGCACCACATTTAGCATAAAAAAGAGAAGTATCACCAATATTTGCACCAACATCCATAATAACTCTATTTTGAAAGTCACCCTTCAAAAAAGGGTTATCCATGAAAAATTCCCATAAAATTGGAATATGTTCATTATTATGAAATTTGATACCATCTACATTTACTATTTCTTCATTTAATGATTGGATAAATATTTTATAAGAATAAATTTTTTCAAATAAATTATTCTGAATTAATTCGTTAAAATAGTAAATATTTCTTCCCAATAATTCTTTATTATTTTTAGTAATATGAAAAGTTCCACCATTATATTTTAATTTACAATTTAGTTCATCTTTAAAACCAACATAAAATAATATTGATTCAATTGGATTTAAAGTGTTATTATATAATAATTTTAATTGATACAAATATTTTTTTAACATATTCATGATTTTACCTCAAAGAATTAATAATTTATAGCACCTGTCTATCAGTACGTTTAAATTTATTAGTTAAATTTAAAAATGAAAACAATAAAAACTTCTTATTATATACAATAAGTAGATATACCAGTTTCCAGTATAAATAATGAAAATATTTCATTTCATTTATTTTAATTAATTTGTATTTTTTATATTCTTTTAAAAAAGAATAGAAGAGTTCATACATTTTTTTTCTTTCATCAGTTGAATTATAAAATAAATAAATC
Organism: Methanosphaera sp.; assembly: GCA_017431845.1. Lineage (GTDB taxonomy): Archaea > Methanobacteriota > Methanobacteria > Methanobacteriales > Methanobacteriaceae > Methanosphaera. Next base: position 1,159 of record JAFRKG010000101.1, on the reverse strand, counting down.
ATACCCGAAAATTTAAAAATACTAGCAATATACTTCTTATAATACTCATCAAAAGGATAACATTCTACTAAATCTAATAATTTTGATGAAGAAAATATATGTTCTTCTAAATTAATTGTATTAAAACAATTATGAGAAATAGAATTCTGATTATCTGCATTATAATTTATTCCTTCAACACTATTTAATGCACAAACTTCTTTTTTAGTTTTACAAATGCAACTTATCATAAATAGATAATCTTCACATCGCACATTTTCAAAAAAAATGTTGTTATCTAATAAAAAAGATTTCTTATAAATTCCATCCCATATATATAAAGAACAATATTGAAAATCATTAGAATATGGTTTAATAATTATATCCTCATCAATCCCAACATTATTTCTACGAATAGTTCCATTATTTACAATATTAAAATTAATTTTTACAAAATCATAATCATTTATAGAGATTTGATTATACAATAGTTCCACAGTTTTAGGAAGTAAAATATCATCTTCATCTAAAAATAAAATATAATCTGCAGATGCTTTTTTTATTCCAATATTTCGTGGAATACTTGGACCACCTGAATTATTTTTTGTAGAAAACAATTTTACATTATCATATTTTTCTGCATAATTGTTTAGAATATCCCTTGTTTTATCAGTAGAACAATCATCCACAAGAATTAATTCTATATCTTCAAAACCAAAAGATTGATTCCTAATTGAATCTACTGTTTTTTTAAACGAATTACTTTTAGTAGACTCAATATTATAACATGGAATAACTAACGAAACCTTTTTAACACACATTTTTTTTAAACTCCTACTTATTAAAACATATCTCTTCAAACTAGTTCCTATTACAAACCAAATAGAAGAATTAATTTGATTATGCCTTTAAATTTTCAACTTATTCTATCCTATTATAACTAAATTTAATAGTTACAATTATGATTAACAAAACATATTCTCGTATAACTTTTATTGTAAATACATAACTTATTCAATTCATATCCATCCATTTAATTTAAAATCAAAAAAGTTAAATAAAAAAAAATAAACTAAAACAATCCAAAAATTAACAGGATAATAAATCATATAAAATATTTATATATTGGTTAACAATTTTTTCCAAGTCAAATTCGTTTTCTACTTTTTTTCTTCCATTT
>JAFRKG010000100.1 GCA_017431845.1 Methanosphaera sp. | reverse complement strand
CATAATTGGTGACGACTTTGAAGCCCAAATAATAATAAACAACGAAGAAATAAATACTACAATACACAACGGAAGATTATCATTCAACCACACATTAACAGATCAAATGCCCGAAGGAAACTATGACATTGTAATCCAAATACCAGAAACAACATATTACACAAGCACAAACAAAACAGTAAAACTAACAATAACAAAAGATGCCACATATATCACAGCAACAAACAAAATAACAGCAACAAAAGGAGAGACAATAACAGTAAACGCAACACTAAACTCCAACGGTGAAAAAATAAATGAAAACATAATGGCAATAGTGAAAATAGGAAACAAAACAATATACCAGGGATACTTCATAAACGGAACACTCAAATATAAAATAAAAACATCAGACAAATACACAAACGACTCTTACTTACTTACAATCAAATCTAAAGAAAGCAGACAATACAGGGAAGCAATAAAAACAATCAACCTAACACTAGAACAAAGAAAAACATACATAGTCTCAAAAGACATTTACACAAAAAGTGGAAATAAAATAATAATTCAGGCAACAGTATATGACTTGCTAACAAGAAAAGCAGTAAACTCCACATCGGAAGCATGCATAAAAGTAAACAATGTAACAATAAAAAACATGCAGATAAGCAATGGAAAAATATTACATGCCTACATAAACAATTACTCATCAGAAAAATACAACCTAACAATAAAATTTGGGGGGAATGACATATATGAGAGTTCACAATGGGATGGAAATATCTACCTAAACAAGACAGAAATAAAAATAACAACAAATAACATTAACACAAAGTCCCACAAAACAATAAACATAAAAGCAAACTTGTATGAAAACAATAACTTGGCAACAGGAGAAATAAACGCGATAATAAAAATAAATGACATAACCATAAGCTCACAAACAGTAACAGACGGAAAAATTAACTGCAACTACACATTGCCAGACCACATAGGATCAGGCACATACACAATTACAATTAAAACGGGAGAAACAGGAAAATACTACAATGCAAGTACCAACGCAAAACTAATCGTAACAAAAAACTACAAGTACATTAACACAACGAATATCAAGACAAAAGTCAATGAAACAATAAACATTAAAGCACAACTGTTGGATGAGGAAGGAAAACTTATTAACAAGACAACAGGCTGTTGTGTAAAAATTGACGGAATAACAATAGAAAATCTTAACGTGACTGATGGACTAATAAACTTTAATTATACATTACCTGAAAACATGAAAGCAGGAAATTATACAATGTTATTTAAAGCAGCAGAATCAACATGATATATGCATGCAACCAAAACAGTAGTATTGGAAGTAGAAGAAAGTTAAATAAACTATTTTTTATTTTTTTTTTTTTTAAAAAAAGTTAAGATTGGGAGGTTAATAAGCATTTGCATTTTTAGGGTAGCTTGAGATCAAACCATAACGGAATAAACTGTAACCATCAGAACCTGCTTTAATCACGGTTTGGGCATCTTGTTCTAATTCACTTTTTGGAAGTAGGGTTGTGCTTGATCCCTTATATGTTTGTAGAACAGTGACTACTTTTGAATATTTGGCTTTTTTAACAACATAGGCTGTTACTTTTGCTAACCATTCACTAGTAGGTGTGTAATCATACTTGTAGGCCATAGGCATCATTACATCGACATAAGGACTTAATGCAGCATAGTCCTGACCATAATATGTTTTAGTGCCTGCCATTTCTGCAAATACTGCTGCAGATAATATTGAATTGGAGTTGTAACTCTTAATGATATTATTCACTGATTTTACGAAACTGGTAATTTTTGAAGGTTTTACAATACTTGGTTTTGTTCCATCATAACGAACGTAATCTAAACAAATACCTTTAACACCATTAATTCT
>JAFRKG010000099.1 GCA_017431845.1 Methanosphaera sp. | reverse complement strand
ACATCTTCGATGGTTAATTTTTTCATTTTAATTTGAGTAATATAAAACTTAATCACCAGTGATCACCTCCGCCAACTCAACAATAGCATCTTCTATTGCACTAATTCTTTCTTCTAGTGCAATTTCTTCTACCTCTGTTGAATAATCTAAATATGATAATGGATCTTCCGCTATCATTTCTTCAGTGATTTCTTCTGCATTTACTCTAAATTCATTGAACTCATAAATAAAAGAAGGTCCAGTAACTTCTTCTCCTAATTCGCTATAATGTTCTTCAATGAACTTGTAGATAAATACATCTGCTAATCCATTACCAAGTGGCATATACATATAATTAGGTTGCCTATCGCTAAATATTACTTGTTTTGGCTGCATTTGATATTACCTCCTTCGCAGTTTTTAGTGTTTTATTTAGTTTCACTTTCTTCATATACTTTTTATTAGATGAATGCTTAAAATAACCGTAATATGAAACAACTTTATAAGCACTTTCTAATGTTATTTCATTTTTTGGATTTTTTAATTTTACAAAGACCTTATTCGCCCTATTATATATCCTTTTTCGCACGGTTGTTTTGTAGGTATATATTCTATATCCCATCATATCTATGGGCCTAGAATCGAGTGGAAATAACTGATATGAAGGTTTTAATTTTAAACCTAGTTTATTCTTCAGATACTTCTCTAACTTATTTATAGCCATTCTCATGTGTTTTTTATTAGAACCTAGTAAAATTATATCATCCATATAAAAAAGAGCATGGTGGACTAAATTTTGCCGCTTTCCTCGCCTCTCTGTGTACAACATCTCAGTTACATAGTGATATGCATATGATAAATAATAATTTGCTAAGAATTGGCATAAATATGAACCAATACATAATCCTTCATCATATGTATCAATTAATGTATATAATAAATACTTTACATCATCATTTTTTATATCTCTATCTAAAAATTTCTTTAAATTTGAATGAGGTACACTAGGATAGAACTTTTTAACATCTGCTTTGAATATCCATTGGCATTTTTTAGGATTAGTCCTAATCCATGTTTCAATGGCAGTCTTACCGAACAATTGGCCTTTATTTTTTAAAGAAGCACATTGATAATGTCCTATCTTAGCAAGAAACATCTTTTTGCAAGCATTTACAGCTATATAATCCAAACATTGCTGTTTCATACATGATATTCCTATTTTTCTAGTTTTCTTTGCTACTTCATCATATCTTTCTTCATACCTTATTGGATATAACTCAATTCTATGTTCTTTTATTTCTAAATATATTTGCTCAGCAATATAATCAATTATAAAATATAGATCTTCATAATTGTTTCTTGCTACAGCTCTTATTTTCTTTTCAATCATATGCCTAGAAGTTACTGTGTAATTATTTTCATTCAGTAACTTCTCAACATAATCTGCGATGAATATAGATGTATCACATCTAGTCCATCTTTTTCTACCACTTGTAGAACCATTTAAGCAATCATAAATGCTATATTTAACAAATTCTAAAGATAAATCAAAATTACTTAAATATCTTTTCATTTGTAATTTCCTTTCAAGATATCAAGGGCTTTCGGTGTATTCTACTAACCCTATATTATACCTATATATCGCATAATATTCGCTAGTTTCCCACTGGATTTCACGATTGGTGTTTCAATCTCATAATTTTAGCTATGCTAAAGATACATTTCTGTATGTCCTACTTAGGTACGGTATCGATTGGTGCCCATTAAAAAGTATCTTGATTGGCGGGCGAGGATATTCCAGTTACCATTAGTTAGTCCATTGTTAGCATTGAGACAGGAAAGGCCCGCATTAGTTCCATTATTCAAATTACCGAGCCACAAAAACTAAATCCTCTTTTTCGATATCCTTGTATGAAATTATAACACATATCCCAATTTTTTCCAATTGCTTAAATGTTTATATGGGGAGGGCCCCTCTTGACCTATTCGGCCAATTCACCCCCAACACCATTTATTGAAAGGCGGGCGAGGATATTCCAGTGACTATTACCCAAGCCATCGTGAGTACTAAGGCAGGAAAGGCCAGCAAGAGTTCCAGCAGACAAATGACCGAGCCACAAAAACTCTCTTTGACCGCTGGTTCCGCTATCAACATATAGTCCATCGGCATATCCGACACTACTTCCACTACCGCTTTGCCCTGCTTTTGTAGGAACAGCTACTCCATTAGTTAAATCAAAACCATATTCAGTAATATAGTTCCATGCATTTAAATTTGTAGGTTGTATTTCAAGAGCTGATTTTGTATATCTTGAAGTAATAGTTGAATATGTTCCAGATAATTTCGTAGAATCATTAGTAACATATACTTCTCTTTTACCAGTTGAATCAGCAATATTCATAATTGCATTACCAGCAACCTCATATCCACCAACAGCAATTTCTATACCATTAAAAACAAATCCATGCTTACCATTAGTATTTGAACCAACAGAACCAGTTCTTCCTAGAATCCTATCACTAAATCCACTTCTTTCATGCATTGTACTTACATAAGTAGTTGCTGTTGTATTGAAATTTGCATGATCTAATATTAAAGCTGTATGTGAACTATCAATTACTTCTTTGCCAATTACTTGAACATTATTAGCTATATTATGTAATAATGCTACTGCTCTATCGGTTGAAGTACTTGAACCTCTTTCACCAACAGATACATAAGTATATAGATCTATATTATTTGCTTGTGCTGTAGTTAGTATTACTCTATGTACATTAGTTTCTGCTGTAGAAACAACATATTGATAGTTATTATTAGTGTTACCAGCCATAATTGATTGAGTATTTCTTGTTGCAAATTGTAAATAGAATGTCGTTAATATATGCATGTATTCCGCCATTAAACCGCCACAATAATAATTTCCTCTAGCATGAGCCAATGTAATCATTCCATTATAACTTACATCTGTACTAACACATTCAGAACTTGGATTATATGAAGCACTGGTATTCATGTAATGTGCTGGTGCTAATCCCTTAGAACCATATAATTTATTATCTATTCTACCAGCTACATACTTAGGAACAGTAAACCATGAATTATATGTTCCATCTTTATTTATTGCTAATGAACAAATTGTATATCCATCAGTTGGCAAAAACCTTCTAGAAATATATAAATATCCATTTTCAGTCCATATCTTTTGCCAATATGTCCTAAATAAGCAAAATACATCTACTTTTCCAGTATCTTTAAAATTAGGATCGCCTTTTAAAGCAGTTATATGTCTTACACCATTTGAATCAACTTCGGCATTGCAATCTATACTTTCCCATGCTACACCATAATTATTTACTTCTCTAACTGTATCTGTTGCCGGTGTTATAGATTTACCAACATTATCATCAAGTTTTTCACCAGCACAAGTATTACTTGTAGCCCATAATGGGAATCTAACAGTATAAGTATTGTAATCTGGTGTTAATGCAAAGAAATTAGTAATTGCATCTTCAATTGTTTTAATATTATCTAGTTTTGTCTTTTCAGCAGTTGTAAAGTCATTTGTAGATAGTCCTTTTCCACTTTCTACACTAACTTTATTACTTAATAGCGAATCAACTTGAGCTTTACTATACATTTCATTAACAAAGCCCATTGATATATCACTACCATTTAAATTTATCTTAATTTCAGAAGAATTAACTAAATTTTTACTCATAGTACATCATCTCCTTTTAACAAATTATTATCTATGTATATATCTTCATTACTATATAAGACATTATCTCCATTATAGTATAGTAATTCATCTTCACTTGTTCTCTTATAAATGTAATAAGTATGTCCACCATTTACTAATGTATCTAGTAAAGACCATTCACCAGATAAAAATGATGGAAGATCTTGTGTTAATGACATGTATATAGAATTAACTGGCCATAAGATGTTTGCAACATGTTTTATGAAAGTTATTCCATATAGATTAAACTTACCATTTATATTGAAAAATTCTTCTTCCCAGTTTACTATTGGTACACCTTTTGTTATTGTGCCAATTACTGTATATGAAGCCAGTCTATCAGTAATAGTTATTTGAATATCCCAAGATTTCTCATAATTAAATATATCGCTACCTATTGTGATATCACTTTTACTACTACCGCTACCACTCCAGAAATTATTACCGCTTACTTTATAATCAGTATTTTGAACTAATGTTCCACCATCTATCCAATTGGCTGCTCCAGATTCTCTATATTTCCAAACTATACCAAGTATATTTGCAACTGCTCCAAATGATTGATTAAACCATGTACCTTGAAATGATAATTTAGCATTTCCAGATGTAGGATTTTCTCTTTCTAGAGTTGTTGCTAAACTTGGCCTAAAATAGTCTTTTAATGTAAATGCTGGATGATATGGATTTGAGGCATTTGTTTTACCTCTACTATCGGTTGCTATAATTGATATTTGAGTGTCATTTAGTACAAAATTATATGGGCTTGTTGATACATTAGTTCCATTTATTTTTACATTTGATAAACTCGCACCAGTTGTAGGACTAGCCGCCCATGTAACCCTAGCATTTGAATATCCTTTAACAAGAATATTACTGTTGCCAGTTAATGCTAATGTTGTAGCATTTGTATCAACTACCGAGCCGCTTACTGCTACATTTCCGCCTACTCTTGCATAAAATGTACATGAACTTTGGCCAATAATATCATCACCATTATAGGTTGTTATTGTTAGTGTGCATATTCCTTCAGCAGCATTTGGAATCTCATTATACCAATCTGCAGGTATTTGGAATCCGATTGATGTGGCATTTAATTTAGTAAGTGTTTGGCTAACCGAACCATCTTCTAAAATATAACCATTTAAACTACCAAAAGAAAATGCAATAGCATGCCTAAAACTATCACTATATCTAGTTACTGTTATTTGGCTTGTTTCTTCGATATTGGCACTTGTTGCTGTTATCTTACTTGCTCTAGGTATTGTAGGCAAGTCAGCTGTACCAGTAGCGGTATTACTCCATCCCCAGTTAGGGAAGTTCAAATATGCACTAGCGCTAATTGACATAGTACCATCATTATTATGTGATACCCATGCTTCAGTTGTTCCTAAAGTCGTTTCACCACTAGGATAACTTGAGCTTCTCGAATAGTTTACTTGGCTAGCACTTGTACCTTTAACATTACCAGATGATTGCTGGTCTAAAATATAACTATTACCGCTAAAATATGCTCTAGCCTGATATTGTACTTTAGTCCTATTATTTGTTATATCTTGTTCAGAATACTTAGCATAGATTCTTATGTATAAATTACCATAGGAATTACCTAAATATGCTTCGCCTAATTTTTGATATGATGTCGTTAATGTTGCCATACTTCACCTCCTACCTAACAAAAATACCGGAACCATTTCCATAGTCTTGTATTCTACTATGCTCTCCAACATTTAAATAATTTCTAACTATAATATTATCTGTACCAACTATAGTTTGATTAACATAATCAGCATAATATGTATTTTTTTCATCTACATATCCGGCAAATAGTAAGGATTTATTGTCGTTATCTTTTGTATTTATACCGACTTCATTTATTGTTGTTTTTGTAGGCGCTCCGGTCTTTTCGTAAGTCATACCATCTATGTCGAAAGTACCACTTTCACTTATTACAGCACTTACTTTTACACCATTTACACCAGTTCCGTTGGCTATTTGTTGTATTTCAGTTTTGGTATAAGTATCAGTTTGTATTTGCCTTACTGTATATTCAATGTCATCAATGTCAGCCAATTGGTCATCAACTGCTTGATATTTATCTAGTAATTCTTGGTAATGATTTCCTTCATTGCCTTCTACTGTTTCAACTTTAGTTGTTAATGCCTCTATTTGAACTTGTTGTTTATTTACGATAATATAAGCTTGATTTATTCTTTTGTCAGTTGTGTCAGATGTCTTGTAATCCGTATTACTTCCTTCTTGCAAATCAGAATATATTACCTCTTTGTATCCTTGGGTAAATTCCTCTTCATCGTTTAAAACATAAGAATCATATACCAATGTAGAGTTGTCTTTTTTTGTTTGGATCTCAACCAAATCGAAAGGTTCAAAACCACCATATCCCACTAGCTCTAAATCCATAATGTCATATTCTATGCCATACACTGCACTATATAACTCGTCTAAATAGTCAGATCTATTATTGTCATTCATAATTTGATTATCTCTAATTTCATATTCACTCCAACTATTAGCTTCTTCATCTCTTTTGTATATTTTGTCGGAATCGCCACTTCTTGATAAAATAACACTGTTAATTGGACCATAATGTTCTCCTAGTTCGATATTTTGATTTTTCAATATATCATCATTGATGGTTATTTTTGTAGTACTTAAGTTGCCTTTTTTTACTACACTTCCATCCATAATAAATCTACTGCCGGTTGCTTGAGCTATATCATCGAAAACATCTCTTCTAGTGAAACCAATTCCTTCATAAATATCGTGATCTATTATTCTACTGCCATTAGGAAGAGAGTTTATATTAGTGGTAAAACCACTTTCTATAACTAATCTTTGAAAAAATGCTAACACTGTTGTTGGATATGTTATTGTAATTGGAGTATAATCAACCATGGATGTCAAAAAGTTATCACAAAATTCATATTCATATAACTTAGCACTCGCATCATATTTAGGCTCTTCTTTCAAGTAAAAAGGTCCAAATTCCTTTGTTGCAGAATTTGAACCATAACTAGCTGTATTCGTAAAATAAATTGGTTTGTTCACTGGTAATTGAATTTT
>JAFRKG010000098.1 GCA_017431845.1 Methanosphaera sp. | reverse complement strand
TTTGTTGTTTATTTGCATTGTCTATCATATTTCTTAACACACTAATTAATTAAGTAAAATTTTATTAAATAAAGTATTTATACATGTTCCTACTATGTGATAAGACTAAATATTATAATTCACAAAAAGTGTTCAAAAACTGAATATATGTTCCTAAACTGTGAATTAAAAAAGGAAATAGTTCTTAAAATACGAACAAAAATTCATTAAAAAAGCACAAAAATCAACAATAATCAAAAATGAATATTGTTTAATATCAAAACCATCTTAAACAATAATAATCGAAGTAAATACAATAAATTAATAAAATAAATTAAAAAAAATACGAGAATATACTTATAACACTATATCAAAAATAAACTTTGAATAAAATAACAAATCCCATAATTAAAAACTATTATAATAATAAAGTAATCTAGATGTAATTAATATTTATTGACATATTCAAACAATTATTTCAAAGAAAAATACAAGATATACTACACACTATGACTAAAAAACATCAAAAACATGATATAACAAGTTAAATATACAAATATCTTACTTTAACACTTCAATACAAGTTTATTACAATTGAATAATTCAAAATTACATAAAATAATATAATAACATCTTACAGAAAACAAATAAATAATATTTTTAAAAGTTACCGTTTTACTTTTTTCATCATTTCTACCGTTATTGTGTCAATAATTCTTTTTATATTGAGTCTTATCTGGTATATGTTGATAGTGTTATTTGATTTTTATCTTTTGATGAATGTACATCTGTTATTTGGAACTATTATGTGTTTCAATTTATCTTACTCTTAAATCTATTTATAATTAACTGTAAATATTATATTCCTTGTAACACAAACTAATAATTAACAAGGTAAGGAGGTTAATATGATGATGCCAGAATTTAACATAAATCCTAATGCAATAATCATCATACTATTAGGTATTATAGCATGTTTATTCCCGGTATTTTCCCCAATGACTAGTGGGATGATTTCTGGTTTTGCTTTCTTTATGATAGCTATTTCCTTATTATTATTCGGTTTATCAATAATTGGTGTAAATCAGATTGTAGGTATTGTGGATATTGTACTAGCATTTGTTGCAATATTCTTTAGTTTATCATTAATATTTAATCCACAATTTGTAGCTAGCTTTGTTAGCTTCATAACATATTTCGTAGGATTATTAATGATTATTTCCGGATTATTCTATGCATATATTGGACAAGATTACTTTTATTTCACTTATTTAGGTATATCAACAGTAATTTTAGGAATATTATACATAATTTTTGGAATATTCACTGGAAATCCTATTCATTTAGGTATAATAGTAGGAATTTGGCTAATAATCTCAGGTATTTTTGATTGTTTTAAACCAAAAACTCATTAATTAAAGAATTATATTTTTTCTTTAAAACAATTTTTTTTCTAAAAACAGAGGTGATTAATAATGATGATGATGGTTACAACACCTGAAATTGAGGGAAAAACTGTAAAAAAATACATAGGAATAGTAAATGGTGAAGGATTAATCGGAGCTAACGTATACAAGGATATATTCTCAGGAGTTCGTGATGTAGTTGGTGGAAGAACTTCCAATTATGAAAGTGAACTACAAAAAGCTCGTGAAATCGCATTAAACAGTATGCAAGAAAAAGCAAAATCTCTAGGCGCCAATGCTATACTAAATGTTCGTATAAAATACAGTAACCTCGGAGGTACTATGGGAAACACCATACTAGTCAGTGTCAATGGTACCGCAGTATTATACTAAAAAAAAGAATTAGAAAATGAATTAAGATTAATTATAATTCTAATCTTATTCATATGCTTTATTAAGTAATTCTAATATGTTTATCACACTTGTTTTTGAATTTTTCTTTTGTAGAGAATCGTTAATATTGAATTCACAGAATGGACATATGGTTACAACATGATCAACGTTTAACTTGTCTATCATATCTACTTTTTCATCTGCCAATGCTTCGGCAATTTCCGGTAATCCACTTTTTACTCCACCACCAGCACCACAACATTGATCAGGTCTATCCATTTCAATAAATTCTACTCCTTTAATATTATTAAGAATATTTCTAGGTTCTTCTGTTATTCCTTGGCTTCTTGCAAGGTGACAAGGGTCATGGTAAGTGACTTTCAGATTAACATCATTCATATCTTCAGGATTAAGTTTTCCATCAAGGAATTCACTTATATTCAGGACATTAAGTTTTACTCCATATTCCGGATAATTATTTTTTAGTGTTGCCCCACAACCAGCACACACAGTTAAAACTGTATCATAATCCTTGAATATTTCATAGTTCTTATCAACTAATTCCTGCACAATATCTGTTTGCCCAGTTCTTAGTAAAGGTGAACCACAGCATACCTGTTCTTCTGGTACATCAACTTCATATCCAAGTTTTTCAAGTACATTAATAAGGTATTCTGCAATCCAAGGAAGCCTATTATCAATCATACAGCCAGTGAAAAATGCAATTTTTCCATTTTTAGTACTGCCATGCATTTTGTTATATTTTTTAATAAAACCTTCAGGATAATCACTATCTTCTTTTGGTTGTACTGATTTGCCGGTAGTTAATACTGACTCATGTATGAATTTATGTTCTGGTAATGGTCCTTCATTTTCTTCAAATATTCTTTCTCTTAACTTTTCTATTGCTTTACCATAAATGTTAATTTCTCTAGGACAGGTATTGGAACATTCTCCACATGATGTACAATAATAAATACCTGATTCTATTGCTCTTTCGGATAATGATTCATCCTCTCTAGGATCAAATTCTATGTTAGAAAATCCTCGCATAAAGTATGGTCCTACATATGACCCTGTTTTCTTAATAACCGGACATGCTGATATACATGAATAACAATCTATACAACCTCTTAATTGGTCACATGCTTCATAATCTTGTGGTTTGATAAGTTCTGGTTTTGTTCTAGGAATGTCACAATCTTCAGAAGTCATATACATGTTTAAACTTTTCACTTCATTATTCAATTCAGTTCTATCCACTATTAAGTCTTTAATTACTGGAAGGTTTAATGGTTCTAAAATATCATTATCATTAATTTCTGCTTTACATGCAAGTTTAGATTTTCCATTAACTTGTATTGCACATGATCCACATTGTCCTGCCCTACAAGAATACCTGTATGCTATGTTGGCATCATACTTCTTATTAATTTCTTCGAGAGCATCCAATACTTTCATCTTATCTATTTCTTCAATTTCATAAGATTCCATGTAACTTTCCTTTTTAACTGGATCATATCTTTTAACATTAATTGTAATCATATTAATCTTCCAATATTATTATTTCTATAAGAAAAGGTGGTTAAATTATATATAAAGAAAATTTATAACTTTTTCTTATTTTATCCTATTTTAATATTTTCATTTTATCTGTATTATATATATCCATAATAGCTTATATTTTGTAACATATAAATATTACTAATCAATAAAAAAAATTCTTAGCGGAATTTAAACTAACGATAATATTTTTCTATTATATTTAATTATTTAGGAGTAATAACATGAATATAAATGAACTATTAGACTCAAAAGAAGGAGAAAAGCGGTTCATGCTAGGAAATGAGGCCGCCGTAAGAGGAGTCTTAGAATCAGGAGTTTCATTAGCAGCAACATATCCGGGAACTCCATCATCAGAAATAGGTGATATTCTATTTAAAATAGCAAAAGAAGCTAATGTATACTTTGAATTCTCAGCAAACGAAAAAGTAGCAATAGAAGTAGCAACATCTGCAGCAAGTACTGGTCTGAGAACTTTTTCATTCATGAAACACGTAGGAGTAAATGTTGCAGCAGACTCATTCATGACCTCAGCATACATTGGAGTAGAAGGAAGCATGCTTGTATTAGTAGCAGATGATCCATCAACATTCTCCTCACAAAATGAACAAGATACAAGACACTTTGCAAGACAAGCAAACATACCATTATTTGAACCATCAAATCCACAGGAAATAAAAGACTTCATACACTATGCTTATGATATCTCAGACAAATTCAACATACCAGTAATCCTCAGAACAACAACAAGAGTATCTCATATGAGAGGTATAGTAGAAACAGGCAGTTATGCTAAAAACACAAAAACATACGGTGAATATAAGGATAATGGATTACACGTACCAGTACCAGAAGCAGCACGAGTAATGCATAAAAACCTTGTAGAAAAAATAAGTGACATAAGAGAAGTCTCAAATAAAAGCCCATTAAATAAAATAATAGATAATGGAGCAGAAATAGGTATAATAGCATCTGGTGGAGCATATAATTATGTTGCAGATGTAGTAAGACAAAACAATCTCAAAGTCAACATATTAAAACTAGGATTCACACACCCTTACCCAGAAGAATTAGTTCGTAAATTCCTCGAAGACAACAGAGAAGTACTAGTCGTAGAAGAAGTAGATCCAATTAACGAGATTGAAACATTAGCAATAGCAGGAAAATACAATATAAACGTAAAAATACATGGAAAACGGGACAATACTTTACCAGAAATATTCGAATACACTCCTGACATTATATTTGAAGCATTACAAAAATTATCATCATTCGATGATAAACGTAAAGAACCAAATCAATTATCCGAATTAGCACTACCTTCAAGACCAGCAACATTATGTTCCGGCTGTCCACACAGAGCATCATATTATGCAGCAAGAGAAGCAATAAACAGTTTAAACCTTGACTTAGAAAGTATACATCCATCCGACATAGGCTGTTACACACTGGGAATAGCACCACCATATAAAATGGCAAATTATCTCATGTCAATGGGGGCAAGTGTTGGAACAAGTTGTGGATTCAGTAAATCAACCAAGGATCAACCAATAATTAGTTTCATAGGTGATTCAACATTCTTCCATGCAGGAATACCACCACTTATTAATGCAGTACATAACAAAACAAAATTTACACTAGTCATTTTAGACAATAGGATCACAGCAATGACTGGTGGACAAACAAACCCTGGAATACCAATAGATGGAATGGGTGATGAAGCACCAGAAATATCTATAGAAGCACTGGTAAAATCCATAGGAATAAACTTTGTAAAGAAAGTTAATCCATTAAATGTTAAAGAAATGATAAACATTTACAAAGAAGCATTAGATTATGATGGAGTATCAGTAATTATAGCAAAATATCCATGTAACTTAATAAACAAACAAGCAATACGTGAAAGAAAATATAAAATAAAAGTTGATCAAGATAAATGTGTACATTGTAACATTTGTGTAAACAATTTAGCATGTCCAAGCATAAATGAAATTGATGGAAAAATTACTATAGATCAAGTATGTAATAAGTGTGGAGTCTGTACAGAAGTATGTCCAACTAATGCAATTCATAAAGAGGAGTAGATGAGTATGGTATATAATATTTATATATGTGGAATAGGTGGACAGGGAATTATTAAAACTTCCATCGTAATAGGGGAAACAGCAATTCATAAAGAAATGAATGTTGTGATGAGTGAGATACATGGTATGAGTCAACGTGGTGGAGTTGTATCAACTGAACTAAAAATAGGTGAAGATCAAAGTCCTATAATACAAGAAGGTGGCGCAGACCTCATATTATCTTTTGAACCTGTAGAAGCACTTAGGGCATTACATAAATCTAATAAAGATTCAATTATTGTAACTAATACTTCACCAGTACTGCCATCAACAATTAATCAACAAGATGTTGATTATCCTGAATTAGATACTATAATTAAAGAATTGGAAGAAAAAGTAGCAAAGGTTTATGCTATTGATGCAAATAAAATAGCTCTTGATGCAGGACATCCATTATCTATGAATATGGCAATGTTGGGTGCTGCTACTGCTATAAGTACTTTTCCATTAGAAAAAGAAGATGTTATATCTATAATGAAAGATAATCTTCCACCAAAATCTATTGAAATAAACTTAAAAGCATTTGAAGCAGGATATAATTCCTGTTTATAATTTATTTTTTTAAAAAAAGTTGGGGAGTTGAAGAGTAGTTGTTTATATTGAATAAATCTCTTCTGAAGTGATTAATTGTGAATCTTCCTCTTTTAAAACTTTATAGCCTTCATCCATATTTTCTAATTTTAGGATAACAATTGCATTGTATGTTTTTTGTTCAACAAAAGCATATAAATATTCTAAGTTAATATTGTTTTTATCAAGGATTCTTAAAATTTTATTAAGTCCTCCTGGTTCATCACTTATGGATACTGCTAAAACTTTTGTAATTTTTACTATGAAATCTTTTTCTTCTAGTTTTTCTTTAACTTTCAAAGGGTCTGTTACGATTAAACGGAGTATACCGAATTCTGAAGTATCAGCGATAGATAATGCTCTGATGTTAATATTTAACTCTTCAATAATGTCTAATGTATTTAATAATCTTCCCTTTTTATTTTCTAAAAATATTGATAACTGGTCAATATATTCTTCTATCATATTTTCACCCTATTCTTTTTTTTTTTATTTGTTTCTATTATCAATTACTCTAACTGCTTTACCACTTTCTACACGATCAATAGTTTTTGGTTCTACTAGTGTTACATTTACTCTTAAACCTATTTCATCATGTATTGCATGAGCCAATTTGTCCTTAATTCCTACTAATTCTTTTACATTGTCAAAGAATATTTCTGGTGATGCTTCAACTTTAACTTCTATTTGGTCTAATACACCTGGTCTAGTTAATATTATCTGGTAATGAGGTTCTACACCTTCAATTGATAGTAATGCTTTTTCAATTTGTGATGGGAACACACTAACTCCTTTAATTTTAAGCATATCGTCGGTTCTTCCACTTATTTTATCCATTTTTACCAGTGTTCTTCCACAGCCACATTTTTCATGGTGAATTCTTGTTATGTCTCTTGTTCTGAATCTTATAAGTGGCATACCTACTCTTGTTAGGGTTGTCAGTACTAATTCTCCAGGTGTGTTTTCTGGTAATTGTTTCATTGTTTCTGGGTCGATGATTTCTGGATAGAAATGGTCTTCATTTAAGTGTAAACCGTTTTGTTCTTCACATTCCATTGCTACTCCTGGGCCCATGACTTCTGTAAGTCCATAAATGTTGTATGCTGGTGTTTGGAATTTGTCTTCTATCTGTTTTCTCATTTCATCGGTCCAGCTTTCTGATCCAAATCCTATTACTTTAAGATTTAAGTCTTTAGGGTCTGTTCCCATATTTTTTAATTCTTCTGCTATGTGTAAACCATAGGATGGTGTGAAAATTAACATTGTTGTTTTAAAATCTTTAAGTAACTCAATTTGTCTAAGTGTTTGACCTGTAGATATAGGTACTACTGTAGCTCCTATTTTTTGACCACCGTAATGTACACCAAATCCTCCGGTAAATAATCCATATCCGTGAGTGTTTTGGATAATGTCATTTTCATCTACGCCCATCATAGTTAATCCACGTGCTATGATTTCTCCCCATATGTCTAGGTCTTCACGTGTGTATCCTGATACTGTTGGTTTTCCTGTTGTTCCACTGGATGTGTGTATTTCAATTATGTCTTTTTGTGGTACTGCAAATAATCCGAATGGATATGATGCTCTTAGGTCTGTTTTTGTTGTGAATGGTAGTTTTTCTATGTCTGCTAGTGTTTCTATGTCTTCAGGGTATACTTCTTCTTCGGTGTAACGTTTATGATAGTATGGTACTTCGTTAAATGCTGTTTTAACAACATCTTGTAATCTTTTTAGCTGTAGTTCTTCCATGTCTTCTTTTGACATGCATTCTATTTTTTCATCCCAAAACATTATTTGTTAACTTCCTTTTTTGTTTTATCTGTATATAGATATATTAAAGGTTAGTAATTAATTTTTTTTAATTAATTTATATAGATGGTAGTCTATATAATATAAGTATAACATAAACACTGGGGTTCTATAAATTATGGATAAAAAAATCATAATTATATTAAGTGTAATACTACTCGTTGGTAATTTATCTATAGCTTATGCTATGAATAATGATTTGAAAGTTGAAGATACAAATTCTGATGAAATATTATTACCATTGTCAATGAGTGGTCCTATAAAACTTGATGAATTAATAAAGGAAATAAAAACTAAAGATTATTATAAAGGATATGATGAGCAAACACTACAATGGATGACTAATTTAGGCGATAAATATGTATATATGACAAATGATTCTTTTGTAATAATGAATCAAGCTGATGCTAAGAAAATACCAATGGAAATAGTTACTGATGTATACATTACATATAACATTAAATGCAAACTAATAGAAAGCCATCCATTAGGCAATACCAAATATCCTAAAAACGTACAATATGTGCATGATGTAAAATATATCAATCAAGACATAACATATTTCGAAGTCTAGTGGCATCATAATTCAAAAAAAAGTTGGTATTGACAATTATTCAATACCAAAAAATTCATTTCTCGCATTAACCATTGCTTGAATATTCTTTAACGGACTGGCTGCAGCTATACCACAACTTGGTGCAACTACATCCACACCTTTCTCTAGTGCTTGAAGTACTTCTGTTCTTACCTCTTCAGGTGTTCCCCTATATAATGTTTTACTAGTAGATATATTTCCACATACTTGACATTTATTTCCAAGACTTTCTTTTACTTCCTGAGCATATCTCATATCTACTGCTTCTTCTATACTAATTCCATTATACCCACTTGATAACATGTCTTTTAACATATTTCCAGTGTGTCCACATATATGTAATACATTTTGTGATTTCATTGCTTCTTGAATATCTTCTAATGGGGGTCTTGAGATCTGTTGGAAATCAAGTGGACTTAATAAGTCTCCACTACTTGTAGGATCTGCTACGCATATGATATCTGGTTTAACTTCATTCAATACTTTTATGTATGCAATAACTGCTTCTGTTGCAACATCAACAGCTGCTTCTACTCCATAGTAGTCAAGATTTATCATTTTTAATATTTCTTCTACTCCTATCATATGTCCTGCTACTGTGAATGGTCCAGTTATTCCTACACATACTGGTAGGTTATCATATCTTTCATGTAGTATTTCCACTGCTTCACATATTACTGGTATTCTTCCAGAAGTTTCAAAATTATCAGGGATTTCTATTTCTCTAGGATCATCAAATGGTGATTTAACTACTTCCGGTGTTCGTCCACCACTTCCTAGATCAACTGTACATCCCATGGATTCTGCTTCTACTGCAAGACAGAATGGTATTTTAGCATCTTCTAGACCTGCTAGTTCATGTAATGATGCACCTAATGTTGCCATTTGTTCAGGGTCTTCGTGTGCTTTTGGCCAGGATGTACCTGTAAGTTTCATTGCATCTAGAATTCCGGATTGTGTAACGGTTATCACTGGTGTGATATCTACTTCTTTACCGTTAAGAACATTTTCCAGATTTTTTTTGTAGTTGAGTTCCATTTTCAATCATCTCGTTTCTTTTTTTTCTTACAATTATAGAATATCTTATCGGAGTATTTAAAGGAATAATTATTATTACTTATTTCAAAAAATGACATACGAATGAATATTATATATTATAAAAAATATTTTTTAAACGATTAAAATATTTAATAATTACTATTTATTCACTATAATAAAAAAATAAAGAAAATTAAAACATATTATAATCAAATAATCATTTTAATAATTCAAACAATTAAATCATTTTAAATAATTTTTCATAATGCTTTAAAATCAAATATAACTACGTTAAAAATAATATAATAAAAATAAACTATTTAAACTAAAAAAAATATATATCATAGGTTTAAAAAGAATGATTAATAAGGTATAAACTTTTTATAAAAAATTAAGTCCCATATAGCTTTATTTAATGTAAAAATCAAAATATCATAAATAACAATAAATAAAAATAAAATATTTCCAAAAAAATAGTTAAAAATAAGAATTTAATTAAAAGAGTTTTTTAAATGCTACTAATATTTAGTAACATTCTCTTTTATTTAGTAAAACTAATTATAATGCTAATTTAACATCATCAGCGGTAACAGTTTTTCTTCCTGCGTGTTTTGCAAGTTTGTTTGCTTGGATTGCTACTTCTTCTGCGTAATCTTCAAGAGCATCTGCAAGTGCAATTGCTGCTGCATCACTGATTCTTTCTGCTCCAGCACTTTTTAAGATTCTTTTAACTGGTGCGATTGGTAATTCAGCCATGAAAATTTTCCTCCTTTTATTTTTAGATTTATTTCTTTATCCTTCGACTTATATATATTTATCTTAAAAATAGGGCATATATTATTAATTATTTATAAAATATTCTTCTATTCATTATCTAGAATATGAATGAATGGAACATGTATTCACAATAGTTATATGAAAAAATAATTAGTTAAAGTAATATAAGATAATTGACTAACTAATTATAAAGACT
>JAFRKG010000097.1 GCA_017431845.1 Methanosphaera sp. | reverse complement strand
GTCCTCACTTCTTATTGAAGTGTAGTCAACCACTTGCTTCGCAGAGGTGGAATTTATGTACTTGCAAGTTTCTTCATTTAATTTTCCCATTAAGGGTATTTAATTTATGCTTCTTTTTGAAGCTTAGTCAAGGTGCAAAAGTTACTGATTGAACCACCCAGAAGTCAACCTTTTATGCCCTTCTCAGGTCACTAGGATTTATTTATATACAACTATTACTCACCATTTGATGAAGGTCTACGCGCTAACCTTCATATAAGCTTTCACAGTAGTATATCGTATGTGGTTTGCCAAGGTCTTGAAGTTTTGAAGTTTTGTTCCCTTGACTGTACTGTTATTATAGCATATAGCTTGTACATTTGTCAAGTAAAAACTGGAATTAATTTTGTTTTTAATTTCTGTTTTTAGAAATTAAAATTAATTTTTAAAAGCCGCAGATGCTAGTGCAGTTACATTCATTGTTGTAGGCAATTATGTAAGCTCTACTACCCTGTAGTTGGTCTTATCTAGTCTTCGATACACCTACTTGCGCTTTGGTATCATGCTATCTTTTTGGCTTGATGGTTCTCCGCACTCGAATTGAACGAGTATTAAGGGATTATAAGTCCCCCGTTCTAACCAGTTAAACTAGCGGAGATTATTTAAAATTTAGGAATCCAAGTTTTTTGTCTGCCATGTCCTTT
This sequence comes from Methanosphaera sp., assembly GCA_017431845.1. Taxonomy (GTDB): domain Archaea; phylum Methanobacteriota; class Methanobacteria; order Methanobacteriales; family Methanobacteriaceae; genus Methanosphaera. The sequence goes on along the minus strand of JAFRKG010000097.1, from coordinate 1,849 downwards.
ATTAGCTCCACGATAAGTAGCAGTTAAACTATGGCAATTAGGACAAAGTAAAGTAACATTTTCTGGACGATTATTTTCATAATTTCCATCAATATGTTCAACTTCTAATGGAATTTTATGAGTATAAGGATTTATTTTACTCCATCCACATTTAGAGCATTTACTATTATAAATTCTAAACAAATAAGTTTTTACTCTATCTTTTGGTTCTCCCCATTTACTTCCATTACCTGTTTCTTTACCAGCAAACCAATCTTTTTCCCATTTTAATTGTTGATATATTTGTTGGCAATGAACACCACAATATTTATTAATACATGGGTTTCCACAATTTAGGCATTTATTCTTATTCTTTTTCAGTTTTATTTTTAAGTATTATTTTTATTATAATGAAAAGTGTTTTTGTAGAGAACCCTATAACTCTTTTATGGAGATGATATGAACATCTTCATTTGATAAAAGAATTATATCATATAGTATCTGGTTTTGTCAAGTAAAAATGGAATATTTTAAGAATTATCTTTAGAGGTTGAAACTCTATTAATTTCTTTAATCTCTGGAATGTCCCTTAAGAACTTAGCTGAAATTGCTCCACCTGACCAGCATTCCCCTTCTGCTACATCAATTGCTTCGGAAATATTTTCTGCAATTACTTCATATGTAATAGTTTCATCTTGCTTCTTTTCACTATTATAATAACCTATTATAACTTCATAAACATGATAATTAAACATTGTTTTAATTCTCCTTATTAGGGTACTTTGGTTTGCGTTTAAAACTTCCTTTACCTTTTTTAGAGGGTATTTTACTTCCCCGTTTCCTAAATTCTAATAAACCTTGTAATTCATTAGGAGGAAGTTTCTTATATGATTTATCTTTCTTATTTAAAATATTACTCATAATTCTCATAATTAATAAGTTAGGGTTTTGATAAGGAAGAACCCTATAACTCCCATATGCAAAGTCAACAACAAAGGCAACGCCAATGTGTTATGGTGGAGCACCCCGTAGTCGAAACGGGATAGACGGTTTAAAAGACCGCTATTCTGCCATTGAATTAGTGCTCCATATAAAATACAGTTGGCTTAGGATTGCCTTGTCAGTAGGGACTGTATACTCCTACCCTATTCCGTTTTAAAGATATAATCAATAGACTAGAAACTTCATTTCTTATTGAAACTACCAAAGTCAACTTTACTACAAGCAGCGTCTTACTTTGTACTCCTATATACAGGTGTAATCAACCTATCAATAATTAAACTGTATTCCCTGTCTTATAACTTGTACTTCATAATAATTCAGGCAATTTAAGTATGACCTTTATTTCTTTTTATGTCTTAATGTTTTGTCCTTTCTCAAAGGACATGTTTAGTATAGCACATATAGGAAGGTTTTGTCAAGTAAAAATGAAAATTAATTTTAAAAATTTTCAGTAGAATAAAATACAATTACTGGAATTTCATCATGCTCATTATCAATAATAGTATCTTGAAGCCCAGAAGAATTAGATACTATTCCTAATTCTGTTTCTACTAAGTACTTTAAATCATCATTATCTTGCTTATAATAATCTGATAACATAGTATTAATTACAGATAGAATTACTTTGGCTATATAATGTTCATTAATGCCTTGTTTATTAAAATCATTAGAATTTAACCAATTATTAAAACTAATAAGAAGTTCATCGTAAAGGTCTAGTAATGTGACTTTACCCTTTAGAATAATATATGATATACCATGATACCATAATGCTTCATAATAATTTGGTGTATAATTTTCAATGTTCATTTAAGTAACCTCTAAATAATTACTACATGAAACCTTTCCTTCATAATTCCATTGATAT